>CABIIJ010000009.1 GCA_902175065.1 uncultured Comamonas sp. | reverse complement strand
GTCAGGAGGGCGGTATTGGGGGGCATGGCTAAAACCGGTGCCGGCGAACAATGCACGCCAGCGGCATGTTCAGGGCATAGTGTTACAGCGGCCTATCATATCTTATATAAGACATAAGACAAGTTGCAAAGCACTCCTGATAGCAGGTTCTTGGCTTGGGTCAAGGGCCGGGGCCTGTATTCGGGTCTATGGCGTTGCCGCCGGGGTGCCGGCCTGGACGATGGTGTCTGCCAGCGTCTGCAGGCAGGCTTCGCGCTCTGTTGCGGTCACGTCAAAGAATTCCAGGACGCCGGCGCCGCGCAATGCGGCGAAGACGGTGGTGGCGACGCCTTGGGGGGAGGGGTGGTGGCGTTCGATTTCCGGGAAGATGTGCAGAAACTGCGCATAAAACGCGTTGTCCACCAGCAGGCGCTGCTGGTTGACGTGGGTGAACAGGGTGGGGGAGGATTTGCAGCCGAGAAACAGGCTCCAGGCGGCCTGGTAGTGCGGTGTGCCGAAGATGTTCTGCCAGGCCCGCTGGACAAAATCCTGGGCCCGCTCGGGCAGCGGCAGGCTGTGGTCGGGCCAGGCGCTGCCCTGGGCGCTCAGGGGGGCCATGACCTCCTGCACCAGGCGTTCCATCAGGGCATCGCGGGTCTTGAAGTGGTGCTGCAGCGCTCCCAGCGAGACTTGCGCCCGGCGGGCAATGGCCTGCAGCGTGGCGCCCTTGAAGCCCTCTTCGTGCAGCAGTTGCAAGGCGGCATCAATCAGTTTGCGCTGGGTGTTTTCCACACGTTGGGTTTGCGGGATGCGTCGGCGGCGTGATGCTGGGGTGCTGTCCATTGCTGCGGGGTGGAGAGGAAAAAGAGGCGATATATAGCATGTACTTACAGACTTCGATAGAAAAAGTCCATAGGTGAAATTTTTAATTAAATAAAACTTTATTGTTTTTTATAGTTGATCCCCATCAAGTATTTGTCTGCAAGGAATGCACCACATGACGGAATCTGTTGCCAACCCGATGGGATTGATGGGATTTGAGTTTGTCGAGTTTGCCTCGCCCCGTGGCGGGGTGCTGGAGCCGCTGTTCGAGAAAATGGGCTTCACCGAGGTGGCCCGCCACCGCTCCAAGGACGTGTCCCTGTACCGGCAGGGGGACATCAATTTCATCGTCAACCGCGAGCCCCGGAGCGTGGCGGGTTACTTTGCCGCCGAGCACGGCCCCAGCGCCTGCGGGCTGGCCTTTCGCGTTCAGGACGCACACCGGGCCTACCGGCGTGCCCTGGAGCTGGGGGCGCAGCCGGTGGACATTCCCACCGGGCCGATGGAGCTGCGCCTGCCGGCGATCAAGGGCATTGGCGGGGCGCCGTTGTACCTGATCGACCGTTTCGAGGATGGCAAGTCCATTTACGACATCGACTTCGAATGGCTGCCCGGGGTGGAGCGCCACCCGCCAGGCTTCGGCTTTTCCGTGGTCGACCACCTGACGCACAACGTCTACCGGGGGCGCATGGCGCACTGGGCGGGGTTTTACGAGAAGCTGTTCAATTTCCGGGAGATCCGCTACTTCGATATTCAGGGCGAATACACCGGCCTGACCTCCAAGGCCATGACGGCCCCGGATGGCCTGATCCGCATTCCGCTGAACGAGGAGGCCAAGCAGGGTGGCGGGCAGATCGAGGAATTCCTCATGCAGTTCAACGGCGAAGGCATTCAGCACATTGCCTTGCTGTGCGACAACCTGGTCGAGGCCATCGACCAGTTGCAACTGGCCGGCATCCCGCTGCTGACGGCCCCCAACGACGTTTACTACCAGAACCTGGAGAAACGCCTGCCCGGCCATGGGCAGAACGTTGCGGATCTGCAGACACGGGGCATCCTGCTCGACGGTACGACCGAGGGCGGCCAGCCACGGCTGCTGTTGCAGATTTTTTCCGAGCCTTTGCTCGGACCGGTCTTCTTCGAGTTCATCGAGCGCCAGGGCAATTACCGCGAAGGCTTTGGCGAGGGTAACTTCAAGGCCTTGTTTGAATCGCTGGAACGAGATCAGGTGCGCCGGGGCGCAATTGCCACGGAGTAAGGAGGGCACAGCATGAAACTCAGTACCGCAGAATTGCCCGCCGCACTGGCGCAGGTGCCGCAGTGGCAGTACCAGGCCGAGCGCGGCGGGGTGATCGTGCGCCGATTCGGCTTTCAGGATTTTGCCCAGGCCATCGGCTTCATGGCGCAGGTGGCCCTGGTGGCCGAGCGCAGCAACCACCACCCGGAATGGAGCAACGTCTACAACCGTGTCGACGTGCTGCTGACCACGCACGATGTGCAGGGCCTGTCGCTGCGCGACATCGCCCTGGCGCAAGCCATGGATCGGGTGGCCGCCGCGCTGGCCCGGCAGGAGCACGTCGCATGAGCGGCGCCGACAAGCATGGCCTGGCGGCGGCCAGCTACCAGCCCCAGCGCCCCGACTGGACGATCGACCAGGGCTGGGCACAGTACACCGCGCAGGAACACGCCACCTGGAAAACCTTGTTCGAACGGCAAAGCCGCCTGCTGCCCGGGCGGGCCTGCGACGCTTTTCTGGAGGGGTTGCAGGCGCTGTCGATGGCGTCCGACCAGATTCCCGACTTTGAACGGCTCTCCGAAGTGCTGATGCGCCGCACCGGCTGGCAGGTGGTGGCGGTGCCGGGGTTGGTGCCCGACGATGTGTTCTTCGAGCACCTGGCCAACCGGCGCTTCCCGGCCGGGCAGTTCATCCGGCAAGCCCATCAGCTCGATTATTTGCAGGAGCCGGACGTGTTCCACGACGTGTTCGGCCATGTGCCCATGCTTATGCACCCCGTCATGGCCGACTTCATGCAGGCCTACGGGCAGGGCGGCTTGCGGGCCAAGGCGCAGGGCGTACTGGAACAATTGGCACGGGTGTACTGGTATACGGTGGAATTTGGCCTGGTGCAGCAAAGCGACGGGTTGCGCATCTACGGCGCCGGCATCGTTTCCTCGGCCACCGAGTCGGTGTTTGCCTTGGCGGATGCCTCGCCGCACCGGGTGCGGTTCGATCTGGAACGGGTGCTGCGCACCGAGTACCGCATCGACGATTTTCAGGAGATTTACTTCGTTCTGCCCGATCTGGCCGACCTGCTGCATCTGGCGACGATCGATTTCGGGCCGTACTACGAACGGGTGCGAACGGCGTCCAGCCATCGGCCCGGTGTTATCGTTGCGGGCGACCAGGTGCTGACCCGGGGAACCGGGCACTACCATCGCAAGGCAAAGGAACGAGAGACATGAGCAGTACGCAGAAAACCGTTTTGATCACTGGCGCCACTGGCCAACTGGGTTGGGCAGTGGCCAATTTTTTGCATGACCAGGGCTGGCGCCTGCTGTTGCTGGCCCGCAACGGCCAGGCCATGCAACTGGCATTCGGGCATTTGCCCGACGTGGTGTTGATCGAGGCGGACCTGACGCAGCGCCAGCCCCTGATCGAGCGCGTGCAGCAGGTGCTGGCCCAGGAGGGGCGGCTGGATGCCGTTTGCCACCTGGCGGGCGGTTTTCACATGGGGGAGGCGGTAGATGCCACGCCGCTGCAGACCTGGGAGTTCATGCTCAACCTCAACACCACCAGCCTGCTGCATCTGGCGGCGGCGGTGGTACCCAGGCTGAAACAGCAGGGCCACGGGTGCATCGTCACGGTGGGTGCGGCCGTGGCGGCCAAGGGGCTGGCGAACATGGGGGCCTACTGCGCGTCCAAGAGCGCCCTGCTGCGCCTGACCGAAGCCATGTCCGCCGAGCTGAAAAGCTACGGCATCAATGTCAACAGCGTCCTGCCCTCGGTGCTGGATACGCCGGACAACCGTGCGGCCATGCCCGATGCCAACCCGGCCACCTGGGTACAGCCCAAGGCCCTGGCCGAGGTGATCGGCTTCCTGATTTCCGATGCCGCGCGGGCGGTGCACGGGGCGGCCATTCCGGTGACCGGGCGGATGTAACCGGCCGGTCTTGCGCTGGTCCGGCGGGGCGAAATAGCACGCTTGCGTCAGGGCCGTGTCAGGCTTGAGAATTCTTGTATTGATATCTTATATAAGACATAAGACAAATTGACCGGGGAGGTCAATCGGCGTTAAACTCCGGGCCTGTCGGTGGTGCTTGTAACCGTTTGGTATCTGTAACAAGCAGCCACCACACTGTTTACCACCCACTCGGAGTTCTCATCCATGAGCAAAGCACCTGTTCGTGTCGCCGTCACCGGCGCTGCTGGTCAAATCGGTTACGCCCTGCTGTTCCGTATCGCTTCCGGCGAAATGCTGGGCAAGGACCAGCCCGTCATCCTGCAACTGCTGGAAATTCCCGATGAAAAGGCCCAGAACGCGTTGAAGGGCGTGATCATGGAGCTGGAAGACTGCGCCTTCCCCCTGCTGGCCGGCATCGAAGCCCACGCCGACCCCATGACCGCCTTCAAGGACACCGACTACGCCCTGCTGGTCGGCGCCCGTCCCCGTGGCCCCGGCATGGAGCGTGCCGATCTGCTGGCCGCCAACGCCCAGATCTTCACCGCCCAGGGCAAGGCCCTGAACGCCGTCGCTTCGCGCAACGTCAAGGTGCTGGTGGTCGGCAACCCCGCCAACACCAATGCCTACATCGCCATGAAGTCGGCCCCCGATCTGCCGGCCAAGAACTTCACCGCCATGCTGCGCCTGGACCACAACCGCGCTGCCTCGCAACTGGCCGCCAAGACCGGCACCAAAGTGGGCGACATCCGCAAGCTCACCGTGTGGGGCAACCACTCGCCCACCATGTATGCCGACTACCGCTTTGCCAGCGTCAACGGCGAAAGCATCAAGGACAAGATCAACGACCAGGTGTGGAACAAGGACGTGTTCCTGCCCACCGTGGGCAAGCGCGGCGCGGCCATCATCGCTGCACGCGGCCTGTCCTCGGCCGCTTCGGCTGCCAACGCCGCCATCGACCACATGCGCGACTGGGCCCTGGGTTCCAACGGCGAATGGGTGACGATGGGTGTGCCCTCCAACGGTGAATACGGCATCCCCGCCGGCATCGTGTTCGGCTTCCCCGTGACCACGGCCAACGGCGAATACAAGATCGTCGAAGGCCTGGAAATCGACGCCTTCTCGCAAGAGTGCATCAACAAGACCTTGGCTGAACTGCAAGGCGAGCAGGACGGCGTGAAGGACCTGCTGCAATAAAAAAGGAGCTGCTTCCGCTGGTGAATAAAGGATTTCAAGGATGAAAAACCTTGAAATCCTTGAATATCAAGCGGAGGCAGCTATTTTTTTTAAAGCAAGAGACATGCTGTAGCGGTTGGCAGAAACGCCCAGCCGCTACACCATTTTTCTTCCTCCTGATCCTGGCATCTCCTTGAATCTGCTCGACCGCATGACCGTTTCCGCCCACCCCCAAGACATCCTGCCCGGCGCCCAGGCTGCCGCCAGCGCCTTGCCGGTGTGCGACCACTTCAGCGGCCAGATCGAGCGGATGCGCAAAAGCCTGCAACTGCAGGCCGAGATGACCGCCGAGCTGGGCCGCTGCGTCTTCGACGTCACGCTGGACTGCGAGGACGGCGCCGCCGTCGGCCAGGAAGCGGCCCATGCCGACCAGGTGGCCGCCCTGGTGCGTGCGCACGCCCAGGAACACCCGCAGGCCCGCATGGCCGTGCGCGTCCATGCGCTGGAGCACCCGGCGTTCGTCGACGACGTGGCCCGCATCGTCGGCCAGGTGGGCGACCGGCTCACCCACGTCATGCTGCCCAAGGTGGAAAACGCCGATCAGGTGGCGCTGGCCGCACGGGCCATCGACCGCGCCTGTGGCTCGGAGCTGCCCCTGCACGTGCTCATCGAATCACCCGCCGCCGTGCAGCAGGCGTTTGCCATTGCCGCGCATCCGCGCGTGCAGAGCATCAGCTTCGGGCTGATGGACTTCGTCTCGGCCCACGGCGGCGCGATTCCTGCCAGCGCCATGGGCGTACCGGGGCAGTTCAGCCATCCCCTGGTGCTGCGGGCCAAGCTGGAAATCGCCGCCGCCTGCCACGCCCACGGCAAGGTGCCATCGCACTGCGTGGTGACGGAATTCAGGGACACCCAGGCCCTGGCCGATGCCGCCCGCCAGGCCAGCCAGGCGCTGGGCTACACGCGCATGTGGAGCATTCACCCGGCGCAGATCCGCCCCATCGTCGCTGCCTTTGCCCCCGATGCCACCCTGGTGGAAACGGCGGCAGCGATTTTGCTGGCCGCAGATGCCGCCCAGTGGGGGCCGACGAGTTACCAGGGCGTGCTGCACGACCGGGCCAGCTACCGCTACTACTGGCAGGTATTGCGACGCGCAGCACAAACGGGCCTGACTTTGCCGGACAATGTGCGCCGCTGGTTTGCCGATGCGGCCAAGCCGGCGCAGCCCCATTGTTAAGAGAGAAAGATTCGCTGGAGTTCGTATGAAACACCTGGTTGCCTCCACCCTGATGCTGGTGCCCCTGCTGGCCCTGGCTGCCCCCGCGGCCCCTGTCGCTGCCAAAAAAGCGCCCGCCGCAGCAGCCAAGGCCCCGGCAAAGAAGGTCGTCGCCAAGGCCCCGGCCAAAGCCCCGGTGAAGAAGGCCGCCGTGGCCACGACCTCGGTGGCCGCCGCGGCTGCCGCAGCCATGCTGGCCGACCAGCCCCTGGGCGATGACGCCCTGGCCATTGCCGAGCTGGTGCACACCGGCACCATCGGCTGCGAGCTGGGCAAGCATGTGAATGTCGAGCGCGTCGCCGACAAGCCCGGTTACTTCAAGGTCAGCGGCAGCGGTTTCAACTACCAGATGAGTCCGGTGGTCACTTCCACCGGTGCGGTGCGCCTGGAAGACACCCGCGCCGGGGCCGTGTGGCTGCAGATTGCCAACAAGTCGATGCTGATGAACCAGAAGATCGGCCAGCGTCTGGCCGACGAATGCATGAGCACCGCCCAGCTGCAAGTGGCCGAAGCGCTCAAGAAAAACCCCCTGCCCAACCTGCTCGAAGGCCGGGTGGGCCAGTAAGTTTTCACTTTTATCCTTTTTATACAACTACTTTTGGAGAGAGCAAGCATGTTGCAAGCCTACCGTGAACACGCGGCCGAACGCGCCAAGTTGGGCATCCCCCCCCTGGCGCTGGACGCCAAACAGGTGGCCGAGCTGATCGAGCTGATCAAGAACCCGCCCGCCGGGGAAGAAGCCTTTTTGCTGGACCTGCTCACCCACCGCGTGCCGCCCGGTGTGGACGATGCCGCCAAGGTCAAGGCATCCTTCCTGGCCGCTGTCGCCCACGGTGACATCCAGGTCGGCCTGATCTCCAAGGCCAAGGCCACCGAGCTGCTGGGCACCATGGTCGGCGGCTACAACGTGCACCCGCTGATCGAGCTGCTGGACGACGCCGAAGTCGCCCAGGTCGCCGCCGATGCGCTGAAGAAGACGCTGTTGATGTTCGACTACTTCAACGACGTGGCCGACAAGGCCAAGGCCGGCAACGCCCGCGCCAAGGAAGTGATGCAGTCCTGGGCCGACGCCGAGTGGTTCACCAGCCGTCCCAAGGTGCAGGAAAAGATCACCGTCACCGTGTTCAAGGTGCCCGGCGAAACCAACACCGACGACCTGTCGCCCGCGCCGGACGCCACCACGCGCCCCGACATCCCCATGCACTACCTGGCGATGCTCAAGAACACCCGTCCCGACGCGGCCTTCAAGCCCGAGCAGGACGGCGTGCGCGGCCCCATGCAGTTCATCGAGGACCTGAAGCAAAAGGGCCACATCGTCGCCTACGTGGGCGACGTGGTGGGCACCGGCTCCAGCCGCAAGTCGGCCACCAACAGCGTGATCTGGGCCACGGGCGAAGACATCCCCTTCGTGCCCAACAAGCGCTTCGGCGGCGTGACCCTGGGCGGCAAGATCGCCCCGATCTTCTTCAACACCCAGGAAGATTCCGGCTCCCTGCCCATCGAAGTGGACGTGTCCAAGATGGAAATGGGCGACGTGATCGACATCTTCCCCTACGCAGGCAAGGTGGAAAAAGCCGGTGAAAAGATCGCCGACTTCGAACTGAAAAGCCAGGTGCTGCTGGACGAAGTGCAGGCCGGTGGCCGCATCAACCTGATCATTGGCCGCGCCCTGACCGCCAAGGCCCGCGAAACCCTGGGCCTGCCCGCCTCCACGGCCTTCCGCCTGCCGCAGGCGCCTGCCGAATCCAAGGCCGGCTTCACCCTGGCGCAGAAAATGGTGGGCCGCGCCTGCGGTCTGCCGGAAGGCCAGGGCATCCGCCCGGGCACCTACTGCGAACCCAAGATGACCACCGTGGGCAGCCAGGACACCACCGGCCCCATGACCCGCGACGAGCTGAAAGACCTGGCCTGCCTGGGCTTCAGCGCCGACATGGTGATGCAGTCCTTCTGCCACACCGCCGCCTACCCGAAACCCGTGGACGTGCGCACCCACCGCGAGCTGCCCGCCTTCATCAGCAACCGTGGCGGCGTGGCCCTGCGCCCGGGTGACGGCGTGATCCACTCCTGGCTGAACCGCCTGCTGCTGCCCGACACCGTGGGCACGGGCGGTGACTCGCACACGCGCTTCCCCATCGGCATCAGCTTCCCCGCAGGTTCCGGCCTCGTGGCCTTCGGCGCTGCCACCGGCGTGATGCCGCTGGACATGCCCGAATCCGTGCTGGTGCGCTTCAAGGGCGAACTGCAACCGGGCGTGACCCTGCGCGATCTGGTACATGCCATTCCGCTGTACGCCATCAAGGCCGGTCTGCTGACCGTGGCCAAGGCAGGCAAGAAGAACATCTTCTCCGGCAAGATCCTCGAAATCGAAGGTCTGCCCGACCTGAAGGTGGAGCAAGCCTTCGAGCTGTCCGACGCCTCTGCCGAGCGTTCCGCTGCCGGCTGCACGATCAAGCTGAACCCCGAGCCGATCAAGGAATACCTGACCAGCAACATCGTGCTGATGCAGAACATGATCGCCGACGGCTACCAGGACGCGAAAACCCTGCAACGCCGTATCGAGAAGGTACAGGCCTGGCTGGCCAACCCCGAGCTGCTGGAAGCCGACAAGGATGCCGAATATGCCGCCGTGATCGAGATCGATCTGGCCGACATCAAGGAACCCATCGTCTGCTGCCCGAACGACCCGGACGATGCCAAGTTCCTGTCCGAAGTCGCCGGCACCAAGATCGACGAAGCCTTCATCGGTTCGTGCATGACCAACATCGGCCACTTCCGTGCCGCAGCCAAGCTGCTGGGCGGCCAGCGCGACATTCCGGCCAAGCTGTGGGTGGCCCCGCCGACCAAGATGGACGAGAGCGAGCTGATCAAGGAAGGCCACTACGCCGCCTTCGGCACTGCCGGTGCGCGTACCGAGCTGCCCGGCTGCTCGCTGTGCATGGGCAACCAGGCGCAGGTGCACGAAGGCGCGACGGTGATCTCCACCTCCACCCGCAACTTCCCCAACCGCCTGGGCCGCAACACCAACGTGTTCCTGGGTTCGGCAGAACTCACCGCCATCGCCGCCCGCCTGGGCAAGCTGCCGACACCGGCCGAGTACCTGGCCGAGATGGGCGTGATCGACGCCGACAAGGACAGCGTCTACCGCTACATGAACTTCAACCAGATTGAAGAGTATGTGGAGAACGCCAAGAACGCTGCCGTTGCCTGATAGGCCTGTGCTGCTGTAACGACAACCCCCGCCAGACTTTGCGTTTGGCGGGGGTTTTCTTTGCTTCGGCGCTGGTACGAATATCTTGATAGCTGGTACCGCTGGTATTTTCTTGATTTCAGGTGCTTTAGCACCTGAAATCGTTTATGTATCAGCGAAGCAAGCTATTGAAAACAATTATTTGGCCGCTGCCAGGGCTTGCGCAATCCAGCCGTCGAAGGTGGCCTGGTGGGCCTTGATCCAGCCGTCGAGGTGGCGCTGCACGTCGGCATCCTTGTTCTCGCCCTGGCTCATCAGGTGGTTTTGCGCGTTAATGTCGGCCAGGGGCAGCTGCATGATTTCAAACAGTTTGGCTGCTGCCGGGTTGGCGTCCGTCCACGCTTTGTTGGCGACGATTTGCTGCTTGTTCACGACAAAGCCGTAGTTCTTGCCATTGGGCAGCGTGGTGTCCAGCCCCTTTTGCTCGCCGGGCAGGGCGGAAAACGGCACTTCCAGCCAGACCACGTCCTTGCCCGGTTGCAGTTCGTTGCTCACCCAGTACGGCGTCCAAGTGTAGTAGAGCACCGGCTTGCCGGCTTTGAAGCGGGCCAGGGTGTCGGCAATCAGGGCGGCGTAGTTGCCTTGCTGGTGGGTGACGGTGGGGCGTAGCCGGTAGGCATCCAGGTGGTGTTCGACCACCGCTTCGCAGCCCCAGCCCGGGGTGCAGCCGGCCAGGTCGGCCTTGCCGTCGCCGTCGGTGTCGAACAGGGCGGCCAGTTTCGGGTCTTGCAGTTGGGCGATGTTGGTGATCTTGTGCGCGTCGGCGGTTTTCTTGTCGATCAGATAGCCCTGGGCAGCGTTGCTGATGTATTCGCCGGCGCGGTAGAGCTTGGCGTCGCCGCCCGCGTTCTTGTAGAAGTCGGCGTGCAGCGGGTTCCAGTGCGAGGCGATGAAGGTGGCATCGCCCGAGGCAATCGACATGTAGGCGGTGGGGTAGTCCACGTCCTTGTAGGGCTGGACGGTGTAGCCCAGTTTTTCCAGCGCTCGCATGACCAGCAGGTGCTGGAAGTTTTCTTCCGGTACCGGGTTTTTCACGGGTTTGACCGTGATGCCCTTGCCCGGCAGGGCATCGGCGGCATGGACGCTGCTGCCGGTGTAGGCCATGAAGGCCAGGCCGCAACTGATGGCCAGTGTTTTGCATGTCTGGCCCAGTGTGCGGCCTGGGATATGTGAGATGGGGGTGTGGAAAATAGTCATGCGCAGGGTGTCTCCTTGAAAGCATGGTGAAAAAAAGCGCCACTTCCCGACAGAAAGTGGCGCAGGAAAGTGAGGGCTTAGTCCTCTTTGTTGCGCAGCAGCCTGCCCACGCAATGCTCCAGCAGCTTGCCGGCGGCGTCACGTCCGCCCAGGCCGAAGGCCAGGGCAAACGCCACGGCCACGGCGCCCAGGGTCAGGCCAAAGGCCAGCTGCACGATTTCATTGGCAATGCCCATGGCCCGCAGCCCCATGGCGGTGACCAGGCCCAGGATGGCAAAGCGGGCCACGTTGGCGGCAAACGTGCTGCCTTCCTTACCCGTGCGGGCAATCGCCCCGGCGGCCAGGCTGGAGAGCCAGAAGCCCACCACCAGAATGGCGCTGCCCAGCAGGATGTCGCCGCCGAAGGTGATGAAGGTGGTCACCACGTCGCTGACCTGGACAAAGCCCAGCTGGCCGGCCGCCTCCACCGTGGCAAACAGCAGGGCGAAGAACAGCACCAGCCTGCCCGCCAGTTGCGAGGGGCGCAGGGGGCCGCTCAGGGCCTGGCCCAGGCCGAGCTTTTCCGGCAGGGTGTCCACGCCGGCGCTTTCCAGCAGGCGGGTGAGCAGGCCGGCGGCAAAGCGGGCCACGTACCAAGTCAGCAGCACGATGATGCACGCGGCCAGGATGTGCGGGGTGGCGCCCAGCACCTGCTCCAGCACCTGGGTGGCGGGGCGGGAGATGGCCTCGATCTTCAGCGCATCCAGGGCGGCGATCAGCGACGGCACCAGCACCAGGATGAACACCAGCGTACCGCCCAGGCGCGGCAGCTGGATGCTGGAATCCAGGCCCAGGCAGCCGTTGATGCGTTGTGCGCCTGCGGCAGCCAGCAGGTTGCCGACCAGCGCCCGCAGCACCCGGGCCACGACGAAACCGGCCAGGGCAATCATCGACGCGCCCAGGATGTTGGGCAGGTAGCCCAGCAGCTGGCCCAGCAGGTTGCGCACGGGATCCAGCACCCCGTCCAGGCGCAGCGCGGCCAGGATGGCGGGCAGGAAGAACAGAATCACCAGCCAGAACAGCACGTTGCCGGCGTTGCGGCTCATGGGGGCCATGCCCGCCTCTTGCGACAGGCGTTCGTCCAGGGTGGTGGCCCCCAGGGCCTTGGTGACCAGCGCCCGCAGCAAGGTGGCCAGCAGCCAGGCGACCAGGGCCAGCACGGCACCGGCGGCCAGGTGGGGGATGTAGCCGACCACGTCCTGCACCATTTGCGCCAGCGGGGCCGAGAGCAGCGTCAGATCCAGCGAGTTGAGCGTGGCGACCAGCGTGGCCAGCAAAATCAGCCAGAAGGCGCCGGTGGCGGCGGCTTCTTCCGCGCTCAGGACGGTTTTGGTGTTCTGGGCGATGCGCTCGTTCAGGCGCAGCAGCTTCAGGCCCCGGCGCACGCTGGCGCGAACGATCACGGCCAGCAGCCAGCCCAGCACCAGAATCGCCAAAGCGCCCAGTACCTGCGGAATCTGGGCGCCCAGCGCCTGTTGCAAGGCGTCGGAAAAGGTTTGGAAGTTCATGGGGTCAGTCTCCGAAGTGCTGCCGGGGCAGGCCGCCCCGGCAGGGGGATATTGTTTTTTGCAAGAACCTGTTTACGATCTCAGCGCGAAGGGGTGCGGGATGCGGATCGGGATGGGCTGCAAGGCGCAAACCGCAGCCATAGCGGTGCTATGGCGAGGATTTGCAACGCCGCAGAGCGCCCGAGGCCGCGACTGCACACCCGCGTGGAGATCGTAAACAGGTTCTAAGTGCCAACTTACTTGGCAGCTGCCTTGGCCTGTTCGACCCAGCCGTCGAAGGTGGCCTGGTGGGCCTTGATCCAGCCATTGGCGTGGCGCTCGATGTCGGCGGCCTTGTTCTGGCCCTGGCTCATCAGGTAGTTCTGCGCGTTGATGTCGCCCACGGGCACCGACATCACTTCAAACAGCTTGGCGGCGGCGGGGTTCTTCTCGGCCCACGCCTTGTTGGCGACGATGTGCTGGCTGTTCACGACGAAGCCGTAGTTCTTGCCGTTGGGCAGCTTGGTGTCGGTGCCCTTCTGGTCGCCGGGCAGGGAGGAGAAGGGCACTTCCAGCCACACCACGTCCTGGCCGGGCTTGAGTTCGTTGCTCACCCAGTAGGGCGTCCAGGTGTAATAAAAGATCGACTTGCCGGCCTTGTAGCGGGTGATGGTGTCGGCAATCAGCGCGGAGTAGGTGCCCTGCTGGTGCGTTACCGTGTCGCGCAGCTTGTAGGCATCCAGGTGGTGCTCGATCATGGCCTCGCAGCCCCAGCCGGGGTTGCAGCCGGTCAGGTCGGCCTTGCCGTCACCGTCGTTGTCGAACAGCTTGGCGATCGCCGGGTCCTTGAGCTGGCCGAGGTTGGTGATTTTGTGCGCGTCGGCGGTTTTCTTGTCGATCAGGTAGCCCTGGGCGTTGTTGGCAATGAATACGCCCTGGCGGTAGAGCTTGGCATCGCCGCCCGCGTTCTTGTAGTAGTCGGCGTGCAACTGGTTCCAGTGGTCGGCCATGAAGGTCGCGTCGCCATTGGCGATGGCGACGTGGGCCGTCGGGTACTCCACTTCCTGGATCGGCTGCACGGTGTAGCCCAGCTTCTCCAGCCCTTTCATGACCAGCAGGGTCTGGAAGGTTTCCTCGGCAATCGAGCTTTTCAGCGGCAGCACCGGCACGCCTTTGCCGGGCAGGTCGGCGGCGTGGGCGGCAAAGCCGGCCAGGGCCAGCGTGGCGGCGATCAGGGTGGGACGGAAGGTGTTTTTCATAGCGGTCTCCTCGTGAAAAAAAGGGGAAGGTGCCGTCAGCGGGTGCCAGCAGCAAGGGCTGACGGCTATTGAAAAAGGTGCTGTTTCCGCAGATGAATAAACAGTTTCGAGTATGAATAATGCTTGAATCGTTATTCAATCAGCGCAAGCAGCTATTGTTTTATGAGGCTTTCTTGCCCCGGCCCAGCAACATGCCCAGCGGCCCCTGCTGCCACCAGCGCTGGCTGCCCCGGCGCGGCTCGCCCATGGCCTGGGTGATGCGGTCCAGCACGATGGCCAGCAGCACGATGCCCAGGCCGCCGACGGTGGCCAGCCCCATGTCCAGGCGGCCAATGCCGCGCAGCACCATCTGGCCCAGGCCGCCGACGGCGATCATGGAAGCGATGACCACCATCGACAGGCTGAGCATCAGCGCCTGGTTGATGCCTGCCATGATGCTGGGCATGGCCAGCGGTAGCTGCACCTTCCATAGCAACTGCCAGGGCGAGGCGCCATAGGCGCGGCTGGCCTCGATCAGG
The DNA here is from genome assembly GCA_902175065.1 of uncultured Comamonas sp. Lineage (GTDB taxonomy): Bacteria > Pseudomonadota > Gammaproteobacteria > Burkholderiales > Burkholderiaceae_C > Comamonas. The sequence continues at coordinate 44,121 of CABIIJ010000009.1, read as the reverse complement.
TCGGGGCGCACCTGGCGGATGCCCAGGTTGGTCAGGCGCACCAGCGGCGGCAGGGCAAAGACGATGGTCACGATCACCCCCGGCACGTTGCCGATGCCGAACAGCATCACCACCGGCACCAGGTAGACGAAGGCGGGCGTGGTCTGCATGGCGTCCAGCAGCGGGCGCAGCAGGCGCTGGGCGCGGTCGCTGCTGGCCAGCAGAATGCCCAGCGGCAGGCCCAGGATGATGCAGAACACCAGCGAGGTCAGCACCAGCGCCAGCGTCACCATCGCCTCGGGCCAGATGCCCAGCAGCGCCACGATGGCCAGGGAGACGGCCGTGCCGATGGCCAGGGCGCGGCTGGCAAACTGCCAGGCAACCAGGGCCAGCAGCACGGCCAGCACCGGCCAGGGCATCGCCAGCAGGGCGTGCTCCACGCCGGTCAGCGTGGCGTCGATGGGCACGCGGACGGCCTGGAAGAAGGGGCGGAAATTGCTCACCACCCAGTCCAGGCCCTGGTTGATCCAGCCCTGGATCGGCAGGCCGTCGTGCAGCAGCTGCTGCCACAGGTCGGTTGGCGCGGCCTGGGCCGCATCGGCGGGGGTGGCGCTGCCGGTCAGCCAGTCGCTGCTGGCGGTGCCATTTGCCGCATCGCTGCTGCTCCAGGGGTCGGTGGCAGCGGTATCGGCGGTATTGGCGGGGACGCTGGCGGCGCTCCAGGGATCGTCGGCGGCGGCGGGGGTGGTGGTATCACTCATGGGCAGCTCCTGGTGCGGGGGCGGGGCGGTCGTTGTATTCGCGGATCACCCCGGGCAGATCGGTTTGGCCGGAGGGAAACTCCGGGTTGAGCTGGATCGGCGGGCGCTCGTCCTGCGGCGGCGGCAGCGGCGGCGTGTCGCGGTCGAGGAAGCGCAGCAGCGTGGTGCGGCTGATGACGCCCTGGTAGCGCTCCTGCTCGTCGACGACCGGCAGGGCAAAGGGCAGCGCGGCCACCAGGCCGTACAGGTCGGCCACCGGCGTTTCGGCCCGGATCGGCGTGACATTGGGCAGGAAGGCGCTTTGCAGCCCCAGCGGGCCTTTGCGGCTGCGCAGGGCATCGCGCAGCGACTGCGAGGAGACGACGCCCAGGAAACGCTTCTTCGGCGTGAGCACGTAGGCGTATTCGTAGTCCAGGTCTTCGAGCAGGCGCAGCGTGGCGCGGCAGCCCCGGTCGTCGTGCTCGGAGGCCACGGTCATCGCCTGGCGGGCAATGTCCCCGGCCTTGAACACCATGGCCGCGTCCACGCCCTGGACGAAGCTGCGCACGTAGTCGTCGGCCGGCTCGCGCAGGATTTCGTCGGGCGTGCCCACCTGCACCACCTGGCCGTCCTTCATGATGGCGATGCGGTCGCCGATGCGCATCGCCTCGTCCAGGTCGTGCGAGATGAAGACGATGGTGCGCCGCTTGATCTGCTGCAGGCGCAGCAGCTCGGACTGCATTTCGGTGCGGATGATGGGGTCGAGGGCGGAAAACGCCTCGTCCATCAGCAGGATCGACGGGTCGGCCGCCAGGGCGCGGGCCAGGCCCACGCGCTGCTGCATCCCGCCGGACAGCTCGTCGGGGTAGCTCGCGCCCCAGGCGCCCAGGCCCACCTGCTCCAGCGCCGCCTGTGCGGCCTGCTGGCGCTGGGCCTGATCGACCCCGGCCAGTTCCAGGCCGAAGGCGGTGTTGTCCAGCACCGTCATGTGCGGCATCAGCGCAAACGACTGGAACACCATCGAGATGTCCTTGCGGCGCAGCTCGCGCAGGGCCTTGTCGGACAGCTGGTTGATGTCCTGGTCGTCGACCAGGATGCGCCCGGCCGTCGGTTCGATCAGGCGGTTGAGCATCCGCACCAGGGTGGATTTGCCCGAGCCGGAGAGGCCCATGACGACGAAGATTTCTCCGGCCCGAATGTCCAGGTGCGCGTCGAACACGCCGATCGACTGGCCGGTTTTTTCAAGGATGTCCTGCTTGGAATGGCCTTGCTGCACCAGCTCCAGCGCCTGCTGGGGGTGGTCGCCAAAGACCTTGAAGACATGCTCGATGTGGATGGATTTAGCCACTGGTTGTCCTCTCTTTTTTTCGAGGGTTGAACACAGTGCAGCGGGCTGCCAGGCAGCCTGCCCACACAAGAAACCAGTTTTTGAGCGACCAGCACACCGCACGGCAGCAGCGGCCATGCGTGAAGAACCAAAAAAGCAGCCTGAAGAACTGCCAGGGCGAGTCCGTATGGTGCTGTGGAAAAGCACGCAAGGACTACGGCTGGGGAGTGGGTGAGAGCAACCAACGGCAAGACCGCCGGAAACTTTCCACCGGCCAGACTGCCCGCCGGGCGGTCTGGGGAAAAGTCCGTGCACCAGAGCCAAAAACTGGCCTGTGGCAGCGTCGCGGCGCAAGGGGGCTGCGGCAGCTGCCGGGTCGTTCCTGCCTCTCAAGAGACAGGATTACCTGCATGGCAGGTTGTTAAGAGGGGGTGAAGTGTAACTATTTACTATGTAAAAGTCAATTATTCTGCGAATTTTTATGAAAAAGTGGCTTTTTTACGGGTTTTCCCCGGAAAAAACAGGAGGCAAAACCGCCGGTTCCGTCAGTAGGCTGTAAGTCCCTAGGGCGACAGTAGACGTCGCTTAGTTGCTTCGGCCAGTGCCGCGCATTGGGAGCTGGCCGGGGCGGTAGGAACGAAAAAAATCTTCAAGGAGACAGCGCATGTCAGCAAATGCAATCGAGTCCGTTTTGGTTGAAAACCGTGTTTTCCCGCCCTCCGAGGCCGTGCAGAAAGCCGCCCGTATTTCCGGCATGGCCGCCTACCAGGCGCTGTGCGCCGAAGCCGAAAAGGATTACGAAGGTTTCTGGGCCCGCCTGGCCCGTGAAAACGTGGTCTGGAGCAAGCCCTTCACCCAGAACCTGGACGAGAGCAATGCCCCGTTCTACAAGTGGTTTGCCGATGGCGAGTTGAACGCCAGCGCCAACAGCCTGGACCGCCACATCGGCACCCCCACCGAAAACAAGACCGCCATCATCTTCGAAGCCGACGATGGCCAGGTCACCAAAGTCACCTACCGCGAACTGCTGAACCGCGTGAGCCAGTTCGCCAACGGCCTGCAAGCCCGGGGCGTGAAAAAAGGCGACCGCGTGCTGCTCTACATGCCCATGACCATCGAAGGCGTGGTGGCCATGCAGGCCTGCGCCCGCCTGGGTGCGACCCACAGCGTGGTGTTCGGCGGCTTCTCGGCCAAGGCCGTGCAGGAGCGCATTGCCGACGTCGGCGCCGTGGCCGTGATCACCGCCAACTACCAGATGCGCGGCGGCAAGGAGCTGCCCCTCAAGGCCATCGTGGACGAAGCCATTGCCATGGGCGGCTGCGAGAGCATCCAGAACGTGTTCGTGTACGAGCGCACCGCCTCGGCCTACGCCAAGGTGGAAGGCCGCGACGTGACCTTTGCCGAACTGCTGGCCGGGCAATCGACCGACTGCCCGCCCGTGCCCGTGGAAGCCGAGCACCCGCTGTTTGTGCTCTACACCAGCGGCTCGACCGGCAAGCCCAAGGGGGTGCAGCATTCCACCGGCGGCTACATGCTGTGGGCCCGCCAGACCATGCTGTGGTCGTTCGACCTGCAGGACAGCGACGTCTTCTGGTGCACGGCCGACATCGGCTGGATCACCGGCCACACCTATGTGGCTTACGGCCCGCTGGCCGCCGGCGCGACGCAGATCATCTTTGAAGGCGTGCCCACCTACCCCAACGCGGGCCGCTTCTGGCAGATGATCGAGCGCCACAAGTGCACCATCTTCTACACCGCGCCGACGGCCATCCGCTCGCTGATCAAGGCCTCGGAAGCCGACGCCGCCGTGCATCCCGATGCCTCCGACCTGAGCAGCCTGCGCATCCTCGGCTCGGTGGGCGAGCCGATCAACCCCGAAGCCTGGATGTGGTACTACAAAAACGTCGGCAAGGAGCGTTGCCCCATCGTGGACACCTTCTGGCAGACCGAAAACGGCGGCCACATGATCACCCCGCTGCCCGGCGCCACCCCGCTGGTGCCCGGCTCCTGCACGCTGCCGCTGCCCGGCATCACCACCGCCATCGTGGACGAGGCCGGGCATGACCTGCCCAATGGGGCGGGCGGGATGCTGGTCGTCAAGCGCCCCTGGCCGTCCATGATCCGCACCATCTGGGGCGATCCCGAGCGCTTCAAGAAGAGCTACTTCCCCGAAGAGCTGGGCGGCAGGACCTACCTGGCCGGCGACGGCGCCGTGCGCAGCGAAGACCGGGGCTACTTCCGCATCACGGGCCGTATCGACGACGTGCTGAACGTGTCCGGCCACCGCATGGGCACCATGGAAATCGAATCGGCCCTGGTGGCCAAGACCGACCTCGTGGCCGAAGCTGCCGTGGTCGGCCGCCCGGACGACCTGACCGGCGAGGCCATCTGCGCCTTCGTTGTGCTCAAGCGCCCCGTGCCGACCGGCGACGAGGCCAAGGCCATCGCCAAGGAGCTGCGTGACTGGGTGGCCAAGGAAATCGGCCCCATTGCCAAGCCCAAGGACATCCGCTTCGGCGAGAACCTGCCCAAGACCCGCTCCGGCAAGATCATGCGCCGCCTGCTGCGTTCGCTGGCCAAGGGCGAGGCCATCACCCAGGACACCAGCACGCTGGAGAACCCCGCCATCCTCGACCAGCTGGCCAGCACCAACTGATGAAAGGCACCGCCGCTGCCGCCCCGAACGGGTGGCTGCGGTGGCCGGGCAAAAAGCCACCTGCTTGACCCAGGTGGCTTTTTTTCGCCCGCCGCACGGCAAAATAGCACCTGCTTGTAAAGATTCACGATTGGAGAAAGACGCATGAAAGCACGCACCGCCCTTTTGGTATTGATTGTGGCCCTGCTGGGGTATCTGGCCTTTTTCAACTTCGCCAGCCTGGCGCAGGACGTGCCCATGTCCCTGGGGTTTACCGAAATCCATGGCCCCCTGGGGCTGGTGATGCTGGCCCTCTCGGCCCTGATGGCGGCGATCTTCCTGGCCTACGTGATCGCCATGCAGGCCACCTGGCTGCTGGAAGTGCGCTCGCACAACAAGGCGCTGCAAGCCCAGCGCGAACTGGCGGAAAAGGCCGAGATCTCGCGCTTTACCGACCTGCGCGGTGCCCTGGACGATAAGCAGCAGCAACTGGAAAAACGCCTGATGGAGCGCATCGATGCGCTGGAAAGCCACCTCAAGGCCCGCGCCCAGGAAAGCGACAACGTCCACGCGGCCTACATCGGCCAGCTGGAAGAACAACTGCGCGGCAAGAAGCCGGAGCAGGAATAAACAATCGCCCGGCCGACGTTCCTCACCCACCGTCACACCCGCGCAGAGCCTGCCCCCAGCGAAGGCGGGAAAAGACTTTGAACCCGGGGGTCAGACCGCGCCGGATTGCAGCTGGGCCTTCTTGCGGTAGAAGGTGTTGCGTGAAATTCCCAGCGCCTTGGCGGCGGCCGAGACATTGCCCTGGTGCTCTGCCAGGGCGCGGGCCATGCGTTGCAGGGTGAAGTCGCTGAGGTTTTCAGCTTTGTTTTCAGGAGCTGCTGGCGCTTCATCGGCAAGGATTTGCGCATAGTCTTCCAGAAAATCATCGGGCAGGTCTGCGCAAGTCACTATCCCTTTTTCGTCTGCCATCACGCTGGCCGTGCGCAGCACGTTGTGCAACTGGCGCACGTTGCCGGGCCACGGGTAGCGGGTCAGCTTCTCCAGCACCTCGGGGGCCAGCTGGCAGGCGGCGCCTTGCGGCTGCACCACTTGCAGCACCTTGGCGATCACGGCGAGCAGGTCGCTGCGTTCGCGCAGGGCGGGCAGGCGTACCACCAGGCCGTTCAGGCGGTAGTACAGGTCTTCGCGGAACAGGCCCTGGGCGATGCGGGCCTTCAAGTCCTGGTGCGTGGCGCAGACCACGGCAATGTCGACCGGGATGTCCTTTTCGCTGCCCAGCGGGGTGATGCACCGCTCCTGCAGCACGCGCAGCAGGCGGGCCTGCAGGGACAGGGGCATGTCGCCGATCTCATCCAGAAACAGCGTGCCGCCGTGGGCCTGGGCGATTTTGCCGATGGCGCCTTTCCTGCGGGCACCGGTAAACGCGCCGTCGGCGTAGCCAAAGAGTTCGGCCTCGATCAGCGATTCGGGGATGCTGGCGCAGTTCACGGCGATGAAGGGCTGGTCGGCGCGGGCCGAATCCTGGTGCCAGGCATGGGCCAGCAGATCCTTGCCGGTGCCGGTTTCGCCCAGCAGCATGACGGGGATGTCCTTGTCCAGCACCTTGCGCAGCCGGGCGATGGCGTGCGCCAGTTGCGCGTCGCCCGTGTCCAGGTATTGCAGGTGCGACAGGCGTTGCGTGGCCGAGGGCCTGGCAGCGGCGGCGGCCTGGGCGTCGGGGCGCTGCGGCAGATGGATGCGGCAGCCGACACGCACCCCGCTGTGCAGCATGAGCTGCTGGGTCTGGGCATTCCATGCCGTGGCCAGCGGCTGGTGGAACAGGGCCGAAAAATCGGGCGCAGGTCGGGGCAGGGTGTGCAGCCCGAGCTGGAATTGCGCACTGCGGTTGAGACTGAGCAGCGGCCCGTCGGGCGCGAAGATGGCGATGCCCTCGACCAGGGTGCCCAGAAATTCGGGCCGGGCGTGAAAGTGGATGCGGATGGCCTGCGGGAATTGCGCGGTGAGCATCTGGTTTTCCAGCATCTGCACCGACATGCGCACCAGCGCCAGCGTGTGCGGGTGGTGGCGGTGGTGCTCGCTGGTGACGTCCAGGGCGCCCATCAGCTCGCCGTAGGGGCCAAAAATCGGGGCGCAGGAGCACGCCAGGCTGTGGTTGGCGTGCATGAAGTGCTGTGCCCCCTGCACGGTGATCGCCTGGCGCTCTTGCAGGGCCGTGCCGATGGCGTTGGTGCCCTGGGCCTGCTCCGACCAGTCCATGCCGGGGATCAGGGCCACCTGGTCGGCTTTGGGCAGAAAGTCGCTGTCGCCCAGGCTGTGCAGCACCAGGCCGCTGGCCGAGGTCAGCACCAACATGCTGCCGGTGTTGGCGATCTGGGTGTAGAGATGCTCCATCACCGGGGTGGCGTGCCGGGACAGGAAACGGTGCTCTTCAAGCGCATCGCGCAAGGCGCCCCGGCCCAGCCGCTGGTAGTGGGGCGCATCGTGCAAGTCCAGGCCGTAGCGCCGCGAACGCTCATGCGCCAGCGTGAGAAGGTGCGCGTGGTCGGCAGAGGCCGGGGCCGTGGTGTGCAAGGACATGCAGATTCCCCCAAAAAAAGAAGCAGGTCGGCGCGGGAGCGTACAACCGGCCCAGTGTGCCTGCCAGGGCGTGCGGGAACAAGCTGGATATCCCCATGCTTCATTATTTTCATAGCTTGTTCCGCTTGATATATATCAATACCAATATATTTAATGCCTGATGTATTTGAATACAAAGCGGCAGCAGCTCCTTTTTTTTGTATTTCTCAGGCAAAAAAATCCCGGCGCAGGCTTGTGCCGGGATTTACGGGTGATGAAACAGGTTCTTATGCCGCCATGTCCAGCACCACCCGGCCATCGATCTGGCCTTGCAGCATCCGCTCGAAGACCTGGTTGATGTTTTCCAGCTTCTCCGTCGACACGGTGGCGGCGACCTTGCCGGTACCGGCAAAGTCCAGCGCTTCCTGCAGGTCCAGGCGGGTGCCGACGATGGAGCCGCGCACCGTGATGCCGTTGAGCACCATGTCGAAGATCGGCAAGGGGAAATCGCCGGGCGGCAGCCCGTTCAGGGCAATGGTGCCGCCACGGCGCGTCATGCCCAGCGCCTGCTCGAACGCCTTGGGCGAGACGGCGGTGACGAGCACGCCATGCGCTCCGCCGATTTCGCGTTTCAGGTAGGCCGCCGGGTCGGTATTTCTGGCGTTCACCGTCACCTCTGCGCCCAGGCGGCGGGCCAGGGCCAGCTTGCTGTCGTCGATATCGACGGCGGCAACGTTCAGCCCCATGGCCCGGGCGTACTGGACGGCCATGTGGCCCAGGCCGCCGATGCCCGAGATGACGACCCAATCGCCCGGTTTGGTGTCGGTCACCTTCAGCCCCTTGTAGACGGTGACGCCTGCGCAAAGCACCGGGGCGATGTCGATGAAGCCGATGTTGTCGGGCAGGCGGCCCACGTAGTCGGCCTCGGCCACGGTGTAGCGGGCAAAGCCGCCATTGACCGAGTAGCCGGTGTTCTGCTGGCTTTCGCACAAGGTTTCCCAGCCGCCCAGGCAATGGGGGCAATGCCCGCAGGCGGAATACAGCCAGGGAATCCCGACGCGGTCGCCCTCCTTGACGTGGCGCACCCCGGTGCCCACGCCGACCACGTAGCCCACGCCCTCGTGGCCCGGGATGAAGGGCGGGTTGGGCTTGACCGGCCAATCCCCGTGGGCGGCGTGCAGGTCGGTGTGGCAGACGCCGGAGGCCTCGATGCGCACCAGCACCTGGCCCGGGCCGGGCCGGGGAACGGTGACTTCTTCGATGACCAGCGGTTTGCCGAATTCGCGCACGACGGCGGCTTTCATGGTGGTTTCCATCGGTATTGCTCCTTTTCAAGAAAGAAAGTTGTTTCCAGGGGCCAGCGCAGCGGGCTGGCCCCGACCCGGTGTTTAGAAAAAGCCCAGCGCTTGCGGGTTGTAGCTGACCAGCAGGTTCTTGGTCTGCTGGTAGTTGGACAGCGCCAGCTTGTGCGTTTCGCGGCCGATGCCGGACTTCTTATAGCCGCCAAAGGCCGCGTGCGCGGGGTAGAGGTGGTAGCAATTCGTCCACACGCGCCCGGCCTGGATGGCGCGGCCCATGTGGTAGGCCACGCTGCCGTTGCGGCTCCACACGCCTGCGCCCAGGCCGTATTCGGTGTCGTTGGCGATGCGCACGGCATCCTGCACGTCCTTGAACGTCGTGACCGAGGCCACGGGGCCGAAGATTTCTTCCTGGAACACGCGCATGTGGTTCTGGCCGTACAGCAGCGTGGGCTTGATGAAGAAGCCGTCGTCGATATTGCCCCCGGCCCGCAGGCGTTCGCCGCCGGTCAGGCACTGAGCGCCTTCCTGGCGGCCGATTTCCACGTAGCCCAGGATGCGGTCGAGCTGGGCTTGCGACACCTGCGCCCCGACCATGGTGGACTTGTCCAGCGGGTGGCCCTGCTTCATGGCCTCGACGCGGGCCACGGCCCGCTCCATGAAGCGTTCGTAGATCGACTCCTGCACCAGGATGCGCGAGGGGCAGGTACACACCTCGCCCTGGTTCAGGGCGAACATGGCAAAGCCTTCCAGCGCCTTGTCCAGGAAGGCGTCGTCGGCATCGAGCACGTCGGCAAAGAAGATGTTGGGGCTTTTGCCGCCCAGCTCCACGGTGGAGGGGATGAGGTTGTCGGCCGCCGCGTGCAGGATGCGCTGGCCCACGGGGGTGGAGCCGGTGAAGGCGATCTTGGCGATGCGCTTGCTGGTAGCCAGGGCCTCGCCCGCTTCCTTGCCGTAGCCGTTGACGATGTTGAGCACGCCGGGCGGCAGCAGGTCGGCGATCAGCTCCATCAGCACCAGGATCGAGGCCGGGGTTTGCTCGGCCGGCTTCATCACCACCGAGCAGCCTGCGGCCAGCGCGGGCGCCAGTTTCCAGCAGGCCATCAGCAGCGGGAAGTTCCAGGGGATGATCTGCCCGACCACGCCCATCGGCTCGTTGAAGTGGTAGGCCACGGTGTTGGCGTCGATCTCGGAGATCGTGCCTTCCTGGGCGCGGATGCAGCCGGCAAAGTAGCGGAAGTGGTCGATGCCCAGCGGCAGGTCGGCGGCCAGGGTTTCGCGCAGCGGCTTGCCGTTGTCGATGGTTTCGGCAATGGCCAGCCGCTCCAGGTTCTGCTCCATGCGGTCGGCGATTTTCAGCAAAATGCCCGCGCGTTCGGCCACCGAGGTCTTGCCCCATTTCTCCTGCGCGGCGTGGGCGGCGTCCAGCGCCAGGTTCACGTCGTCGGCATCGGACTGCGCCACCTTGCAAAACGGCTTGCCGGTGATGGGCGAGATGTTGTCGAAGTAGCGCCCGGCCACCGGCGCCACCCACTTGCCGCCGATGAAGTTGTCGTACTTCTGGCGGTAGGGGAAGGCAAGGTCGAGGTTGAAACGCTGGAATTCAAACATGTCCATGGGGGTGTCTCCTTGATGGTTGATGGTTGGGAATAGCCGTTGCGTGGCTGCCTATCCATAAGCACATTGCGTGCCAACGTTGCCTGGCGCTGGGGCGCGGAGGTTTTGCAGCAGGGCGTGGGGGCTGGCGCTGTTGCACACTGGGACAATGCGGTGTCACACGGTTGTCACATAGCGCTTCTACAGTTCCGTGCAGTGAAGTTTTATTCCACCCACAAGGAGCTTCTGCACCATGAAAACCACCATCGCACAACGCGTTCTGACCATCCTGGCGGTGACGGCCGCCGCCTGGAGCACTCCCGTTCTGGCCCAGCAAGAGGCCACCGGCGCGGGTGCCAGCTTTCCGGCTCCGCTGTATGCCAAATGGGCTGCGGATTACCACAAGGCCACCGGTGTGAAGATCAATTACCAGTCGGTCGGCTCCAGCGCGGGCCTCAAGCAGATCGAAGCCAAGACCGTGGACTTCGGCGCATCCGACGAGCCGCTCAAGGATGCCGACCTGCAAGCCAAGGGCCTGGTGCAGTTTCCCACGGTGATCGGCGGCATCGTGCCGGTGGTGAACATCAAGGGCATCAAGCCCGGCGAGCTGAAGCTGAACGGCCAGGTGCTGGGCGACATCTACCTGGGCAAGATCACGCTGTGGAACGATCCGGCCATCGCCGCGCTGAACCCAGGTCTGCCCCTGCCAGCGGCAAAAATCAGCCCGGTGCGCCGTGCGGATGGTTCGGGCACCACCTTCGGCTTTACCAATTACCTGTCCAAGGTGAACCCAGAGTGGAAAGAGAAAGTCGGTGAAGGCAAGGCCGTGAACTGGCCCACCGGTGCGGGCGGCAAGGGCAACGAGGGCGTGGCCGCCTTCGTGGGCCGTCTGGCCAACTCCATCGGCTACGTGGAATATGCCTACGTCAAGCAGAACAAGCTGACCTATGCGCAGCTCCAGAACCAGGACGGCAAGTTCGTCCAGCCCAGCGATGAATCCTTCAAGGCCGCCGCCGCTGGCGCCAACTGGAGCCAGAGCTTCTACCAGATCCTGACCAACCAGCCCGGCCAGGCCGCCTGGCCCATTACCAGCGCCACCTTCATCCTGATGCACCAGAACCAGGACAAGCCCGCCCAGGCCCAGGCATCGCTCAAGTTCTTCGAGTGGGCCTACAAGTCGGGCGACACAACGGCTTCCGATCTGGACTACGTGCCCATGCCCGATACCGTCAAGAACGTCATCTTCCAGTCCTGGGGCGGTATCAAGGACACTTCCGGCAAGGCCATCAGCCTGAAGTAATTCCAATTCCAGATCAATGGATTACTTTGTCGGCTTCGCTGGCCTTACGCCCGTAATGTCTGCGCTTCGCCTTCGCGTACTCTATTGATCTGGAAATGGAATAAGGCTCCCCGTGATTCACCAGAAAATGCAGAACGTGTCCAGACCCATCCCTTCGTCCCCGCAGCCCCAGGGGCTGCCCTTGCCGCCACGGCGCCCCGTCATCTCGGGGCGCATGGCGGATCGTTTGTTTGGCAGTCTCGCGGGCGGCGCTGCGGCGCTCACGCTGGGGCTGCTGCTGGCCATCATGGGCACCTTGCTGGTGGGGGCCTGGCCGTCCATCCGTGAATACGGCCTGGGTTTCCTCACCAGCAGCGTCTGGGATCCGGTGCAAGACCAGTACGGCGGGCTGGTGATGGTCTACGGCACGCTGGCCACCTCGTTCATCGCCCTGGTGATTGCCGTGCCGGTGAGCTTCGGCATCGCCCTGTTCCTGACGGAGCTGTCGCCCGCGTGGCTCAAGCGCCCGCTGGGCACGGCCATCGAGCTGCTGGCCGCCGTGCCCTCCATCGTCTACGGCATGTGGGGGCTGATGGTGTTCGGCCCGGTGCTGGCCACCTACGTGCAGCAGCCGCTGCAAGCCTTGCTGGACGGCGTGCCCTACCTGGGCGCGTTCGTGTCGGGGCCGCCGGTGGGCATCGGCATCCTGTCGGCGGGCATCATCCTGGCGATCATGATCATCCCGTTCATCGCCTCGGTGATGCGCGATGTGTTCGAGGTGACGCCGGCCCTGCTCAAGGAATCGGCCTACGGCCTGGGTTCCACCACCTGGGAGGTGGTCTGGAAAGTGGTGCTGCCCTACACCAAGACCGGCGTGCTCGGCGGCATCATGCTGGGCCTGGGCCGCGCCCTGGGCGAGACGATGGCCGTCACCTTCGTCATCGGCAACATGAACCAGCTCAACTCCCTGTCGGTGTTCGAGGCGGCCAACAGCATTACTTCCGCCCTGGCCAACGAGTTTGCCGAGGCGGGCGAGGGGCTGCACCAGGCATCGCTGATCTACCTGGGGCTGGTGCTGTTCTTCATCACCTTCGTGGTGCTGGCGCTGTCCAAGGTGCTGCTCAACCGTTTGCAGAAAAATGAAGGGGCACGCGCATGAAGGCTGCCATCTCCGCGCAGGCGACGACCTCCGCAAAAGTCATCGATGCCGCCGCGCTGGCCCAGGTGCGGCAGGCCCGCTACCAAAGCCGCAAGCGCCTGAACCGGCTGGCGCTGACCCTGTCGATGGCCGCCATGCTGTTCGGCGTGTTCTGGCTGGTGTGGATTCTGTGGGAAACCATCCGCCTGGGGCTGGGCGGCCTGAGCCTGGCCCTGTTTACCGACATGACGCCGCCGCCCAACGATGCGGGCGGGCTGGCCAACGCCATCTTCGGCTCCTTCGTGATGGTGGCGCTGGCCACCTTCGTGGGCACGCCCATCGGCGTGATGGCCGGGGTGTATCTGGCCGAATATGGCCGCCAGGGCTGGCTGGCCAGCACCACGCGGTTCGTGAACGACATCCTGCTGTCGGCCCCGTCCATCGTCATCGGCCTGTTCGTCTACACCGTGGTGGTGGCGCAGTTGCGCAGCTTTTCTGCCTGGGCGGGCATCGTGGCGCTGGCGCTGATCGTGATTCCGGTGGTCATCCGCACCACCGAGAACATGCTGGTGCTGGTACCCGCCAGCCTGCGCGAAGCGGCCTACGCCCTGGGCACGCCCAAGTGGAAGGTCATCAGCATGGTCACGCTGCGGGCCGCCCGCGCCGGGGTGATTACCGGCGTGCTGCTGGCCGTGGCCCGCATTGCGGGCGAGACGGCACCGCTGCTGTTCACCGCGCTGAACAACCAGTTCTGGAACAGCGACCTGTCCAAGCCCATGGCCAGCCTGCCCGTCACCATTTTCAAATTTGCGATGAGTCCCTATGAGAACTGGCAGCAACTGGCCTGGGCCGGTGTGTTCCTGATCACGGTGGCCGTGCTGGGCCTGAACATCCTGGCCCGCGTCATCACCCGCCAAAAGTAATGCCTGAGCCATTCAGGAAGCAAGAATCGACAACCATGACTGCAACGCCCCCCGTCCCCATCCCTGCCAGCGCCAAGCTGGCCGTGCGTGACCTGAACTTCTATTACGGCAAGTTCCACGCGCTGAAAAACATCAACCTGGACATCCCGGAGAAGAAGGTCACCGCCTTCATCGGCCCGTCCGGCTGCGGCAAGTCCACCCTGCTGCGCACCTTCAACCGCATGTTCGAGCTGTACCCCGAACAGCGTGCCGAGGGCCAGATCCTGCTGGACGGCGATAACTTGCTTACAGCCAAGCAGGACGTGGCCCTGATCCGCGCCAAGGTCGGCATGGTGTTCCAGAAGCCCACGCCCTTCCCCATGTCCATCTACGACAACATCGCCTTCGGCGTGAAGCTGTTCGAGAACCTCAGCTCCGCCGACATGGACGACCGCGTGGAATGGGCCTTGAAAAAAGCCGCGCTGTGGAAGGAAGTCAAGGACAAGCTGCAACAAAGCGGCTCCGGCCTGTCCGGCGGGCAGCAGCAGCGGTTGTGCATTGCGCGGGGCATCGCCATCCGGCCCGAAGTGCTGTTGCTGGACGAGCCGTGCTCGGCCCTCGACCCCATCTCCACCGCCAAGATCGAGGAGCTGATTGCGGAATTGAAGGATGACTACACCGTCGTCATCGTCACCCACAACATGCAGCAGGCCGCGCGGTGCAGCGACTACACCGCCTATATGTACCTGGGCGACCTGATGGAGTTTGGCGAGACGGAACAGATGTTCTTCAAGCCCAGGCGCAAGGAAACCGAGGATTACATCACCGGCCGTTTCGGCTGACAGGGGAACGCACCAATGACAGAAAAACATCTCTCCAGCCAGTTCGACGCCGAACTCAACCGCGTTTCCGCCCGCGTCATGGAACTGGGCGGGCTGGTGGAATCGCAAATCCGCACCGCCGTGCAGGCGCTGACCAGCTTCAGCACCGAGGCGGTCGACCAAGTCGTCGCCACCGAAAAGCGCGTGAACGCCATGGAGATGGAGATCGACCACGAGCTGTCCTCCATCATCGCCCGGCGCCAGCCCACGGCGCGGGACTTGCGCCTGCTGATCGCCTTCTCCAAGGCCACGGCCAACCTGGAGCGCATGGGCGACGAGGCGCACAAAATGGCCCGCATGGTCCAATCCATCATCGAAAGCGGCGCGGCCCGCTCCCTGCCCACCAGCGATCTGCGTGTGGCCGCCGAGCTGGCCTCCGGCCTGCTGCGCAAAACGCTGGATGCCTTCGCCCGCCTGGACACCCAGGTCGCCGTCACCATCCTCAAGGACGATGACCTGATCGACGATGAATTCGACGGCTTCATCCGCAAGCTCATCACCTACATGATGGAAGACCCGCGCAAGATTTCTGCCAGCCTCGACCTGCTGTTCCTGGCCAAGGCCATCGAGCGCATCGGCGACCACAGCAAGAACGTGGCCGAGCAGGTGATCTACCTCGTCGAAGGCATGGACGTGCGCCACCAGAGCGTGGAGCAGGTCGTCTCCGCCCTGCAAGCCAGTGCTGGTTTGGCCAGCCCCGTCCGCCCATGAGGAAGATGCCCCAGGTACTGATCGTGGAGGACGAACCCGCGATCGCCGAACTCATCGCCATCAACCTGCGCCACCACGGCTTCGCCCCCGTGTGTGCCGAGGACGGCCCCAGCGCCTGCAAGGCGCTGGAAGACAGCGTGCCCGACCTGATCCTGCTGGACTGGATGCTGCCCGGCGGCAGCAGCGGCCTGGAACTGGCCCGGCAATGGCGCAGCCAGCCGCGTACCAAACAGGTGCCCATCCTGATGCTGACCGCCCGGGGCGACGAGCCGGACAAGATCGCCGGGCTGGACGCCGGGGCGGACGACTACATCACCAAACCCTTTTCCGTGCAAGAACTGTTGGCCCGCATCCGCGCCGTGCTGCGCCGCCGTGCGCCGCTCAGTGTCGGCGAGGTGCTGAAAGTCGGCGACCTGCAACTGGACGGCGCCACCCACCAGGTCAGCTACCAGGGCGAGGCGCTGAAACTGGGGCCGATGGAATTCAAGCTCCTCAGCCACTTCCTGCACCACCCGGAGCGCGTTCACAGCCGCAGCCAGTTGCTGGATCAGGTGTGGGGCGATGCCGTCTACATCGAGGAACGCACCGTGGACGTCCACGTCAAGCGCCTGCGCCGGGCGCTGGGCGCGGCGGGGGCCATGGTGCAGACCGTGCGCGGGACGGGCTACCGCCTCAGCGCCAACCTGCAATGACCGGCATGGACACCCTGTGGCAACGCTGGCTGGCCCTGGCGCTGGCCCAGGCGGCACTGGCCGCCATCGGCGCATGGCTGGGCGGCTGGGGCGGGGCGCTGGCTGCCGCCCTGCTGGGCAGCTGGCTGTGGCTGCTGTGGGACAACTGGCAGGCCGGCAAGCTGTGGGCGTGGCTGCAAACCGGGCGTCTGTCCGCCGTGCCGCACCTGCACGGGGTGTGGGCGGGCCTGAGCGCCTCGGCCCGGCGCTGGCTGCGCTCGAAAGAACAAACCGCCCAGGCCGCCCAACTGCGCGTCCAAGGCATGTTGCACGCCTTGCAGGCCAGCCCCAACGGCCTGATCCTGCTGGACGCGCACGGCCAGATCGAATGGTGCAACCGCATGGCCGAAGGCCACTTCGGCCTCCAGGCCGAGCGCGACCTGGGCCAGGCCCTGGGCCACCTGGTGCGTGACCCGGCCCTGCTCACCTATTGGCACGACGGCGATTTTTCCGAACCGTTGACCATGGACGGCAGCCAGGGCGCCCGCCTGTCCGTACAGCTCTACCCCTACGGCAACGGCCAGCACCTGCTGCTGGCGCGGGACGTGACCGCGCTGGAACAGGCCGAAGCCATGCGCCGCGAATTTGTCGCCAACGTCTCGCACGAAATCCGCACGCCGCTGACCGTGCTGGTCGGCTTCGTCGAAACCCTGCAAACCCTGGAGCTGGAGGCCGACCAGCGCCAGCGCTACCTGCACCTCATGGGCCAGCAGGCGCAGCGGATGCACCATCTGGTGCAGGACCTGCTCACCCTCTCGCGGCTGGAAGGCAGCCCCCTGCCGGGCTACGACCAGGCCGTATCCGTCCGCGCCATCGTCCAGCAATGCGAAGTGGAGGCCCGCGCCCTGTCCGCCCTGCTGTGCAAGCAGGGGGATGCTGCGCAGACGCCGCACCAACTGGAATTCCCTGCGCCCGACGCCCCCGGCATGGCCGGGGAACTGCTGGGCGTGCAGGTCGAACTGGTCAGCGCCTTCTCCAACCTCATCACCAACGCCCTGCGCTACACCCCCGCAGGCGGGCGGGTGCAAGTGCTGTGGCAGCCCCAGCCCGACGGCAGCGCCCGCCTGCAAGTGCGCGACAGCGGCCCCGGCATTGCCCCCGAACATCTGGCGCGGCTGACCGAGCGCTTCTACCGCATCGACCGCAGCCGCTCGCGCGAAACCGGCGGCACCGGCCTGGGCCTGGCCATCGTCAAACACGCCCTGCAGCGCCACGGGGCGCAGTTGCTCATCGAAAGCCAGTTGGGCCAGGGCAGCACCTTCACCGTCCACTTCCCGGCACGGCGGATTCGGGGCAGCGGGTGACAGGCAAAGGGCTGGCGCAGGTATTGCTGGGCGGCGTACCTGATTTTCGTCGGTACACTTGCAAACTCTTGATACATAACCGACGCCACATAGAGTGGGTACGGTCACTCAAAGAGATATGGCAACCTTGATACCTGCACGCAGCACTTGCGTGGGCCGTATGACGCCGGGCGAAAAACGCCTGTCCGAACGGCTGGAACAAAAGCTGGAAGACGATTACCTGCTGTGGTTTGATGTGCCGATTGGCCCCAAGCAGACATATCCTGATTTTGTGGTGCTGCACCCGCGCCGGGGGGCGCTGATTCTGGAAACCAAGGATTGGCATCCGAGCACCATCCTGAGCGCGACGCGCGAACGTTTTGAGATTCTGGATTCCAGTACCGGCCAGCCCAAAGTGGTCATCAACCCTCTGGCTCAGGCGCGACACTGCGCCATTGAAGTCATCAATGCACTTAAATGTGACATGCAGTTGTTGCAGACCGATGGGCCTCATCGAGGGAAGCTGGCCTTTCCCTGGGGGTATGGCGTTGTTTTTACAAGGATTACGCGCAGCCAGTTTGAAGCGGCGGAACTGAACCTGGCCATTCCCGGGCATCTGGTGATCTGCCAGGACGAAATGTTTGAAAGCGTGGATGCCGAGGCCTTCCAGGAGCGTCTGTGGGCCATGTTCCCCCATGCGTTCGGCAAGGGGGCGATCACCCTGCCGCAGCTTGACCGGATTCGCTGGATTCTTTTTCCTGAAGTGCGCGTGCCGCAGCAGCAACGCCTGTTTGACGACGACAACGCCGAAGCTGCCGCCGAGAACGCTGCGCAGGAACGTCTGCCCGACATCATGCGCGTGATGGATTTGCAGCAAGAGCAACTGGCCCGCAGCCTGGGCGATGGGCATCGCGTCATTCATGGCGTGGCTGGCTCCGGTAAAACCATGATTTTGGGCTACCGTGCCGAATATTTGGTCCAGACCCAGGGGCCGGGCAGCAAACCCATCCTCGTGCTTTGCTACAACGAACCGTTGGCGGTGCAACTGGCCATGCAGATGGCGGCGAAAGGCCTGGGTGCATGCGTGCATGTGCGCCACTTTCACAAATGGGTGCGTGATCAACTGGTGGCCTATCACCAGCTACCGGCGTATACCCAAGGTTGGACCCAGGGGCAAACCATGGACGAGTACGTGCGCTGCCTGGTCGCAGGCGTGGACAAAGGCCATATCCCCGCAGGTCAGTACCATGCCATCCTGATCGACGAAGGACACGACTTTGCGTCCGAGTGGTTGAAGCTGGTCACGCAAATGGTCGATCCCGGTACCAATAGCCTGCTGTTGCTGTATGACGATGCCCAAAGCATTTACCAGCGCGGCCAGCGTATGCGCTTCAGCCTGAAAAGCGTTGGCATCCAGGCCAGCGGACGCACGACTATTCTCAAGATCAACTACCGCAATACCCGCCAGATTTTGCAGGTTGCGCACCAAGTGGCAGGTGACATGCTCAAAGCGGAAGACGCCAAGGATGACGACGGCATTCCTTTGCTGGCTCCGCTCGGTTGTGGGCGCGAGGGGCCGCAGCCCATCGTGATCGATCTGCCTACCTTGCCCGAGCGTGCACAGCAAGTGGCCAAGCTATTGGCCGAGCAACATGCGCAAGGACACGCGTGGGGCGAGATGGCGGTGCTGTGCCGGGATTGGAACAGCATGGACATTTGTAGCCGTGCCCTGGCGCGTATGGGCGTGCCACACCGGGTGCGTAAGAAATCGGGCGACTTCCGGCCCCAGGCCGACGCCATTCAGGTGATGACCATGCATGTCAGCAAGGGGCTGGAATGGCCGGTGGTGGCTGTGCTGGCAGCCGATACCCAAGGCTTGAGTCCGGAAGATTTGGCGCAAGAATCGAAGCTGGCCTATGTTGCGGCAACCAGGGCCACTTATCAGTTGATTACAGCGTAGAGGGGCATTGCGTCCAGCCTGCAACCATCGATGCAAAGGGGGATTCAAAAATCATTGCTGTCCTCGCTGAAAAATAAACGATTTCAATACTTTTTATGATTGCAATCGTTTATTTATCATTGGAAGTAGCTATTTATTTAGGGTGATTGCCCTTTCTGAGGGTCACATGGTTGTCACACAGCGTCGGCAGACTGGCTGGCTTGTAACCACTGCTGCTGACCTTTATGACGCAAACGCTTGCCCAAGATGCTTCCCTGGACGTTGTTGCTACCGCTACCGCTACCGCTGCTGCAACGGTTACCGCTGTCGCAGGAACCTCTGCGCCGGTGTTTCTGGAAGTGGATGCCAATGCCATCGTGCTGGCGGCGCCTGACCCGCAGGCCGGGGTGCAGGAGGCCATCGCCCTGGCCGATGCGCTGGCGCAGGCCGCCCCCGCGCCGCCAGCGTCCGGCGGGCAGGGGCAGCCGCTGGAATTGCTCGACCGCGACCTGAGCATCCTGGCGTTCAACGAACGGGTGTTGAGCTGGGCCGAGCGCAAGGATGTGCCCCTGCTCGAACGTCTGCGCTACCTGTGCATCGTTTCGTCCAACCTGGATGAATGGTTCGAGGTGCGCTGCGCTCCGCACGTGTCGGCGGCCAAGGCCGGGGACGAGCGCGGCAGGTACACCCGCGCCAGCTTTGCGGCGCTGATGGCGCAGGCGCAGGCCCTGGTGGCGCACCAGTACCAGCTCTACAACCAGGCGCTGATTCCGGCGTTCCACACCCACGGCATCCGCCTGATTTCGCACGGTGAGCGCAATGCCGCCCAGCGCCGCTGGGTGCATGAATACTTTCTGCGCGAGGTGCAGCCCCTGCTGGTGCCGGTGGGGCTGGACCCGTCCCACCCCTTTCCCCAGGTGGCGAACAAGGCGCTGAATTTCATCGTGCGCCTGGATGGCGTGGATGCCTTTGGCCGTGCCAACGAGGTGGCCATCGTCAAGGTGCCGCGTGCGCTGCCGCGCCTGATTCCCATGCCGGCGAAGATTGCGGGCAAGGAGCGGCTGTTCGTCAGCATCTCCAGCATCGTGCGGGCGCATCTGGCCGAATTGTTTCCGGGCCGCGAGGTGGCCGAGTTCTCGCAGTTCCGCGTGACGCGCCACTCCGATCTGGCGGTGGACGAGGAGGACGTGAGCAACCTGCGCATGGCCTTGCGCCAGGGGCTGCACCACCGCCACTACGGGCAGGCGGTGCGGCTGGAGGTGTCGGCCTCGTGCTCGCCCGTGCTGGCCAGCTTGCTGCTGGAGCAGCACGGGCTGCCGCCGCAGGCGCTGTTTCGCGTGAAGGGGCCGGTCAATCTGGTGCGCCAGATGCAGCTGGTGGGCCTGGTGGACGATCCGGCCCTGCTGTTTTCCCCGTGGAAACCGGCCTGGCCCCGGCAACTGGCCGTGGGGCGCTCGGTCATGGCGCAGATGCGCAAGGGCGATGTGCTCATTCACCAGCCGTTCGAGGATTTCGACGCCGTGCTGGAGCTGCTGCGCGAGGCGGTGAACGATCCGCAGGTGCTGGCCATCAAGCAGACCATTTACCGTACCGGTGCCGATTCGGAAATCATGCGCCTGCTGGCCGAGGCCGTGAGCCGGGGCAAGGAGGTGCTGGCCGTGCTGGAGCTGAAGGCCCGCTTCGACGAGGAGGCGAACATCAACTGGGCGGAACAGCTCGAATCGCTGGGCGTGCAGGTCGTCTACGGCGTGGTGGGGCTGAAGACCCACGCCAAGATGCTGCTCATCACCCGCCGCGACAAGCGCACCGGGCAGTTGCAGCGCTACGGCCATCTGTCCACCGGC
Source organism: uncultured Comamonas sp. (assembly GCA_902175065.1). Lineage (GTDB taxonomy): Bacteria > Pseudomonadota > Gammaproteobacteria > Burkholderiales > Burkholderiaceae_C > Comamonas. The sequence goes on along the minus strand of CABIIJ010000009.1, from coordinate 23,273 downwards.
AACTACAACGCCCGCAGCGCCCGGCTCTACACCGACCTGAGCCACCTGACCTGCGATGCCGCCATCACCGAGGACATGGATGCGGTGTTCCGCCACCTCTCCAGCCACAACCGCCTGCCGACCTTGCAGCACCTGGTGATGGCCCCTTTCCACCTGCATGGCCGGATGCTGGAGCGCATCGGCCAGGCCGCCAGCGCTGCCGCCAAGGGCAAGGATGCCCGCATCGTGCTGAAGATGAACGCGCTGACCGACGAGGCGCTGATCGCCGCCCTGGTCGAGGCCGGCCGCCAGGGCGTGCAGATCGACCTGATCGTGCGCGGCGCCTGCATGTTGCCCGCGCAGGTGCCGGGCCGGACGGAGAACATCCGCGTGCGCTCCGTCATCGGGCGCTTTCTGGAGCATTCGCGGGTCTTTTACTTCGCCTGGGGGACGCACGAAGTGCTGTACCTGTCCAGCGCCGACTGGATGAGCCGCAACATGCTGCGCCGGGTGGAGCTGGCCTGGCCGGTACACAACCGCACGCTGCGCCAGCGCATCGTCGACGAATGCCTGGCCGACTACCTGCACGATGACCGCGACGCCTGGACGCTGGCGGGCGACGGCCTGTACCAGCGCCCCATGCGCCCCGGCACCGGGCTGGGGGCACAAAACCGGCTGATGGGCCAGTACGGCGGCCCGGCCTGACCCGGGCACGCGGTGCCGACGCTGGAATGCTTTGAAAAAAGAAGCTGCTTCCAATGATAAATAAACAAATTATTGGTATTTTTATATTGAAGTTGTTTATTTGTCAGCGGAAGCAGCTTTTGTTTTGAGAGCTTATTTCTTCAGCGACAGGCGCCACGGTGTTTTCTGCCAGGCCAGGGCTTCCTGCTCCAGCAGGCGGGCCGACTGGGGGTAGGCGCCGGCCCAGGCATCGGTGATCTGCATGGTGACCTGCAATTGGCAGGCCGTGTCCGCCCCGTCGCTGGTCAGTGCCAGGTCGGTCAGTACGGGGTCGCGCCGGGCGTGGCACAGCTGGGTGGCCAGGCGCAGCGCCATCAGCGGCAGGGCCAGGCCGGGGGCGGCAAGCGCTGCGTCCAGCTTGCGCAGCTTGCCCTGGTGGCCCAGCACCAGCTGGCTGATGCGCTGGCGCAGGGCGTCGTCCCAGGTGGCATGGGCGCAGTGCCGCAGGATGTAGGCGCCGTGGTGGTGGTAGTCGTTCAGGGCCACGCGCATGCCCACTTCATGCAGCAGGGCGGCAATGCGCAGGGCGTGGGCGGCAAGGGCATCGTCTGCATCGGCAGGGCGCAGGCTTTCCCACAGGGCCATGGCGACGCGGCAGACGCGCTCGGCCTGGGCGGCGTCCACGCCAAAGTCCTGTTGCAGGGCGCGGATTTCGGCGGCTTCCTTGTCGGCGGGCGGTTCGTGCTCCAGCAGGTCGTGCAGCACGCCCTGGCGCAGTGCGCCCTGGGCCACCTCCAGCTCGGCGATGTCCAGCAGTTCCACCACGGCCAGCATGACGCTGATGCCCCCGGCCAGCACCGGGCGGCGTTCTTCCTTCAGCGCGGGCAGGCGCAACTGGTCGATGTGGCCGGCCTGCAGCAGCAGTGCCTGCAGGTGGCGCAGCTTGTGCGGGGTGATGACGCGGCCATCCAGACCCAGGGCGGTCAGGATTTCGCCCAGCGCGTTGGCCGTGCCGGACGAGGCATAGGCGCAATCCCATGCCGTGCCCGGGTAGGCCGTGCAGGCGGCAGCCAGCGTGCTTTGCGCGGCGGCGATGGCGGCGGCAAAGCTGGCCTTGTCCAGCACGCCGTCGGCGAAGAAATGGCTGCTCCACGACACGCTGCCCAGCGCGAAGGAGGCGCATTGCAGCGCCTGGCTGTGCTGGCCGAGGGTGATTTCGGTGGAGCGCCCGCCGATGTCGATCACCAGGCGGCGTTGCTGGCTGGGCGCCAGGGCGCTGGCCACGCCCCGGTAGATCAGGCGGGCCTCTTCCTCGCCCGGGATGATGGCGATGGGAAAGCCCAGCAGCTCGCCGCCGCGTTCGATGAACTCTGCCCGGTTGCGGGCCTCGCGCAGGGTTTGCGTGGCCACGGCGCAGACCTGGGCCGGGGCGAAGCCGGTCAGCCGCTCGCCAAACCGCGCCAGGCAGGCCCAGCCGCGCTCCATCGCCTCGCGCGTCAGTGCGTGCTGGGCGTTCAGCCCGCCGCCCAGGCGCACCGTCTCCTTGAGGTATTCCACGCGCTCGATGCGCTGGTGCGAGCCGATGCGGCCAATTTCCAGCCGGAAGCTGTTCGAGCCAAGGTCTACGGCGGCAAGCAGGGATTCAGGGGCCATGGGGTGTCTCTCCTTGTTCAGGGTGCAGGGGGCGTTGGCGGGCCAACCGTGCAGTCTGAAAAGACTGTGTGACAACGGCGTGACAGCCCAGTGTGACGCTATCGGGCCGCAGCGGGCGTGCCGCCGTCCGTCCGGATGTCCCGGCGCTGGGCGGCAAACACCCGCTGAACGATAAGCACGAAAATAATAGCTACCACCACTAGCGATACGGATGTTGCAACCCAGAAAGGTGTTGGAACCGTTTGCCAATCAGCGGCAGTAGCTCTGCTTTTATACGCCAGCCAATACCCGCCGCCCAGGCCCGCGCCCCACAGCAGGGTGCAGTAGACCAGCAGCGGCGCCAGCGTCACGCGCCAGCTGCGCAGCAAAAAGATGCAGACGCACTGCACGTTGTCCGCCGCCTGGTACAGCGCCACCCACAGCAGCAGCGAGGCGGTGAGGGCGATGACGGCGGCATCGCCCGTGTAGACCTGGGGCAGCCAGTGGCGCGTGAGCAGCATGGCGCTGCACAGCACGGCGCCGCAGGCCAGGGCCAGGCGCACGCCCAGCCAGGCGACCTGCTGGGCGCGTAGCTCCTGCCCCTGGCCGCGCCACCAGCTGGCGCGGGCGCTGACGGCAATGCCCAGCGACAGCGGCAGCATGTAGCACACGGCGGCCAGGTTGGCGGCGATCTGGTGGCTGGCAGCCGACAGCGTGCCCTGGCGGGCGACGAACAGGGCCACCAGGGTGAAGGAGGTCACCTCCACGCCAATCGCCAGCCCGGCCGGGATGCCCAGGCGCAGAAAGTCGCGCAGGCGCTGCCAGTCGGGCGCTTCCAGGCGCTGCCACAGGTGCAGCGGGCGGTAAAACCCCTGGGTGCGCATCAGCACCAGGGCGGCAATGGCGATGGCGTAATCGACCAGCAGCGTGGCCCAGGCGCAGCCGGCGGCCCCTTGCGGCGCGATGCCCCAGCCGCCAAAGGTGAACCAGATCGACAGCGGCACCTTCAGCACCAGGGCGCCGACCTGAATCCAGGTGACGAGCTGCGGGCGGCCCAGCGCCTGGTTCAGCGTGGTGTAGAGGCGAAAGAACAGTGCCGAGGGCAAGGCCCAGCCCACGATGATCAGGTAGTGGCGCACGCTCTCCTGCATGGAGGCGGGCACTTCGGTCAGGCGCAGCAGCGGCTCCGGGAACAGCAGCACCCCCATGCCCAGCACGCTGGCGGCTGCCGCCAGGTACAGCGACTGGCGGAACGACTGCCCGATGGCCGCCGTCTCGCCGCGCCCGTGCTGCTCGGCCCAGACGGGCAGCAGCGCCTGCAGCACGCCCATGAGCGAGACGTAAACGCTCACGAACACGGCCGAGGCCACCGACAGGGCGGCCAGCGCATCGGCGGAAAAGCGCCCGGCGACGATGGTGTCGGTCACGCCAAAGGCCATCACGGCCAGTTGGCCCGCCAGCACGGTCACGGCATGGCGGGCGATAACGGAAATATCGGACATGGAAAAAAGAAGGTTCAGGGATTGCGCCGTTGCAGCACCAGCCACTGGTCGTCCCGGTTGGTCGGGCGCAGCACGTTGCGCACCGGCAGCCACTGCGCCGCGTAGGCGTTGCCGCTGGCCTGCCATTCGCCGTGGCTGGCCGCAATCAGCCAATCGCACTGCGCAGCGGCGCTGGTGGTGGGCACGATGTTCCAGCCGGTATGCCAGCGCAAGGCGCCCACCTGGGCAATGCCCAGGCCCCAGGTCTGCACACACCCGGGCTGGGCGGGCAGGGCCTGGCGCAGGCGCTCGATGTGCGGGGCGTAGCTGCGGCCATAGTCCAGCATGGGCAGCCACAGCGTCATCAGCAGCACCCAGCCCAGCACCGTTCCCCCGGCGGGCAGGGCCAGGCTTTTCCAGATGGCCGCCCGGTGGCGGCGCGTGCGCCAGGCCACCAGCAGCAGCCAGGCAGCGCTGGCCGCCAGGGCAATGGCAAAGGGCAGGGCTTCGAACGGCGGCAGATAGCCGTCGGACAGGCGGGCCACGTTCGCCGCAGGCTTGGCCGGAAAGCCGGTCTGCACCGAGAGCCAGACGATCCAGATCGTCAATGCACAGACGGTGAAGAAAATCAGCGTCAGCCAGTCGATCAGGGCGCCCAGGCTGCGCCGCAGCGTCGGCAGGGCGAAAGCGGCCAGCGCGGCGATGGCCGGCAGGGTCAGCAGCAGGGAGGCATCGCGCTCGGTACTGAGCAGCATTGCCAGCAGGGTGATCAGCCACAGTCCCAGGGGAATGCTCAGGTGCAGTTGCCGCCACGGCTGGGCCAATTGGCGGCGCCAGCGCCACAGCGTCCACAGCGCCAGCGGCCAGGCGGGCCAGCTGAACCAGGTCAGGAGCCGCGCCATGCTGGCCCAGTCGCGCTGGGGCGGCGGCGCCCAGTGCCACAGCGGCAGGGCGGTGGCCAGCCCGGCGGCGCACAGCAGCGCCAGCGTCCACCATGCCAGCCAGCTATAGCGGTGCGCCAGCCTGGGGGTTCTTGCCAGGCAGAGCAAGGCGATGGCCAGCCCCCCCAGCACCATGGCCAGCCCGGGCGCCCCTGCCAATGCCAGGGCAACCGGGCCGAGAAACGCCGCCGCAGCCGCGCGGCGCGGTTGCCACCACAGGTTGCTGGCCGCGTAGAACACGGCGCAGGTGGCGCTCAACTGCACCAGGGTATGGGTGGTTTCGTGCCCCATCTGGGCCAGCCCCAGGCAGGCCAGCAGGGCCAGCACCGCCCCATCGGCCAGGGCGCAGGCGTAATCGCGCGGATGCGCTTCGCCGCCGAAGGCAAAGCTCACCGGCTGGGCGCCGGGCATACGCGCCAGGCCATGCACTGCCCCCCAGGTGCAGGCCAGCGCCAGGGCCAGCAGCGCCATGAAGGGCAGGCGCACCACCCAGTCGCTGCTCCAGCCGGTCGGCAATAGCTGGATGGCCCAGGCCCCCAGCCAGTATTGCAACAGCCCTGGCTCGGTGGGCGACAAAGGCCCGATCTGAGGGTGCAGCCAACTGGTCTGTCCCAGGGCCAGGGCACGCATCAGGCTGAAGGCCTGCATGTCCGCCTCGCGCCAGGGGCTGCGGCCAATGAAACCCGCGAGCACGTAAACGCTGCACAGCAGCAGCATGATGCTGCGCGGCAGGCGCCGCACGGCACTTTGGGCAACGATGGCTGGGGTAGGCAATGGCATGGCGGGTGGCGGCGGTCAGGCAGGAAGGGGGCCAAATGAAAAAGGCAGCCAGGATACCCGGCTGCCTTTTTCGCGGTGCTTGCGCGGAAAAACCGTGGGGCAAAAATTATTTCTTGCCGAAACGGTTGCGGAAGCGCTCCACGCGGCCACCCATGTTGTCCACGGATTTTTGCGTGCCGGTGTAGAAGGGGTGCGATTCCGAGGAAGTATCCAGCTTGAACAGGGGGTACTCTTTACCTTCGAAGGTTTCGGTTTCCTTGGTGTTCACGCAGGAACGGGTCACGAACTTGAAACCGTTGGACAGGTCCACGAACAAAACTTCGCGGTAATTGGGGTGGATGCCTTCTTTCATGATCTTCCTTTAGCCAAGTGCGGTAGCCGCCCCGGGCGCCCGGCAACCGTTGCCGGACTCAAAAACCCAAGATACTTGCCGCATAGAAAAAGCCCTCCATTATACGAAGAAAATTCAAATTCCTGCTTCATGCGGGGGCGCATCAGGCCTCGTGCATGGCCATCGTGGCGTGTGCCTTGCTCAGGGCCTCGATGCTGCGTTCCAGGATCTGCAGCGCATTGACTTCGCAGGCGGCCGCCAGCTGGGTGATGTTTTCTGCATGGTGCCGGTTTTCGGCCTTGGCCAGTTCCAGCGGGGCCAGGTATTCGCTGGGCTGGCCCAGCAGGGCCTGGTGCAGTGCTGGCGGCAACTGGGTTTGTTCGAGCAGTTCGGGCAGCGGTGCGCCCATGAGGAGATCCAGCATGGAAAACAGCCCCAGGATAAAGAGCGCATCCCTGTCCTCGGGAACCTTCCCCAGGCCGGCCAGGCTTTCCAGGAAAAAGGCGCGGGTCAGCGCCTGTTCCGTCAGCAGGCGTTCGCGAAAGCTGGCCTGCTTGATGTCGAACAGCAAGAGCGAGAGCCAGCGGTAGCAGCGTTCGCGGCCCAGGATGAGCAGCGCCTTGTCGATGGTCAGGATCGGGGATTGCAGGCCAATGGCCGGGGAGTTGAGGTAGCGCAGCAGCTTGAACGTCATCACCGGGTCGGCAGTGATTTGCTCTGCAATGGTTTTCAATTCCTCGTCGGTGCGCAGCAAATTGAGCAATTTGATGGCCAGCATGCGATTGATGTCGCTTTTTGGAGGGTGCCAGTTTTCTCTGCTGGTCACGAAATTGCCCGTGAAGAAGTCAAAACCGCGTTCAAAGCAGAGATTGAATTCATCGAAACTGTCCAACTCGTTGGCCAGCAAATGCAATTTGCCCTGCTGCAGGGTGCGTTTGCTGGAAAGGGCCTTGCGCAGGCTGTCGATTTCCCGGCCATCGAAACCGGCGGTTTCCAGCTGGATGTAATTGGCATGTACCGCCAGGGGCGCCAGGGTGCCGTGGTGCGCGGCGAGGTCTTTTTTGCTGATGACCCAGCCGTAGGCGAAGCCGGCCTTGTCCAGCGCCTTGAGCTGCGGGATGATTTTTGCGGGGTCGAGGGGCGTGCTGCCCGGGCGCAGCATCAGGACGGTGTTCTTGGGCGGCAGGCGCAGGATCAGCGGGTTGAGCAGCGAAGCCGGGGTCAGGTTGACAAATGCCAGCCGGTGCTCCAGCAGGCTGGCAATCCCCAGGGAAGAGAGGCTGCGCAGCAAAGCGTCGTCGTAGGCGCGGTGCAACATGCCTTCGCGCCCTTGCAGGCGCAGGCGCAAGGCCTCTTGCAGATCGAAGATGTAACCGGCAATGCGTTCCTTGCGGTCGAGCACCGGCTCGCGGCAGACAAAGGACACCGTGGGCGAGAGGGTTTCCTGAATGGCCGAATCGTGGGCCTGCTGCACGGCGGTTTTCTTGCCGACCGCCTTCTCCCCGTTTTTCAGGGGTGCTATCTGGTTGAGCGTGGCAAACCGCTTTTGCGTTTTTGCGGTAGGGGCTGGGGTCTTCTGGCCCCCCAGCAGGCGACGAAAAAAATCAAGCATTTTGAGGTGTCCGTTGGTGGATGAACCGTGCCTTCAGCGCCACGCGATGCTTGATTCTATGAAGCGCTGCCGCGCTTTAGCCAAGTTAAATGGGACTTGACGTTTTTTTACCCTCCACGGCGCATGGCCTCGAAGAATTCGGAGTTGTTCTTGGTCTCCTTCATCTTCTTGATCATCAGCTCCATGGACTCGATCTCGTCCATGTTGTACATGAACTGGCGCAGGATGCGGGTCTTTTGCAGGATTTCCGGGGCCAGCAGCAATTCCTCGCGGCGCGTGCCGCTCTTGGACAGCTCGATGGCCGGGAACACGCGCTTTTCGTACAGGCGGCGGCTCAGGTGGATTTCGCTGTTGCCCGTGCCCTTGAATTCTTCAAAGATCACCTCGTCCATGCGGCTGCCGGTATCGACCAGGGCCGTGGCGATGATGGTCAGGCTGCCGCCTTCTTCCACATTGCGGGCCGCGCCGAAGAAACGCTTGGGCCGGTGCAGGGCGTTGGAATCGACACCGCCGGAAAGCACCTTGCCGGAGCTGGGCACCACGTTGTTGTAGGCCCGGGCCAGACGGGTGATGGAGTCCAGCAGGATGACCACGTCCTTCTTCAGTTCCACCAGGCGTTTGGCGCGTTCGATCACCATTTCCGCCACGTGAACGTGGCGTGTGGCCGGCTCGTCGAAGGTGGAGGCAATGATGTCGCCGCGTACCGAGCGCTGCATTTCCGTCACTTCCTCGGGGCGTTCATCGACCAGCAGCACGATCAGGTGCACGTCCGGGTTGTTGGCGGTGATGGCGTGGGCGATGTGCTGCATCATCACCGTCTTGCCGCTCTTGGGCGGGGCCACGATCAGCGCCCGCTGGCCACGGCCGATGGGGGCGATGATGTCGACGATGCGGCCGGTGATGTTCTCCTCGGCCTTGATGTCGCGCTCCAGGCGCATTTGGTTTTTCGGGAACAGCGGGGTCAGGTTCTCGAACAGCACCTTGTGCTTGTTCTGCTCGGGTGGATTGCCATTGACCTTGTCCAGCTTGGTCAGGGCAAAGTAGCGCTCGCCGTCCTTGGGGATGCGCACTTCGCCTTCGATCATGTCGCCGGTGTGCAGGCTGAAGCGGCGCACCTGGCTGGGGCTGATGTAGATGTCGTCGGTGCTGGCGGTATAGCTGGTGTCCGGGCTGCGCAGGAAGCCGAAGCCGTCGGGCAGGATTTCCAGCACGCCGTCGGCAAACACCTGTTCGCCGGCTTTGGCGCGTTTTTTGATGATCGCAAACATCAGCTCCTGCTTGCGCATGCGGCCAATGTTTTCAATACCCAGTTCTTCGGCCTGTTGGGCCACTTCAGACACATGCAGTGCCTTGAGTTCATTCAAGTGCATGAAACATACTCCTTGGGCGGAGTGCAAAAAGTTCAGAGGGGGATGGGCGTGACGCCCTTGGATATCCGTCAGGGATGCCAGCCATCGCGTCGGGTTCTGGAGGCTGGGGATGCAGCGGTGGGTCTGGCTGCAGAAAAAAGGCGATTATGACAGGAAATAAACCGGCCCATCGGGCATTTTCGCCAGATGGGCCGTGGAACGGGTTTTATATCTTTGCCTTGAAGCCGGCGGCCCGTGCGCCGGGGGTTATGCCAGTTGCTGGTCGATGAAGGCCGTGAGCTGGGCCTTGGACAGGGCGCCGACCTTGGTGGCGGCCAGTTCGCCGTTTTTGAACAGCATCAGCGTGGGAATGCCGCGAATGCCGAACTTGGCTGGGACGGCGCGGTTTTCATCGACGTTCATCTTGGCGACCGTGAGCTTGCCTGCGTAGGTGGTGGCCACTTCGTCCAAGATGGGCGCAATCATCTTGCAGGGGCCGCACCATTCGGCCCAGAAATCGACCAAAACCGTGCTGCCGGACTGGAGCACGTCGGCTTCAAAACTGGCGTCGGTGATGTGCTTGATGAGGTCGCTTGCCATGAATTTCATCCTTTGCTGAACTGGCCAAACCCGGCTGGGCCGGGCAAGAAAATAATTGGCTTCATTGTGACAGAAATCAATGCCCGGGCCGGGTTTGAAAGGCGAAGCCCGGTATCGCTGCTGGCGGGCGGTAAATGCAATGCGTCCGCTGGGGCTTGTCCCTGGCGCTATGCTGCGCCCCCTTTGCCTGCCGCCAGATCCATTTATGTCCAGCCCCGTCGTTTTGCCCCCCTTGTCGTGTGACGTTGCCATTGTCGGGGCCGGCCCTGCGGGGTTGATGGCGGCACAGCGTCTGGCGCAGCAGGGGCGGCAGGTGCTGGTGCTCGATGGCAAGGCCACGGCCGGACGCAAGTTCCTGCTGGCCGGCAAGGGAGGAATGAACCTGACCCATTCCGAAGACTTCGCCCCTTTTGTGGAGCGCTACGGGCCAGCCAGTGCCTGGCTTGCGCCCTTGCTGGAGGATTTTGGCGCCACGGCGCTGCGGGCCTGGGCGCGGGATTTGGGGGTGGAGACGTTTGTCGGCACATCCGGGCGGGTTTTTCCCACGGACATGAAGGCCGCCCCCTTGCTGCGGGCCTGGCTGGCCCGGCTGCGCAGCCTGGGCGTGCGCTTTGCCATGCGCCATCGCTGGCAGGGGTGGAATGCTGCGGGGCAGCCCTGCTTTGCCAGCGCACAGGGGCTGCAACCGGTGCAGGCGCGGGCGCTGATCCTGGCGCTGGGCGGGGGCAGTTGGCCGCAACTGGGTTCCGACGGCGCCTGGCAGCCGCTGCTGGCGCAGCGGGGCGTGGATCTGCGCCCCTTGCAGCCGGCCAACTGCGGCTTCGATGTTCTGGGCCGCGCCGGGCAAGGCTGGACGGCACATTTTGTCGAACGCTTTGCCGGTGCCCCGCTGAAAAATGTCGCCATCACCCTGGCCGGCGAGGGGGCCGGCGTGCCGTGGCAGCGCCAGGGCGAGTGTGTCGTGACCGCCACCGGCGTCGAGGGCAGCCTGGTTTACGCAGCCGGCGCCCGGCTGCGCGATGCGCTGGCAGAGAAGGGTGCGGCAGCGTTCTCCCTCAACCTGCTGCCCGGCTGGAGTGCGGAAAAAGTCCGCGCAGCCGTGCTGCATCCCCGTGGTTCGCGCAGCCTGAGCAGCCACCTCAAAGGGCGCCTGGGCCTGGAAGGCGTGAAGCTGGCCCTGCTGCATGAGCTGCTGACCAAAGCGCAGATGGACGACGGCCCGGCGCTGGCCCAGGCCGTCCAGGCCTTGCCCATCGCCCTGAAAGCCCCGCGCCCGCTGGCCGAGGCCATCAGCAGCGCTGGCGGCGTGCTGCGCCAGGCACTGGACGATGGCCTGATGCTGCACGCCGTGCCCGGCGTGTTCTGTGCGGGTGAAATGCTGGACTGGGAAGCGCCCACGGGGGGCTATTTGCTGACGGCCTGTTTTGCCACCGGCGTGCGGGCGGCCCGGGGCGTGGAGGCGTATTGGGCCAGCCAGGGCGGGGCGATGGCCTAAACCGCCTGGGGCTGCACGAACTTGCCGTCACACCCGCCTTGGCGGGTGTCCGGCAGCGCTGGCAATGCGTGAGCACGTTCTCAAGGAAGACCGCAGGGAGGAAACCAGTGGCCTACGGCGGCACGGTGTCTTTCCTGTAAATGTCAAGAATTGTTTCGCCACCCACTACCATCCGCCACTTTCCCGCCCCACCTTGTCGCCGTGGCAAGGGCCTGCCGCTGCTCCATGCCTTATCGCCTTGCCTGTCACTGCCTTCGCGCTGCCGCTGCCTTGCTGCTGCTGGCCGGGGCGGCGGCAGCCACCCCCCTGCCGGAAATCCGGGTGCAGGCGGACGCCCCGGCAGAGACGGAAGACCGTGCCACCTACCTTGGCACCGCTGCCAGCGCCACGGCCACCGGCCTGCCATTGAAGGCGCGGGAAACGCCCCAGCCGGTGCAGGTGCTCACCCGCAGCCTGCTCGACGACCAAGACGCGCAGGCGGTGCTGGACTTGGCGGTGCTGTCCGCAGGCCTGACCGCCTCGCGCGGGCAGTTGTACGCCCGTGGCTCTGCCCTGGGCCACTGGATGCTGGATGGCGTGGGCGTGAGCTTCGACAAGAATTTCGATCTGGGGCAGAGCCTGGCCCTGTACGACCGGGTGGAAGTGGTGCAGGGCGCCACCGGCCTGATGCAGGGCCTGGGCAACTCGTCGGCCGCCATCAACCTGGTGCGCAAACTGCCCACCGCCCAGCCGCGCCTGGCCTTGCAATGGCGCACCGGCGCCTGGCAGCAGCGCGGCATGATGGTGGATGTGGCCGGGCCGCTGAATGCCGCACGTACCCTGCGTGCCCGCTGGGTGGCAGATGCGCAGAACCAGCACAGCTTTCGCGATCAGGTCGCCCAGCGCCAGCGCAGTTATTACGGTGTGGTCGAGGCCGACCTGGCCGCCCAGACCACGCTGCGCCTGGGCGCCAGCCAGCAGCGCAACCACCGCCGCGATTCCCTGAGCGCCATTCCCACCGCGCCGGATGGCGGCGACCTGGGCCTGCCCCGCGCCACCTATCTGGGCCATGACTGGGAATACTGGCGCCAGCGCACCAACAGCGCCTTTGCGCAACTGGAGCATGGCTGGGACAACGGCTGGCAGTTGCGGGCCGATGCGCTGCAACTGCGCTCCCGGCTGGGCTACCTGGGCACCTACCTGACTGGCGGCACGCCCGACGCGATGGTGCAAGGGCTGGGCCAGTACGCCTATACCCAGCGGCAGACCGGCTACGCCCTGTCGCTGCGCGGCCCCTGGGTTCTTGCGGGCCGCAGCCACCAGCTGGCCCTGGGCCTGAGCCACCGCCGCTGGCACGCCGCCGGGCAGGGCTGGACGCTGCCCGGCTGGCGCACTGGCCTGGACGTGGCGGCCCCCCAACCCTTGCCCCTGCCGCCGCTGGCCCTGCTACAGGCCCAGGCCTACCAGTACCGCCAGACGCTTGCGCCCATGCAGACCGGCGCGTGGCTGGCCGCGCAATGGCAAGTGGCCGAGCGCTGGCAGCTCATCCTCGGCAGCCGCTGGGAGCGTTACCGCCACGACGCCCTGGTGGGCGACAACTGCTGCATCCCCGAAAGCACCGACCGGCAGCGCGACAGCCGCATCAGCCACTACGCCGCCCTGGTGTGGGCGCCGGATGCGCAGCACAGCGCCTATCTGCACAGCAGCGACATCTTCCTGCCGAACAACGAACGCGACACTGCTGGCCGCGTGCTGCCCGCCACCGCAGGGCGCACCCTCGGCGCGGGCGTGCAGGGCCAGTACCTGAACCAGCGCCTGCAAGCGGGCCTGCACCTGTTCCAGACCACCCGGCGCCATGCGCCCGAGCTGGCGTATGACCAAAAGGCCGCCTGCCCCACCTGGCCCGGCGTGCCCTGCTACCGCACCATTGACCAGGTGCGCAGCCGGGGCGTGCTGGTACACGTACAGGGCCAGATCACCCCGCGCTGGGACATTTCCGCCAGCTACACCCTGGCGGACAACCGCCATGCCCGCGATGCGCTCAGGCAGGGCCAGCGCTTCGACCCCCAACTGCCGCGCCAGCAATGGCAACTGGCCACCGTCTACCGCCTGCCGCACAGCCCCTGGCGGGTGGGTGCCAGCCTGTACCGCCAAAGCGCCATCCACAGCACCGGGCTGGACAGCACCACGGGCTGGCCCTACCACATCCGCCAGGGCAGCTACACCCTGGCGGGGCTGATGGCGGCCTACCAGCTCACGGCGCAATGGCAGGTGCAGGTGAACGTGCGCAACCTGTTCGACCGGCGCTATTACCAGGGCATCGAAACCCCCACCTCTACCCGCTACGGGGCGCCGCGCAGTGTGCAGGCGGTGCTGGGGTACAAGTATTAGAAAGATAGCTTGCTGCGCTTATTTTTTATGGGTTTTTATGGAAAATCGTATTGAAACCCAATGAATGCTTGCGGCAAACGCTATCTTTTCATTCAGACCGCAAATTACCTATGTTTTGGGATTGGCAACCCCCGCACGCAGCAGCGATAGTACGCACGCCATGCCTGCACACCTCACCTCCATCATCCCCTCGTCCCCGCCCGACCTGCCCCTGCCCACCCCCGTGCTGGTGGTGGAGGACGAGCCGCTGATCCGCCAGCGCCTGGCCCGCATCCTGGAGCAGCTGGGCTACCAGCCGGACATGCTGTGCTTTGCGCAGACCCTGGCCGCTGCACGGCAACTGGCCGCGCAGCGCCGCCATGCGCTGGCGCTGGTCGACCTGGGCCTGCCCGATGGCAACGGCACCACGCTGATCGCCGCGCTGCGGGCGCAGGATGCGGCCATGGGCATCCTGGTGATTTCGGCCTGGAGCACCGAGGAAGCCATCCTGCAAGCCCTGCGGGCCGGGGCCACCGGCTATCTGCTCAAGGAACGGGACGACCTGGAGGTCATGCTCTCCATCCGCAGCGTGCTGCGCGGCGGTGCGCCCATCGACCCCTTCATTGCCCGGCGCGTGATGACCGAATTCCAGCAGCAGCCCGCTGCTGACGTCCCCGCCGGCACTGCCGCCGCCGCCAATACCGGCATCGGTGCCGACGCCAGCGTCGGCGAGGACGCCCTCAGCGCCCGCGAGATCGGCATCCTCCAGCACGTAGCCAACGGCCTGTCGCATCGCGAAACGGCCGAGCGCCTGCACATCTCGCGCCACACGGTGGAGGCGCACATCCGCAACATCTACCGCAAACTGTCCGTCAATTCGCGCCTGCGGGCCATCAGCGAAGCGCGGGCCAGGGGGTGGATGGATTGATGCACCGGCTCGTGGCCTTCCTGTGCACGCTGCTGGTTCTGTGGCTGGGCGGCCACGGCAGCCCCGCCCATGCCCAGGCGCCAACCGTTGCCCCATGGGGCAGCACGCTGGCCCAGGGCTGCGCCCCGCGCATCACCCGCATCCAGGCCGCGCAGGCCGATGCGCAGGATGCCGACCGCCCGCCGCAGCACGGCTGGCAAAGCGTCACCCTGCCGGACAACTGGGTGCGGCGCTGGCCCGGCCATGACGGCACGGTCTGGTACCGCATCGACTGGAGCGCCGGCCCCCACGCCGATTGCCGCAGCGCCGCCGTACCGGTGGCCCTGACCATCGATGCCATCCTCATCGCCGGTGCGGTCTACAGCAACCACGATCTGCTCTGGCGCGACCTGCACCTGACCGAACCGCTCTCGCGCTCCTGGAGCACCTCGCGCTACTGGCTGCTGCCGTCCTCGTCCCTGCGCAGCGACGGCGCCAACACCATCTGGGTGCGCGTGGCCGGTCTGGCCGCACTCAGGCCGGGGTTGGGTACCGTACAACTGGGCACACCGGCAGACATGCTGCAAGTCCACAACCGCCGCATCTGGCAGGTGCGCACCGCCTTCCAGATCAACCTCACCATCACCGCCGTGCTCGGCCTGCTGGCGCTGGGCGTCTGGGTGGCGCAGCGCAAGCAAACCCTGTTCGGCTGGTACGCCCTGGTATCGCTGTGCTGGCTGCTGTTTGCCAGCAACGTGCTGCTGACCGAGGCCTGGCCCTTCCCCAGCACATTGGCGGCCGCCCGCGCCAACCACCTGGCCTTCATCGCCTACGTTTTCTGCTTCTACATCTTCAGCTGGCATTTGCTGGAGCGGCCCCTGTCGCGCCGCCATGTCCAGGCACTGGGCGCACTGGCCCTGGGCGCGGCGGCCATCGCCCTGGCCAGCCCCGGCTGGACGGCCCTGCAATGGGTGGGCAATGGTTGCGCCCTGGTCTACTTCGGCAATATCGCCCGCCTGATCGCTCACGCCTTGCGCACGCGGCGCAGGCCGCACCTGCTGATTGCCGCCACGCTGGCCCTGCTGGTGCTGGTCAGCCTGCGCGACATCCTGGTGCTCTGGCAACTGTGGGACAGCCGCGACCTCTACAGCGCCTACACCTGCCTGCTGTTCATGCTGCTGTCGGCCCAGCAGGTGTACCAGCGCATCCTGCGCTCCCACGAAGAAATGCAGGCCAGCGTGGCCCGCGCCCGCGAAGACCTGCGCGTCACCCTCTCGCAGGAGCACGCGCTGGCCCTGCACAACGCCCACCTGCAAGAGCGCCTGCAACTGGCGCAAGACCTGCACGACGGCCTGGGCGGGCAGATCGTGCGCTCCATCATGCTCGTCGAGCAAAGCGCCGAGCCGCCCAGCAAAGACCGCTACCTGTCCATGCTCAAGCTCCTGCGCGACGACCTGCGCCAGGTCGTGGACAGCGACGGCAGCATCGGCGCAGCCACCCCCGCCACGCCGCAGGAATGGCTCATCCCGCTGCGCTACCGCTTCGTCAGCCTGTTCGATGACCTGGAGATCGACTCCGACTGGCAGACCCCGCCGCACTGGCGCACCCTGCCCGGCGCCTTGCAGTGCATGGTGCTGCAACGGGTGGCGCAGGAGGCGCTGACCAACGCCGTCAAACACAGCCGCGCCCGCATGGTGCGTGTCAGCCTGCGCTACGAAGATGCCGAAGTCGATCCTGCCCTCGCTTCCGCCCCCACCCCCACTCCCGCAGCCAGCCCTGCCGCCCTGCTGGTGCTGCGCATCGAAGACAACGGCATCGGCTTCGACGCCGCCGCCGCGCTGCGCAGCGGCATGGGCATCGGCATGTCCAGCATGCACGCCCGCATGGAGCGCATGGGGGGGCGGTTGCACGTGCGCTCCCGTCCGGGGCAGACGGTGATCGAGGCCGTGCTGCTGGTTTGATGCTGCTGGCCGGGACTCGCCCCGGCGGGCGACATCCTTTCTTGTTCGCACAAGAAAGGACGCAAAGAAGGCGTGCTGCGCAGCTTGAATACCCGCCGTAAAACTCGTTTCGCGCCTGCGGCGCTGCGCTCGAACAGCTACGGCGAGCATGGATGGGTACGGGCTTGCCTGATAAGCGGCTGCGCATTTTCTCGATGCTCTTGCTTCCCGCCTGCGCGGGAATGACACAGGGGCGTTCCGGCACGCACCTGAAGCTGCGCAGCAAGCGAAGCAGCCCCCGTACCCAAACCCATCCATCAGGGCGCAGGCCGTTTACTACCATCAGCGGCCTCCCGTCTGACTCACCGTGGTTGTCCGAGCGCAGCGCCCGCAGGGCGCGAAGCGAGTTCCACGGTGCCAAAGCTGCGCCAGCACGCCTTCTTTGACTCCTTTCTTGCGCGTGCAAGAAAGGAGTTCGCCCGCCGGGGCGAGACCCGGCCAGCAGCATAAAAACCAAAAACAATAGCTGTTACCGCAACAAACACATAAAAACAAAGAACAAAACAAATAAAAACCAAAATATAACAAGCGGAAACAGCTATCTTTTTAAATATTCATACCGCAATATGAAAAATAAAGCCATTTCCCTTCCGGCAGAGCCGCAAAATACCTAAGTTTCGGTATGTAAAGAATCCCGACAATTTTCTACATTGCTTGGCAGAACCCCCTTTGCCCCCGAAAGCCAAGCATGAACCACACCTACCGCCTCGTCTGGAACCAGGAAAGCCAACGCTACGTCCCCGCCCCCGAATGCGCCAGGGGCAAAGGCAAATCCAAAACCAAGGCATTGGCCCCGGCAGCCGTCATCCTCGGCGCAGTCCTGAGCCTGCCCGGCTGGGCGCAAGCACCACCGGCCAACACCCTGCCCACCGGCGGCAACGTCGTCTCCGGCACTGCCAGCATCGGCCAAAGCGGCAGCGCCATGACCGTGAATCAGGGCAGCCAAAAAGCCATCATCGACTGGACCAGCTTCAACATCGGCAAGGATGCCAGCGTCACCTTCCAACAAAACAACGCCAGCGCCATCGCCCTGAACCGTGTCACCGCAGGCGATGCCAGCCAGATCCACGGGCAACTGAGCGCCAACGGCCAGGTCTGGCTCATCAACCCCAACGGCGTCGTGTTCGGCCAGGGCAGCAAAGTCGATGTGGGTGGCCTCGTCGCATCGACGATGAACATCAGCAACGCCGATTTCAACAGCGGTAACTACACCTTCACACGCGGCAACGCCAGCGGCAGCATCAGCAACCAGGGCGAAATCACCGCCAAAGACGGCGGCAGCATCGCGCTGCTGGCCCCCACGGTCAGCAATGACGGCATCATCCGCGCCCAGCTCGGCACCGTGGCGATGGCCGCTGGCGACAAGATCACCCTGCAAGCCGGGGCCAATGGCCTGCTGAATGTGGAAATCGACCCTGCCACCATCCGCACCCTGGTTGAAAACAAACAACTCATCGTCGCTGACGGCGGGCAGGTCATCATGACCGGCAGGGCCGCCGACCAGCTCTCAGCCAGCGTGGTATCCAACACCGGCACCGTGCAAGCCAACACCCTGCAAGAAAAAGACGGAAAAATCCTGCTTATTGCCGACATGCAGCATGGCGAAACGCAAGCGGCAGGCACGCTGGAGGCGAAATTCGTCGAAACCAGCGCGGCCACGGTCAGCATTGACAAAGACCTCAAGGTCAACACCGCAGGCGGCGAATGGCTGATCGACCCGGTGGACATCACCATCGACCAAAACAAAGCCACCGCCATTGAAACCGCATTGGGCACGGGCGATGTGACGGTTTCCACCAGCAACGGCCACACCAACCCTGGTGAAAGCGACGCCAACAACGGCAGCGACGCAGGCGACATCCACGTCAACGCCGCCATCACCTGGGACAAGGCCACGGAACTAACGCTGCGTGCCGACAACAACATCGCCATCAACGCCAGCATCACCGCCAAAAACGCCAACGGCAAACTGGCCCTGCTCTACGGCCAGGGCAGCAGCAACGGGGTGGAGGCCGACTACGCCATCAACATGACCAACGGCGCATCGGTCAACCTGCAAAGCGGGCAGAACTTCTTCACCCAAAAGGGCAGCAGCGGCGGCCTGACCACCTACACCGTGGTCAACGATGCCGCTGCGCTGCAATCCGCCATGTCGGGCAGCGGCAACTACGCGCTGGGCAGCCACCTTGATCTGACCGGCGTGGCCTGGGGCGACTACCACCTGTACGGCAAGTTTGACGGCCTGGGCCATACCCTGAGCAACCTCAGCGTGACAAGTACTTCGAGCTATGCAGGTCTGTTCTGGCTGATGTACTCAGGCGCAGACCTGCGCCATATCGGGCTGGTCAATGCCAACATCACGGCCACTAGTAGCTCGTCGGGAACTAGTGCTGGCGGTTTGGCGGGCCAGAGCCAGGGCAGCATTCGCCGGGCCTATGTCACGGGTCAAATCAGCGGTAGTGCAAGCGGGGTCGGAACAAGCTACGTTGGCGGGCTGGTGGGCCACAACACTGGCAGCATCAGCGATAGCTACTCCACGGCACGCGTCACGGCTTCCGCCAACGCCTTTCTGGGCTCCGCTTTCGCAGGCGGGCTGGTGGGCACCAACTTGCAAGGCAGCATCCGCCGCTCCTACGCCACGGGCGCAGTCTCTGGCTCTGCTTCTGCTGGTATGTTTGGCTCGGTTTTCGCAGGCGGGTTGGCGGGCACTAACGAGAACAGCTCCAGCATCGACCAGACCTATGCCACGGGGCCAGTGGCGGCCAGTGGCAACGGCTATATCGGCGGGCTGGTGGGGTACAACAGCAGCACCGTCACCAACAGCTTCTGGGACACCCAAACCACGGGCCAGGCCACCAGCGCAGGATCGGATGCCAGTTTTGGCAAAACCACCGACCAGATGCAGGATGCCGCCACCTACGCGGACTGGGACTTTGACAAAACCTGGCGCATCGTGGACACCAGCGCGGGCACCGACGGCTATGCCTTCTACGCCCTGCCCACGCTGCAAGGCGTGACGCCCAAGACCGATTACCAGTATTTCGACTCCGGCCTGGGCACCAGCGCCAACCCCTGGACGCTGGCCAACTGGCAGCAGTTGCAGAACATCAACCACGGCGCAGACACGCTGGCCGGGCATTACAGGCTGAATGCCGATCTGGACAGAAACAGCGCGGGCTATGGCGCTCTGGCCAGCGCTGCGGCCAATAACGGCGCGGGGTGGAAGCCGATTGGCGATGGTCACACAAACGGCTCCGACAGCCACTTTACCGGCCAGTTCGACGGGCAGTACCACACCATTGGCGATCTGGTGGTCAACGTCACCACGCCGTCTTACAGCATTGAAAGCTATGCGGGCCTGTTTGGCGTGCTGGGCAGCGGCGCGCAGGTCAGCAAGCTGGGGCTGGTCAATGCCACGGTATCGGCCAGCGGGGCAACTCGCAACTATGCGGGCGCTTTGGCGGGCGTCAACGATGGCGGCGTCATCAACCAAAGCTATGCCAGCGGCAACGTCAGCGCAGTGGATGGGGTGAGCAGCTATGCAGGCGTTCTGGTGGGCATCAACTGGCAAGGGCAGATCAACCAAAGCTATGCCAGCGGCAGCGTATCGGGCACTTATGCGGGCGTTCTGGCGGGCTTCAACAACGCCACCATCGACCGCAGCTATGCCAGCGGCGCTTTGACGGGCAGCAACGACGGCATCGTGACCCACAGCTTTTACGACAGCACTGCGGGGGGCAGCGGCGGCGGCACCAGAAAAACCGCCGCAGAACTCCAGCAGGCCAGCACCTTTGCCGATTGGGATATTTCCGCCAACGGCGGCGACAACACCGTCTGGCGCATCTACGAAGGCCAGTCCGGCCCGCTGCTGCGCGGCTTTTTGAAGCAGGTCACCGTGACGGCGGACGCCAGCAGCATCACCGGCAAAACCTATGACGGCAGCGCCGCCAGCGGCACGGCCAACTACACCACCGACGTGACCGGCGCAGTGCTGGACGGCAGCCTGGGCTATGCCACCAACAGCAAAAACGCGGGCGACTACAGCACGACAGATAACACGCTGATCATTAGCGGCCTGTATTCCGGCCAGCAAGGCTATGACATCAGCTATGCCGCGACCAATGCGGAGCTGACCATTGCCAAAAAAGCGCTGACCGTGGAGAACACCACCGTGGCAGGCCGTGAATACAACGGCAGCCAGAACGTGCTGGCCCAAACCGTAAAAGGCAGCCTGACCGCAGGCGGCGTGGTCAACAGCGACGATGTGACCCTGGGCCTGACCAGCGCCACCCTGGATGAAAAGAACGCAGGCACACGCACCGCCACCGTGGTGTATGGCCTGACGGGCGACGATGCCAGCAACTACACCGTGGCCGATACCACGCACAACAATATCGCCATCGGCAAGGCGGCCATCACCGTCAGCACCGGCAATGTCAGCAAAACCTACGACGGCACCACCAGCGTGACCGGTGGTGTGGCTACGGTGACGGGGGGCGAACTGTTCGACGACGACACCCTGTCCGGCGGCACTTTCGCCTACACCGACAAGAATGCTGGTACAGGCAACAAAACCGTCACCGTCAGCGGTGTGACGGTGGCCGATGGCAATAACGGCGGCAACTACGACGTCACCTATGCCAGCAACACCACCAGCACGATTGGCAAGGCCACGCTGACCATCAGCACCGGCAATGTCAGCAAAACCTACAACGGCACCACCGACGTGACCGGTGGTGTGGCGAAGGTGACGGACGGGGAGTTGTTCGACGACGACACCCTGTCCGGCGGCACTTTCGCCTACACCGACAAGAATGCCGGTGCAGGCAACAAAACCGTCACCGTCAGCGGTGTGACGGTGGCCGATGGCAATAACGGCGGCAACTACGATGTCAGCTATGCCAGCAACACCACCAGCACCATCGACAAGGCGGCCATCACCGTCAGCGTCGGCGATGTCAGCAAAACCTACGACGGCACCACCAGCGTGACCGGTGGTGTGGCTACGGTGACGGAAGGCGAACTGTTCGGCGACGACGCCCTGTCCGGCGGCACTTTCGCCTACACCGACAAGAATGCCGGTGCAGGCAACAAAACCGTCACCGTCAGCGGCGTGACGGTGGCCGATGGCAATAACGGCGGCAACTACGACGTCACCTATGCCAGCAACGCCACCAGCACCATCGGCAAGGCGGCGCTGACCGTCACCGGCACCACCGTGGCAGGCCGTGAATACAACGGCAGCCAGAACGTGCTGGCCCAAACTGTAAAAGGCAGCTTGGTAGCAGGCGGCGTCATCGACCAGGACGAAGTGACGCTGAACCTGGGTAGCGCCACGCTGGACAGCAAAAACGCAGGCAGCCGCACTGCCACCGTGGCCTATGGCCTGACGGGCAGCGACGCCGACAATTACACCGTGGCCGACAGCACGCACAGCGTCACCATCGACCAGAAAGCATTGACGGTCAGCGGTATCACCGTCGACAACAAAACCTATGACGGCGGCACAGACGCTACGGTGCGTGTGGGCGACGTGGTGCTGAACGGTCTGGTAGAGGGCGACAAAGTGACGTTGAACCTGGGTAGCGCCACGCTGGACAGCAAAAACGCAGGCAGCCGCACCGCCACCGGTACCACCATGGCAGGCCGTGAATACAACGGCAGCCGTGATGTGTTGAACCAGACTACGCAAGGCAGCGTGACCGCATTGGACAACGACGATGTGACCCTGGACGTGACCAGTGCCACGCTGGACAGTAAAAACGCAGGCAACCGCACTGCCACCGTGGCCTATGGCCTGAGCGGCAACGACGCAGGCAACTACACCGTGGCCGACACCACGCACAGCGTCACCATCGACCAGAAGGTGCTGACCGTCAGCGGTATCACCGCCGACAACAAAACCTATGACGGCGGCACAGACGCTACGGTGCATGTGGATGGCGTGGTGCTGAACGGTCTGGTAGAGGGCGACAAGCTGAATGTGTCCGCCTCCGGCGAGTTCGGTACCAGGAACGCGGGCACGGGCAAAACCGTCCACCTGACCAGCAGCTACAGCGGCGATGACGTGGACAACTACGCCATTACCGGCCAAGCCACGACCACGGCGGACATCGGCAGAAAAGCGCTGACCATTACCGCCAGCGATGCCGACAAAACCCAGGGCGAGACGCTGGCGCTGAACGGCAGCACCGGCTTTAGCACCGATGGCCTGGCGCTGGATGAAACGGTGGACAGCGTGCTGCTGGCCAGTGCAGGTACTGGTGCCGGGGCCGAGGTGGGCGCCTACGACATCGACGCCAGCGATGCCAGTGGCAGCAACGGCTTTGACGCCGACAACTACGCCATCACCTACGAAAAAGGCACGCTGACCGTGGCTGCTTCAACGGGCGGCAATGGTGGCGATACCGGCGGCAACAACGGCGGCGACACGGGTGGCAATGGTGGCGATACCGGCGGCAACAACGGCGGTGACACGGGCGGCAATGGTGGCGATACCGGTGGCAACACCGGCGGCAACGGTACAGCGGGCCAGAGCACGCCATCGGGCGGTGTCATCTGGCTGGCGCAGAACCTGGGCCAGCAATCTCGGCAATCCGGGGGGACGCCGGGGGGGCAGCCGGGCCGGGTTCTGCCTGGCTTGCCAACGGAGGGCGGTACGCAGGTCGCCAGCAGCGGCGTGCCGCATTTGACGCTGACGCCAGGCTTTATCCGTTTGCAGGACACGGAGGAATGACACCAGGCAACCCTTGGCAGGGCGGCGCAAGCCGGGGATACCGATTCCCTGGTTCATGCCGGTATTCGTGGCCCAGGCCGCTCCTGCCAAAGCGGTTGCCCTGGTGGCGAACGCTGCAAAATACCTAAGTTTGGGGATAGCCCAACGTACTGCGATTCGATTCAATCGTGGCCTGAACCCCGCTGCGTCAGCGGATTGACAAGAACCCAGGCCATGTACCCCTATTCCCTCTCCTCTTTCCCGAAGGCACGCACTGCGGTGCAATCTGCCGCTGTGCTGTGCGCAACCCTGCTGGCCAGCGCCGCCCACGCCCAAACCGTGCCCGACGCAGGCAGCCTGCAACGCGAAGCCGAGCGAACCCTGCAAGCGCCGCCCGGCAGCACCCCCGCGCCCCAAT
>CABIIJ010000008.1 GCA_902175065.1 uncultured Comamonas sp. | reverse complement strand
GGGAATCTCGACATATTCACCCGGGGTGTAGGACTGCCACTTCGTACCGTCGAAGTATTCAAGATCGCCCGTGTAGTCGGTCGCTCCGCTCTTGTCGTTCGCATCGCTGCCAACCGTGGCACTGCCATCGACCAGCTCCAGCTTGACCTTCTGGCCTTCTGCGCCTTCAACCACAAAACTGCCGTAGCCCGAACCTTCGTTGACGGTGCCGCCGCTGACGGTCAGCTCACGGTCATCATCGAACACCGGCGGCGTCACGCCAGGAGGTACCGCCTCGCCTGGGGTCACAGGGGTCAGCGGGCCATCGGGGTTGGCCGGGTCGGAGGGTACCCAGATCGTGCCCGTCCCATCATCCTTGATGGTGGCCGTCCCGGTCACCGGTACGCCGCTGCCCTGCTGCACGGTCAGCGTGAACTGCTCCCCGTCGTCGGGGATGTCATCGTTCACCACCGGCGTGCGCACCAGCACCTTGCCGTCAGCGGGCACAGTCACCTTGTCACCTGTGTTGTATTCCGTCCAGGTCTGGCCGCCGTCCGTGGAATATTCCAGATTGGGCGTACTGCCGTCAGTGCCGAAGTCCGTGCCGCCGCCATCAGCCGAGCCAGGCGTCAGTGTCAGCGTGATTTCCGTGTTCGGCGTGGCCTGCACGTCGAACACCGCATAGTCGGACGCTTCATTGACCGTCGGGCTGCTCACCTTCAGGTCGTTGTCCTTGGGCTTGTAGCCAGGGTCGGTGGGGCCAGGGTTCTTGACCAGTTCGCCGTCCGGATCGCTGGGGTCCGTCACCCACAGGTCGCCCGTGCCATCGTCCACGATGGTGGCGGTGCCGGTCACAGGCACGCCGTTGCCTTGTGTGACTTCCAGCGTGAATGTCTCGCCGCTGTCCGATACGTCGTCATCGACCACCGGCACACGCACCAGGACAGTACCGTCAGCAGGCACGGTGACTTTGTCGCCCGCGTTGTAGGTTGTCCAGCTCTGGCCGCCGTCGGTAGACACTTCCACCTTGGTAACGTAGTCCACCGAACCGTCAGTTGTGCTGCCGTCGGCACCACCCTTGGCGCTACCGTCATTGACTGTCAGCGTGATTTCCGCACCCGGGGTAGCTTCCACCTCGAACACGGCATATTCCGAGCCTTCATTCACCGTCGGGCTGCTCACCGTCAGATCGTTATCACGAGGCACATAGCCTTCATCGCCGGGGTCTGTCGGCGTTTTTTCGCCGGTATTGGGGTCAAAAATATCGCCCGTGCCATCGTCCTTGATCGTGGCCGTGCCCTTGCCCGTGTTGTCGGTAATCGCCTCGTTGTTGCCATAGACCGGCGTGACGATCAGCTTGAACTGCTCGCCATCGTCCGCCACATCGTCATTGATGATGGGCGTGCGCACCAGCAGCTTGCCGCTGGCGTCCGCAGCCACTTTCGCACCGGCGGAGTAGGCCACCCAGGCAGCGCCGTTCCAGTATTCCAGGCCCGTGCCGGTGTCGGTGCCAAAGTCCACGCCGCCGCCAGTGGCCGAATTGGCGATTTCCTCCAGCGCCAACGAAACGTTGGTATTAGGCAGCACCGTCACCTCGAACACGGCGTGGCCGGAGGCCTCGTTCACCACCGGGTCGGTCACGTCCACAGGTTCGATCGTCACCGTGCCCTTGCCTTCGTCGCTGATGTTGCCTGCCGCATCCTTGACGGTGGCAGTCACCTCGTAGCTCTGGCCCGGAGTCATGACGGCCCCAGGCTCGGCAGGCAGTTGCAGGGTCCAGGTGTTGTTGTCGCGCTTGAGGTACAGGTCGCCTTCCGGCGTGCCTTCGGTATAGGTATAGGTTTTGCCGTTGACGGTGACGGATACCGTCAGCTTCTCGCCATCACGCACATCTGCCGTGCCGTGAATGGCGGGCGTGGTGTCGTGGGTACTCTGATCGGGCACCACCGGGGCATCGGGTGGGGTCAGGTCGATGATCAGCTCGTTATCGGTCAAATCCTCCACCGGGGAGCCGCCATTGGGCGTTACCGCTGCGGACACCGAATACTTCCCCTCGGGGATGTCATCGCCGGGCGGAATTTGCAGCGTCCAGGTATTTTCCGTGGGGTTGTACTGCAAAGGATCACCAGGGTCTGTTGACGCATTCCATTCGTAAGTTTGCCAAGTATCCGGATCGTCGGGGTCTACCTTGACCGTGACCTCCAGCTTGCCATCATTGGGCACTTTGGCCTCCCCCACGATGGTGGGTGTGGTGGTGTTGGTGACCTGCTTTTCCACCGTCGGCACATCGGGGCCGTTGCTGCCATTGCCGCCTGTCACGTCCACAGTAGCAACGGCCGGCGAAGCGGTAGCGCCTGCCCTGTCGGTGGCGGTAAAGCTGAAGGTGCGCTTGCCGTTGGTCGCGCCAGCGCCTGCATCGTTCTTGTACGAAATATCGCGTACGACCTTCTGGGCGTCTGCGGCGGACATTTCTCCAGCCAGGTTTTCCGCGCCACCCGCGTTCACAGGCGTCAACGTGAACTTGCCTGCGGCATAGGTGATGACCACTTCCACACCGCCCACAGTGGCCGTCGTGGGGTTGTCGGAGTCGGTGCTGACATCGCTGCCGTTGGCTTTCAGCGTAATGTTGCCAAACACCAGCAACTCATTGTCGCCATCGCGCAGGCCACCCACGGCAATGTCGATGTGCGTCACACGGTCGGATTTTTCCTCCACCGTGGCTTCACGGTTGGTCGTGCTGTTGTCCAGGCTGACGGCATCCGGCTGATTGGCGGTGTAGCTAGCCGTATGGTCGCGCGTGGTGTCGTCGCCGGAGTCCAGGTCGATCAGCGGTGCGGTGTTGTCGATCTTGAACTTGATGCTGCCGCCCTCGGCCAGATTGTTGCCCGCATCGTCATGGATGGTGGCCGAACCTTGCTCATCTGCGGACAGGCTGGTGCCGTTGGGCACGATCAGCTCGTAATCGCCCGTGGGGTTGGTCACATTGCTCAGGTCGATGTACCAGACCGCCGGATCATCCGGGTCTTGCGAGATGGGGGTGTCAGGCGGCAGGCTCACCGGCACGCCGTCGCGCATCAGCACGAAGTCGTTGATGTCCACGTTCTTCACCGACTCGCTGAACGTCACCTTGATCTCACCCACTGGCGTGTAGCGGGGGCCTGTGTCGCCATCGCTGACTTCCACATTCGTCACGCGGGGCGGCGTGTTGTCAGGCCCGTACATGGTGATTTTGTAATCCTCTACCTCGCCATCCATGCGTGCGCCGTAGGAGCGTGCATCGTGCCCGTTCACGTTCGTCGGGGCCTGATTCCAGGGGTCGCTAGCGCCCAGGGTGTCGGTTTCCGAGGTGATGCGGAAGCGGGCAAAGGTGTCCACCGACGTGGTGGCGCCCTGGATGTCCGACAGCAGGCTGCCGTCGACGATGCCTGCGGGCAACTGCCAGGTCAGCATGGCCGAGGTTTGGCCCGGCTGGATGGGGACCGTGCAGGCTTCATCCGTGCTGAATTTGCCGTCGCGGTTGAAGTCGATCCAGCCGACCAGCGTGGCTTCCTTGCCGCTGTCGTTGTGGACGGAGACAGTGATGGAGTATTCCGTCATGCCCTCGCGCAGCGCGGGGATGACGAACTTGCCGTTCTTGTCCTTGGCAATGCCGTCGTCGCTTTCGTCGCCATCGGCATTGACGGTGGCTTTGGCATCGCCCTCGTAACCGTGTTCAGTGCCCAGCCAGACGGTATTGTCCAACTGGTTGTGGCGCGGGCCGCCGGCCACATCAGTGCCGTCCTTGTCTCCCAGCGTGGTGACGTATTGGTGCGTGTCGCCGTTTTTGTCGGTGACCGAGCGGGCGTCGCCGTAATCCAGTTCGATGGTGACAATGCGGCCCGCATCGCCCGTGGTGGGCAAATTGCCGTTGTATTTGGGGGCTACGGCAGTCGTTCCCGGATTGTCGGGGTCGGTCATGTCCATCCGGTAGATGGTGGGCTTGTCGCCACCTGCCGTGAAATAGAAATAGCCGTTCTTGTCGAAATACTGCATCGGGAAGCTGGACTGCGTGACCGCGCCGCCTCCATCCAACTGGATATTCGCGTTGACGTTGTTGGCAGTGGTTCCCACCAGCCGCTCTACTTCGCCCGTTGTAGGGTCAATGCGATATAAGTTGGAGCGTGCAGTGCCTGCTCCATTGCTGCCCGCCGC
Source organism: uncultured Comamonas sp. (assembly GCA_902175065.1). Lineage (GTDB taxonomy): Bacteria > Pseudomonadota > Gammaproteobacteria > Burkholderiales > Burkholderiaceae_C > Comamonas. Next base: position 53,167 of record CABIIJ010000008.1, on the reverse strand, counting down.
ATAAATCATGCCGTCCTTGGGGTTGACGGACATGTCGGTCCAGCGTGTCGTGGTCGTTGCCCCTGACAATGTCAGCGGCGGCAGCCATTGGTTGTAGGTGGCCGATGCGGGATTGGTGTCGAAACGGAAAATCTTTGAGCCATTGCTGGCGTTCAGATACATGATGCCGTTGGCATCAATGTCGGCAGAGATCAGGTTGGTATTGCTGTCTGGGTCGTTGGTGGTCGTCGAGTCGTTGTGGGTTGCGACGGTGGTGACGGTGCCATCGGCATTGATGCGCACCAGTTGATAGGTTCCGCCATTGTTTTTTGATGCATACAAATGGCCGTCCACCGAGCTGAAAGCCAGCGCATTGGAGTTGCCCATGCCCAGGGTCGTTGTCAATTCCTCCACCGTCCCCATCACCAGATTGACGCCGTACAGAATGTCGCCGTTGGCGTTCAGAAGATAGGCCGTGGTGGTGTCGTTGAGCGAGAACGCTTGCTCCAGCGTGCGGATTTCGCGGGTGACGGCGACGGAGTCCTTTTGCCCGTCATTCACCACCAGTTCCACCGTGCGCGTGTTGCTCAACGCAAAGCCTGTGGTGGTGCTGAACTGCACCTGCCCCAGCGCGGTGGCGTAGTCGGCCTTGGTGGCGTGACCGATCAGCTTCAGCGTGACCGAGCCGTCGCCGTTTTTGGTGATCTCGGCCCGAATGCCTTTGGGCAGGGTGCCCAGAATGCTGAGCGCGTCGCCGCTGTTGTTGGTGCCGGTGAGCGTGACCGTGGCGCTTTCCAGGTAGTCGTCGTCGCCGTCCACCAGCACGACATTGCCGTTGAAGATGAACTTGGGATCGTCGCCCTTGCTGTAGAGCTGGTGCTTGTCGGCATCGACGCCATTGCCGTTCTTGCCGGTGGGCAAGGTGATTTCCGGCGCGGCTTCGGCCGAGCCGTCCTTGGTGTTGTTGACCAAATCCACGTTGGAGAATGTGTTGCCAGCATTGCCCACCAGGTCTGTCGCGGTCTGGCCGGTGTAGCTGACCTTGACGGTTTCGCCCTGCTGCAGCGTACTGGTCAGGATCAGGCGTATCTTGCTGCCTTCCACAATCACATCGCGCACGGTCACCGTGCCGCTGACGCTGCCGGTCACGGTAAAGGCGCTGGCTGGCGGCACGGAGCCTTCGTTCAGGGCTTCGTTGTAGTTCAGCTCGACAATGATGTCGTCGGCCGTGCCGCTGGGCGTGGCCGGGGGCGTGGTGTCGACAATCAGCGCGGCGGTGGCTGTGGCGGTGTTGCCGGCGGCGTCGCTGCTGCGGATGACCAGGGTGTGCGTGCCCTCGGCCAGCGGGTCGCCGGTGTAGGTCAGGCTCCAGTTGCCGCTGCCGTCGGCCTTGGCACTGCCCAGCAGTTTGTTGCCGATGTACAGGCGCACGGTGTCGCCTGCGTCGGCCTTGCCGCTGAATTCCAGGCCGGTGGTGTCGCGGGTGGCAATGTTGCTGCCATTGATGTTGCCGCCCGTCAGGTCGTTGATATAGGCGGTATTGATGTCGCGGTCGATGGTGTAGCTGTGGTCGGGTTTGCCTCCAGCGGGATTGGTTTCCGTCACCGGACGACTGTTACCGTCCTGGCTGATGATGCCGGAACTTGCTGCCAGATCAATATTGAGCGTGCCCCTGCCCGAAAGACCGCTGACCACCACGTCGTATTGCGTGCCCGCACCATCGACCTGCGACACGAGCTGAATGGTGGCGCCGCTGACGGAGCCGGGTGCAATGACGAAGGAACTGCCGGTAACGCCTGTCACGCCTTCGCTGAAGGTGACACGAAAGGTCACGCTATCGGCGTTGGTGGTTTCAAAGCTGGGGCTTTGGCGCACGATGCTTTCCACCGTGGGGCCAAGGTCCATATCCAGCGCGGCAGCAAAAAAACTGGTGAACGCAAGACCGTTCCCATTATCGTCATCGTTATTAGAGAGGGTGGGGTTATGATCCTGCGATGCCTCGGTGGACTGATGCTGATCGTCCTGCGCAATGGCATCAGCGGCGGCAACAGCGCCTGCGCCATCAAACAAGAGACGAGGCTCCAGTGCCAAACGACGACTGGGGGAACGGAAAGATGTTTTTTTCTTGGCCATGACGCAGTACCTTGGAAGTCCAAAAAATCAAGGTGCAGATCAAGCACGCAAAAAGCCATTGGCCAAGCGCACAAGAACCGAACCGGGAATCAAAAAGTAAAAGAGCGCAGTAAATTGCATTCACCAACCCGGCGCAGTATCGGCGATTGAATAAGCGCAAGTTGATAGTCAAAAGCAATAGGCAAGAATCTTTAACAATTCTGTCTGAACTTCACAACACCGGATCAATCACCTCCCATCTTTGGAGAGTTTTTACCTATAAATACAATTGGTATTTACACCCTATTGACAACGAATTACGCCGATAGAGACACCCCACCCAACTGCTCGACAGGCCAGTGCCATGAAGAAATCGAGGGCGCCCAAACAGAGCCTTGAGGGCAGGGCATGGAGGCTGTTTGCGTTCTTGAAAACTTGCCCGGCATTTCAAATGCGGCAAGAAAAAACCCCCGCTGTCTTGCAAACAGCGGGGGTTTTTGATTTATTTGGGGTGGCTGATGGGGCTCGAACCCACGACAACAGGAATCACAATCCTGGACTCTACCAACTGAGCTACAGCCACCGTAGAAGCATTGAATTATAGCGTGTTTTTTTGACCGTTTGAAGAAACCGCCCGATCAAGGCTTGTCCACCTTGAACTGGACGTTGAACTTCTTCTTCAGAATTTCGTAGTAGGCAGCGCCTTCGGCCTGAACATACAACTGTTCATACTGGGCCAAGGCCAATTCGGCCAGCTCCTGGGGCTTGGCCTGCGGTGGCAGCACTTCGTTGATTTTCACGACCGCATACCCTTGCGCCCCCAAGTCCACACCGACAAACACGGGAAGCTGCTGCACGGGGGCTTGCAACGCCGCATTGAGTACGGCCAGAGGCAGTTCGTGGGCATCGTTGCGGGCGATCACAACGGCCGGCTGCAAATGGCTGCCCGCTTGCGTGGCATCGGCCTGCCAGGCAGCAAGTTTCGCCGCACCGTCCTGCTGGGCAAGCTTGGCGGCTTCCTGGGCAATGTACGCCGCGCGTACCTGATCACGCACCTCATCCAGGGTCAGTTGCTTGGCGGGGGTGTAGCCGACAACGCGACCGGCCACGAGTTGACTGGTGCCGAATTCAATGGCATCGGTATTGCGTTTGTTGTCCAGGCTGTCGTTGCTGAACAGGGCCTCCAGGAAGCGCTCATTGGCCAGGGGGCCGGTAACACCGCCTTGAGGGATACGGCGGACGTTATCGGCGGTATGCACTTGCAGGCCGAGTTTTTCTGCCGTGGGTGCCAGGCTTTCGGACTGTTCATAAACGCTGTTGGTGAAGTTCTCTGCCTCTTCGGCAAACTGGCGCTGGGCCTGCTGCTCTTTGAGCGCTTCTTCGATTTTGGGCCGCAGTGCTTCAAAGGTGGGAAGCTCCGGCTCCTTGATGTCGATCACTTCGATGATGTGGTAGCCGAATTCGGTCTCCACCACGTCGCTGATTTGCCCCTTGGTCAGCGCAAAAGCGGCTTTTTCAAATTCCGGCACCATGGCCCCACGGGTGAAATAGCCCAAGTCGCCACCTTGGGGGGCCGAGCCGGTGTCCTGCGACTGGGCCTGAGCCACGCTGGCGAAGCTGCCAGGATCGGCCTGAACCTGGGCCAGCAGTTCCTGGGCCTTGGCCTTGGCGGCTTCACGCTCGGGTGCCGCCATGGTTTGCGGGGCATTGATCAGGATGTGGCGGGCACGGCGCTCTTGCTGGACACCGGCGAGACGCGCACCGTTTTCCTGGTAGTAAGTACGCAGGTCGTCCTCGTTCAAGGCGATACGCTGGCGCACAGCAGGCAAGTCAAGCACCAGGTACTCGATACGGGCGTGTTCGGCCTGCTCGAACAGGTCTTTGTGCTGGTCGTAATAGGCTTGCAAGTCGGCGTCGGTGGGCTGCACCTGGCTGCTGTAGCCGGTGACAGGAAAGCGGGCCAATTGCACCTGGCGGCGTTGCAGCATGGCGTCCAGCGCCAGATCGGCCACGGGTTGCGTGGCCAGTGCGGTGTTCATGACCCCGCCCATGACCTGGCTCAACGACAGATCGCGGCGCATGGAGGCTTCAAAACCCTCGGGGGTCATGCCCTGGGCAGCGAGCAGATTGCGGTAGCCTTCGGCATCGAGGCTGCCATCGGCTTTGCGCAGGCCGGCAATGGCCGGGATGTCCTGCAAGGCACGCGCCAGGGTAGCGTCGCTGGTGACCAGATGCAGTTTTTGCGCCGCAACCTGGAACACGCGATCACGCACCAGACGCTCCAGCGTGACGTAACGGGCTTGCGGGGTGTCGAGCAGTTTGGCGTCCAGATCCGGCTGCTCGGCACGCAGGCGGTCACTTTCCATGCGGTGGGCGTTATCCCAGTCGTTCTGGGTGATGTCCTTGCCGTCTACCCGGGCGACGACCGGGCTGGCGCCAGAGAAGTAGTTGCTATCAATACCCACAAGAACGAACGAGGGGATGATCAGCAAAAAGAGCAGGATCATCACGAACTTGGAGTGCTTGCGGATGGATTCAAGCATAAACAATCTTTCTAAACTGGCCGGAGCGGTTGCTACCCGGAAAAACGGCAGATTCTAACCGTGCAACCCCGGGTAGACCCGGTGCAGCGCTCCGAATCGGCGGGCCAGGCATTCTTTTGGACAGGGAAGCTGCTGCTTTGGGGCAACAGGTGTCCCTCTTGCAGACACCACACAAAGATGAAGTAACCAAGAAAAAAGGGCCTGGAACAATCCAGGCCCTTGATTTTTTTGATTTTGAGTGGTGGGTGCTAACGGGGTCGAACCGCTGACCTACGCCTTGTAAGGGCGCCGCTCTACCAACTGAGCTAAGCACCCACTCGGGGAAAGCCTATCAATTAACGGCGTCTTTGAGCGCCTTGCCGGGACGGAACTTGGGCACCTTGGCGGCCTTGATCTTGATCGATTCGCCAGTGCGGGGGTTGCGCCCGGTGCGGGCCGCACGCTTGCCGACGGCGAAAGTGCCGAAGCCGACGAGGGAAACGGTGCCACCCTTTTTCAGGGTTTTCTTGATGGCCTCGATCGCCGATTCCAGGGAGCGCGTTGCAGCAGCTTTGGAGATGTCTGCATCGTTGGCGATGTATTCGATCAATTCTGTCTTGTTCACAAGATGCCTTTCGAAGGGTAGTTGTCCTGGCGTCTTAGCCGTCATTGGCACAATGGCCGCGATTCTAGACAGGTTTCTGCCAGGTTTTAAGAAAAAAAAGGAAAATTTTTGTTCGCAATAAAACCCGTATTTATACCGCCAGCCGACAGCGCAGGCAGCCAAGGTTTCAACGCTTGACGCGGGCGCGGATTTCTGGAATGGCTTTTTGCAGGTAGTACGCCATCGACCAGACGGTCAGCACAGCAGCCAGCCAGATGAGGATCTGCCCCCACAGGCGGGTATCGACGACCTTCAGCAGCACCCCGTCGTACAGCAGGAAGGGGATGGCAACCATTTGCACCATGGTTTTGAGTTTGCCCAGCATGTGGACGGCCACGCTTTTGCTGGCGCCGATCTGTGCCATCCATTCGCGCAGGGCGGAGATGGCGATCTCCCGGCCAATGATGATCAGGGCGACGAAGACGTCCGCCCGCTGCAGGTGCACCAGCACCAGCAGGCTGGCGCAGACCAGGAACTTGTCCGCCACCGGATCCAGAAAAGCGCCAAAGGAAGAGGTCTGGTTCAGGCGCCGGGCCAGGAAGCCGTCGAGCCAGTCGGTTGCCGCAAAGACGATGAACATGATGGTGGCCACCAGGTTGCACACCGCAGCGGGCAGCGGCAGGTAGAAAACCCCGACGATGAGCGGAATCGCGACGATGCGCGTCCAGGTCATGGCGGTGGGAATGGTCAGGAACATGGGGGCAGATTGTGGCACGCGGACAGGTCGGTTTTCAGGACGAAACGGTGAGCCTGCTAATGCAGCGCCCGGTAGATGTCGTGCGCCAGTTGGGCGGAGATGCCATCGACGGTTTGCAGCTCCTGCACGCTGGCATTGGCCACGCCGCGCACGCCGCCGAAGCGCTGCAGCAGGCGGGCGCGGCGCTTGGGGCCGATGCCGGGGATTTCTTCGAGGCTGCTGCTGCCGGTACGCACCCGGGCGCGGGCGGCCCGCATCCCGGTGATGGCGAAGCGGTGCGCCTCGTCACGGATTTGCGCGATCAGCATCAGGGCGGCGGAGTCGTGACCCAGGTAGACCTTGGGGCGGCCATCGGCAAAGACCAGCTCTTCCAGGCCGACCTTGCGGCCCTCGCCCTTTTCCACGCCGATGATGCGGCTGACGTCCAGGCCCAGCTGTTCGAACACTTCGCGGGCCATGCCGACCTGGCCTTTGCCGCCATCGACCAGCACGATGTCCGGCAAACGCGGGGCGTTGGCAGGCAGCTCGGCGCCGCCCGCCGCCTGCAGGGCGTCGGCCACGGGCTGGTAGCGGCGCGTGAGCACCTGGCGCATGGCGGCGTAGTCGTCCCCGCCGGTAATGCCCTGGATGTTGAAGCGCCGGTACTGGCCGGACTGCATCTTGTGCTGGGCAAAGACGACGCACGAGGCCTGGGTGGCTTCGCCCGCGGTGTGGGAGATGTCGAAGCATTCGATGCGCAGGGCGTCGAGCTGCTCCTGCGGCAAGTCCAGCGCCTCGGCCAGGGCGCGGGTGCGCTGCTGCTGCGAGCCTTCCTCGGCCAGCAGGCGCGTCAGTTGCAGGGCGGCGCCTTGCTGGGCCAGTTCCAGCCAGATGCGCCGCTGGCCGCGCGGCTGGGTGATGGCGGGCACTTTGCGCCCGGCCTGCTCGCCCAGGGCTTGCAACAGCAGGGGATCGACCTCGTCGCTCAGGACGATGGCGCTGGGCAAGGCCTGGTCGGCGTAGTGCTGGGCCATGAAGGCGCCCAGGATGTGCGCCTGGGCGCTGCGCAGGCCGGTGCTGCCGCCCTCTTCGCCCGGGTCGCAGATTTCGTCTTCTGCAACACCGGCTTGCTGGCTGGCACGGGCCAGGCCCAGGGCGTCGTCGAGCTGGCTGGGGAAGTAGGCGCGGTCGCCCAGGTGGCGGCCGCCGCGCACCATGGCCAGGTTGACGCAGGCGCGGCCCCCCTGCACTTGCACGGCCAGGATGTCGACGTCGCGCTCATCGGCCGATTCCATGGCCTGCTGCTCCAGCACCTTGGCCAGCGCCGTGATCTGGTTGCGGATTTGCCCGGCCTGTTCGTATTCCAGCTTTTCCGCGTGCAGCAGCATCCGCTGTTGCAGCTGGGCCAGCAGGGTGGAGGTTTCGCCGGTCAGCAGCGCCTGGGCGTCGGCCACGTCGGCAGCGTAGTCCCGGGGGCTGATGTGGCCCACGCACGGGGCGGTGCAGCGGCGGATCTGGTAGAGCAGGCAGGGCCGGGTGCGGTGGACAAAGACGGTGTCCTCGCAGGTGCGCAGGCGAAAGACTTTCTGCAGCAGCTCGATGGTTTCCTTGACCGCCCAGGCGCTGGGGTAGGGGCCGAAGTAGCGGTGCTTTTTGTCGGTACTGCCCCGGTAGTAGGCGATACGGGGAAAGCGCTGGCCGGGCGCGGTGCCCTGCCCGTCCTGCGCGGCGGTGCCGGTGATTTTGAGATAGGGGTAGCTTTTGTCGTCCCGAAACAGGATGTTGTATTTGGGGTGCTGGGTCTTGATGAGGTTGTTTTCCAGCAGCAGCGCCTCGGCTTCGGTGCGCACCACGGTGGTTTCCAGCCGGACGATCTTGCCGACCATGTGGCCGATGCGGGTGCCGCCATGGTCTTTCTGGAAGTAACTGCTCACCCGGCGCTTGAGGTTGCGGGCCTTGCCCACGTACAGGAGCTGCTCCTGCGCATCGAAGTAGCGGTAGACCCCGGGCAGCGCCGGGAGGGCGGCAACCTGGGCCAGGAGTTCGGGCGAGTGGGTGGGAGAAGCCATGGAGCGATTGTGCGGCGGGGCAGTGTCGGTGCGCACGACCAGGGTTTTAAAAACTGATAGCTGCTTGCACTGACAAATCAAAGACTTCAGATTGATTCATATCTGAAAACCAATCATACCAAGCGCAAACAGCTCATTTTTAAACAGCAAAGGCAGCCAAAGCTGCCTTTCACGCGATGCCGGAGGGGGCCTTAGTTGCCGCCGGGCACCTTGCCTTCGACACCTTGCACGAAGAAGCCGATGCGGGTCAGGAAGGCGTCATCCGCCGTCTGGCCTTCGGCCAGCACGGTTTCGCCCTGGTTGTTGGCGATCGGGCCTTGCCAGATGTGCAGGCTGCCGTCCTTCAGGCCCACGCGGGCTGCGGCCACTTTGTCCTTGACCTCCTGGGGCAGGTCGTCGGCGATGGACACCAGGTCCATCGCGCCTTCCTGCACGCCCCACCAGGCCTTGCCCTCGCTCCAGGTGCCGTTGAGCACGTCGTTGACGGCCTTGGTGTAGTACGGCAGCCAGTTGATGGCGGCGGAACCCAGGTGGGCCTGCGGGCCGTAGTCCTTCATGTCCGAATCCCAGCCAAAGGCACGCACGCCCCGCTCCTGCGCCGTTTTCAGCACGGCGGGGGAGTCGGTGTTCTGGAACAGCACGTCCACGCCGCTGTTGATCAGGCTGGTGGCGGCTTCGGTTTCCTTGGGCGGGCTGAACCATTCATTGACCCACACCACCTTGGTGGTGATGCCGGGGTTCACGCTTTGCGCCCCCAGGGTGAAGCTGTTCAGGTTGCGCAGCACTTCGGGAATGGGCACGGAGCCGACCACGCCGAGCTGGTTGCTCTTGGTCATGCTGCCCGCCACGATGCCCGCCAGATATGCGCCCTCATAGGTGCGGGTGTCGTAGGTGCGCACATTGGGGGCGGTTTTGTAGCCGGTGGCGTGTTCCCACTTCACGTCGGGGAAATCGGCGGCCAGCTTCTGGATGGTGTCCATGTAGCCGAAGGTGGTGCCGAAGATCAGCGTATGGCCCTGGGTGGCCAGGTCGCGCAGCACGCGCTCGGCGTCCGCGCCTTCGGGCACGCTTTCGACGAAGGTGGTTTCGATCTTGTCGCCGAACTGCGCCTGCAACTGCTGGCGGGCCTGGTCATGGGCAAACGTCCAGCCGCCATCGCCCACCGGGCCGATGTAGGCAAAGCCGATTTTCAGGGGGCCGGTCTTGGCCGCAGGGGCTTCCTGCGGTGCGGCTGGGGTTTCAGCCTGGGACGGCTGGGGTTTGTCGCCGCAGGCGCTCAGGCCCAAGGCGGTGAGCGCGGAAACTGCGGCAAGCTGGAAAAAATGGCGTTTTTGCATGGTGAGTCTCTCCGGTAGGAAGCGGGGTTATTGGCCGGTGCCGGGCACCTGGCCCTCGATACCGTTCACGAAGAAGTTGATGCCGCGCAGGAAGGCGTCGTCGGCCACCTGCCCGACCGCCAGCACTTCCTGGCCCCGGTTGTTGCTGACCGGGCCGGTCCAGACGGCAAAGCTGCCGTCCTTCAGGCCGGCCTTGACGGTGTCCACCTTGGCGCGGATGTCCTCGGGCACGGTGCCAGGGACCTTGATCAAGTCCATCGCGCCTTCCTTGACGCCCCACCAGTAGTTGCCGCCCTGCCAGTTGCCGTCCAGCGTGTCCTGCACGACCTTGGTGTAGTACGGCTCCCAGTTGATGACGGCCGAACCCAGGTGCGCCTGGGGCGCAAAGGCGCTCATGTCGCCATCCTTGCCGAAGGCATAGGCGCCGCGCTCCTGCGCGGCCTTGAGCACGGCGGGGGAGTTGGTGTTCTGGTACATCACGTCCACGCCGCCGTTCATCAGGCTGTTGGCGGCCTCGGCCTCCTTGGGCGGGCTGAACCATTCATTGACCCACACCACTTTGGCCTGCACGGCGGGATTGACGCTTTGCGCCCCCAGCACAAAGCTGTTGACATTGCGCACCACTTCCGGGATCGGCACCGAGGCGACCACGCCCACGGTGTTGGTCTTGGTCATGCCACCGGCGACGATGCCCGCCAGGTACGCGCCCTCGAAAGTCTTGCTGTCGTAGACGGCCACGTTGTCGGCCTGCTTGTAGCCGGTGGCGTGCTCGAATTTCACGCCCGGCAGGTCGGCTGCGGCCTTTTGCACGTATTCCTGAAAACCGAAGCTGGTGGCAAAAATGAGCTGCTTGCCCTGCCCGGCCATGTCGCGCAGCACGCGCTCGGCATCCGGGCCTTCGGGCACGCTTTCGACAAAGCTGGTGGCCACCTTGTCGCCAAACCGGGCCTGCACGGCCTAGCGGCCCAGTTCATGCTGGTACGTCCAGCCGCCATCCCCGATGGGGCTGACGTACATGAAGCCGATCTGCAGCGGGCCGGCGGCGGCTGCGGAAGCGGCCTCCTCGGCTTTCGGGGCGGCAGGGGCGGCGGCTTCTTTTTCGCCGCAAGCGGTCAGAGCCGCCACGGACAGCACCGAAAGGGCCAGCGTTTTAAACCATGCAGGGCGTTGAGCAAACATCGTCATAAATGGAACTATCAAAGGATGAAAAAAGGCGAGTCCGATGCACTCGCCTTGGATAAAAAAGCCGTCAATTGCCGGGATGGAAGGCCTTGCCCAGCGAGGCGGGCATGTTCGCACGAATCCAGGCCGGATTGCGTGAAATCAACACCAAAACAACGATGGTCGAGACATACGGCAGCATCGACAAAAGCTGACTGGCCACCTGCACGCCCGAGGCTTGCAGGTGAAACTGCAACATCGTCACCCCACCGAACAGATATGCACCCAGCAGCACCCGCACGGGCCGCCAGGTGGCGAAGGTGGTCAGCGCCAGGGCGATCCAGCCCCGGCCCGCGACCATGCCCTCGACCCACAGCGGGGTGTAGACGGTGGAGATATAAGCTCCCGCCAGCCCGCACAGCGCCCCCCCGGCCATCACCGCCAGCAGGCGGATGCGGCGCACCGGGTAGCCCAGGGCGTGGGCCGAGTCGGGCGATTCCCCCACGGCCCGCAGCACCAGACCCGCGCGGGAGTGGTCCAGCCACCACATCAGGCCCAGCGCCAGCAGCACGGCGCCGTACACCAGCGGATGGTGGTTGAAGAAGGCGGGGCCGACCCAGGGAATATCGGCCAGGCCGGGGATGCTGTACTTGGGCAGCACGGGCATTCTGGCCTGGACGAAATTCAACCCGGCAAAGGCGGAAAAACCGGCCCCGAACAGACTCAGCGCCAGCCCGGTGGCGTACTGATTGGTGTTGAGCCAGATCACCAGCACGCCAAAAATGCCCGCCAGCAGCGCCCCGGCCGCCATGCCCGCCGCAAAGCCCAGCCAGGTACTGCCGGTGTAGACCACGGTGGCAAAACCGGCCAGTGCGGCGCACAGCATCATGCCTTCGGCGCCCAGGTTGACGATGCCCGCTTTTTCATTGATCAAGAGGCCCAGCGCCGCCAGCGCCAGCACGGTGCCGGCGCTCAGGGTCGAGGCCAGCAGCAATGCGTAGGTATCCATGCTAGTGCCCTCCTTGCCGCATCGGTCTGGCGCGGCCGACCCAGCGCACGCGGTAGGCGATCAAGGTATCGCAGGCCAGCAGGCTGAACAGCAGCAGCCCCTGGAACACGCCGGACAGCGCCTTGGGCAGCCCCAGGCGGGATTGGGCCAGTTCACCGCCGATGTAGAACATGCTCATCAGAATGGCGGAAAAGATCATGCCCACCGGGTGCAGCCGCCCAACGAAGGCGACGATGATGGCGGCAAAGCCGTAGCCTGCCGGAACATAGGGGGTGAGCTGGCCGATCGGCCCGGCCACTTCCAGCGCCCCGGCCAGTCCGGCGGCCGCGCCGGAAATGAGCAGCGCCGTCCACAGCGCCCGGCGCGAGGAAAAACCGGCATACCGCGCCGCCGCCGGGGCCAACCCGCCCACTTGCAGGGCAAACCCGGCACGGGTGCGGAACAAAAATACCCAGAGCAGCGCCGACCCGGCCAGCGCCAGGAAAACGCCGATATTCACGCGGCTGCCCGCCATCAGCTTGGGGATTTGCGTGACGCGCTCGAACAGTTTGGACTGCGGGAAGTTGTAGCCTGCCGGGTCTTTCCACGGCCCATAAACCAGGTAGCCCAGCACCAGGGTGGCGATGTAGACCAGCATCAGGCTGACCAGAATCTCGTTGGCGTTGAAGCGGTCGCGCAGCAGCGCCACGATGCCCGCCCAGGCCATGCCGCCCAGCACCCCGGCCAGCAGGATGGCCGGGATGATCCAGGCCCCGGTGTTCTTGTCGGCCAGCAGCGCCACGCCGCCAGCGGCCACGGCGCCGATGACGAACTGCCCCTCGGCCCCGATGTTCCAGATGTTGGAGCGAAAGCACACCGCCAGCCCCAGGGCGATCAGCAGCAGCGGGGTGGCTTTCATCGCCAGCTCGCCCAGGGCGTAGGCGGACTTGACCGGTTCCCAGAAAAAGGCTTGCAGCCCCTTGACCGGGTCTTTGCCCAGCAGGATGAACAACAGCACGCCAATGGCCACCGTCACGGCCAGCGCCAGCAGCGGCGCCGCATACGTCCACACCCGCGAAAACTGCGGGCGTTGTTCCAGCTTAAACATGGTGGCCCTCCGCAGGCTCGCTACTGGGCTGCGCCTGCTCCATATCGGCCAGGTGCTGCTGCACGTCGGCATTCCACAAACCGCTCATCCATTCCCCTACCTGCTGCACCGTCGCATCGGCACGGGCCAGACTGGGGCTGAGGTGCCCCCTGGCCAGCACGTACAGGCGGTCGCTCAAGTCAAACAATTCGTCCAGTTCCTCGCTCACGATGAGCACGGCGCAGCCCGCATCGCGCAGCGCCAGGATTTCCGCATGGATTTGCGCCGCCGCGCCCACGTCCACCCCCCAGGTGGGCTGCGCGACGATGAGCAGGCGTGGCTGGGCGGAAATTTCGCGCCCGACGATGAATTTCTGCAAATTCCCGCCCGACAGCGACCGCGCCGGAGCATCCGGCCCTCCGGCCTTGACGCCAAAGCGCTCGATGACCGTGCGGGCCTGCGCTTGCAAACGCCCCAGGTGCAGCCAGCCTGCCGGGCCGACCGCATCGCTGCGGGTCAGCAGCAGGTTGTGCGCCAGCCCCATGGTGGGCACGGCGCCCCGGCCCAGACGTTCCTCGGGCACAAAATGCAGGCCCTGCGCCCGGCGCTGCTGCGGACTCCATCGCCCCACCGCCTGGCCCAGTACCTGCACCGTGGCGGGCTGCGCCCGCGTATCTTCACCAGACAAGGCTCGCAGCAGCTCCTGCTGGCCATTGCCGGAAACCCCGGCAATCCCGACCACTTCGCCGCTGCGCACCTGCAGGCAAACATCCATCAAGTCCACGCCAAACGCATCCTGGCGCGGCAACGTCAGTGACTGAACATCCAGCACCACCGCCCCGGCGTGCAGCGGGCGGTGTTCCAGCGCCGGCGGCTCGGCCCCGATCATCAGGCGCGAGAGCGAGGCGTTGCTCTCGTGCTGCGGCTGGCACACCCCGGTGACCTTGCCGCCGCGCAGCACCGTGCAGGCGGTACACAAGGCACGGATTTCATGCAGCTTGTGGCTGATGTAGAGGATGGAGCAGCCCTCGCTGACCAACTGGCGCAGCACGACGAACAATTGTTCGACCGCCTGGGGCGTGAGCACGGAAGTGGGTTCGTCCAGAATCAGCAAACGTGGGTTGGTGAGCAGCGCCCGCACGATTTCCACGCGCTGCATTTCGCCCACGGACAGGGTGTGGACGGGGCGTTGCGGGTCGATCTCCAGCCCGTACTGGCGGCCTTTTTCTTCGATGCGCCGGGTGACTTCGGCCAAGCCCAGGCTTTTGTCCAGCCCCAGCCAGACGTTTTGCGCCACGGTCAGGGTGTCGAACAGGCTGAAATGCTGGAACACCATGGCAATGCCCAACTGGCGGGCCTGCTGGGGGTTGCGGATGGTCACGGGCCGACCGTCGAACAGCACCTGGCCTTCGTCCGGGCGGGTGCTGCCGTAGATGATCTTCATCAGGGTGGATTTACCAGCGCCATTTTCCCCCAGGATGGCGTGCGCCTCCCCGGGCTGCACACTCAGGCTGACCGCATCGTTGGCAACGACGGCCGGGTAACGTTTGGTAATGCCCACCAGCTGCAGGCGCGAAACAGGAGCGGCTGCAGGCAAAGCTTGGGGGGGAGAATTCATGGGGCGCGATTTTCGCTGAAGTTCCCAGGGTTGTTCCCGATCCATGGCAGGAAGGCTTTCGCCATCGGCGGGCTATTCACGTTTTTCATAGCATGATCCACTGACCACATCAGAGGAAAATGACAAAAAGACTATGATTTTTTACCCGTACTCCCTTCGGGAGCGGAATACACCGTCTCGCCGGTGAAAACCGACGCATCCAGCCGCGCCTGCCAATACGCCAGGCGGGCATCGTGCCGGGCCGTGATGGCGTGATCGATCTCCTCCTTGTGCAGGCTGGAGAAGGCTTCCAGCTCATGCACCAGCGCCAGCATCTGCGCTTCCAGGTCTTCCACCTCGCCTGCCAGTTGCTGCTCCCAGCTCTCGATATCGTCGTGGGCGTGCAGGGCCGAGGCATTGGCGCCCTCCACCGCTGCAATGGCCTGGCTGGCCGCTTCGTGCAGATGCTGCAGGGCATGAAAGTCCTGCATCCGCTCGGCAAATCGCTGGTGCATCACGGCCTGCAAATGGCTTTCCGCGGCCAGGTAACTGCTGTGGCACAGCTCGACCTGGGCCTGGCGCATCCGCCGCTCGCGCCGCGTGCGCGGGCCTTCGAGACGAAACAACAGGGCAAACACCGCCACGGCCACCAGGCCATACCACAGCAGCCAGTCGAGAGGAACGCGCCAGGCACCCCACGCCAGCACTGCCGTGCCCGCCCAGGCCAGGGCATACACCCCATGCCCTTCCCAGCGCACCGGCCGAGGCAGCGGGATCGGCGTCAACTTGATCAGGGTGTGCAGGCGCGGTGCCGACGGCAGGACAGGGGCGGTCGGCGGCTGCAACTGGGCCACGCGTTCCTTGACCGCATCCAGTGCAAAGGCCGCCGGCGCCGCATCTGCGCCAGCGGTGGCTGCAATGCGCTTCCAGGCATTGCGGGCACGTTGCAAAAGATGCGAAATTTTCATGAATCGACAGCAGACCCGAGAAGAATGTTCAAGCCTCTGAGTATGACCTCAGACCAGGCCCGTACGGCATAAATCAGCCATCAACTTATACCGAACCCACCACGACCTGGGCCTTGCCCTTGCGTTTGGCCTGATAGCAGGCCATATCGGCCGCCCGCAGAATGCCCGGGCCGTCGTGCGTGCGCACGTCCCAGGCAACGACCCCGATGCTGATGCTGACCCAGTACGGCTCCCCCTGCCACTGGGGTTGCCAGTCCTGCACCTGCTGGCACAGTTGCTGGCCAATGAGCAGGGCGTGATGGATTCCGATGGTCGGCAGCAAGGCGGCAAATTCGTCACCGCCCAGATGGACGGCACGGCCTACGGGCAGGACGCTGTGCTGCAACATGCGCCCCACCGTGGCCAGCACATGGTCGCCAAAAGGACGGCCTGCGGCTTCGTTCAGGGCACCCAGGCAATCGATGTCCAGGAAAAGCAACGCCCCCGTTGCCGGACTGGCCTGGGCCTGCGCAGCGTCCTGCCAGGGCTGACGGTAGGACTGCAGCCAGTACAGCAACACGTCCTGCGACACCAAACCTGCTTGCGGCAGGGCCGTTGGCAAGGGCAATTGGCTCCAGGGCGCCCACAATTGCCAGACGGTCGCCTCCGGCCCATCCTGCAGGCGGTAGGCGCTCACCTCGGTGAGCACGACCTGCCCATCGGCCTTGCGCAACTGTATCTGGCCGTGGTACCGGCCAGCAGTGCGCACCCCATGCTGTACGGCAGTCAGTTGGGCCAGTTCCCGCGCCACATAGTGCAGCCACACGCCTTCCAGAAACTGCGGTGCATAGCCAAGCAAGGTATAGGCATGGGCATTGGCCGCCTGTATGGTGGGGCCTTGCACCACCCACATCGCCGCAGGGCTGGCCTGCAGGAAAGCCTCCCAGTGGGTTGCACCACCAGACGCCGACAGGGCTGCCGCCTCTTGCCGGACGGACTGCCAGCGCAGCAATTGCCGGTAAAGGAGATAGCCCGCCAAAAGACACAGCGCCGCCACGCCAGGCAGCAGCAGGTGCCAGGGCCACAGGCTGGGCGGGGCAGTGGGCGCTTCCGTCCAGCTCTCCAGCCGCCACTGGGGATAGGGCAGTTGCAACGCTTGTTCCGGCTGCATCGGCAGCACTTCGTTGCCAGGCGCCAGGGAACGCACCAGCACCCCCGTCTGGGCATCCCGCAAGGCAAATCCGAAAGGGCCAAAAACTTCTGCGGGGGATTGCGCCGTCATCGGGAGCAGCAAGCTTTGGGGAATTTCTGCCTGCGCCAGCAGCAAGGCCGCAAGCTGGCCCTGTGCATCCCGCAAGGGCTGCGCCCAGGTCAATTGCACCACTTCCCCTTCTGCAGCCTGGGCATACAGGGCCAGCCCCCCCTGAACCAGCGTGCGTTGGCGCACGATCTGGATGGCCGCAGGCAAGGGCTGCGGCGGGATCAGCGCCTGCCGCTGAGGGGCCAGTTGCTGGACGGCGCCATCGGGATGGGCCAGAAACAGGGCATGGAAGCTGGCGGCCAGTACCTTCTCCTGCTGCAGGTGGGCAAAGCCCTGCTCCTGGGCCAGCTGCGCCAGCCCCAGGAGTGCACGCTGGTACGCCTCCAGCCGCAGCGCCAGTTGCTGCGACCAGGCTTGCAGCACCAGGTGCTGTTGCGCCTGCTGCTGTTGCTGCCACTGGGCCTGAAAAGCGTGCTGCCCAAGCCAGGCCAGCCCCAGGGCGGCGAATGCCATGGCTGCACACAGGGCCGCCACCAGTGCCCGCACGCCCGGCCGCGGCAAGCGCTGGGCCAGATGCTGGAGCCGTCGGGGAAGGAAATAAGAAAGTGCCACGCCCCACTATAAAAACGCGGGGCAGTGGCACTGCAGGGGTGGAACCCTTGGAAGGCGCCTAGGAAAAACGCGAACTCAACGCCAACTAAGCGATCCCCGCCATGGTCTGCAAGGCGCCGGGCTGCGGCAGGTTGAGCACTTTGCCGGTGCCGGCGATCAGGCCATGCTCACGCAACTGGCGCAGCACACGCGAGAAGGTTTCCGGGGCAATGCCCAGTTGGGCGGCAATGGAGCGCTTGCGCTGGTTCAGGGTCACCCGCATGGTGCCGTTGTCCACCGCCTGGGCATGGCGCAGCAGCCACTGGGCAAAACGGGCTTCCGCCGCTTGCGACAGGCGGCTGACCGCCGTTTCAGCCTGCTGGCAGTACCCCCGGGCCATGTCCCGCACCAGGGCCTGGGCAGTGCCTGGCAGGGCATGAAGGCTGTCGTGGAAGTCTTGCAGGGAAACGCGCTTGACCCAGACGCGCGAGTCGGTGACGATGTCCATCGGCGAGGGTTCTTCGGCCAGGGCAAAAGCCGCATCCAGCCAGACCGGGCCTTCCACCAGGGAGAACTGGTGGCGCATTTTCTTGCTCCGGCCGTCCTCGCAAATGCCGAACATGGCCCGGCCGCTGTCCAGGTACAGCACCGAATCGGGATACTGGCCACGCCGACGCAAAACCTGGCCGACGCCAAGAACCTCGGTCTTGGAAAAAAGTTCAAAGTGCTGGGGTAGATGCAACATAATGCCCGACTATGCCAGTCCACTATTTGTATGGGTTTGAGCCACATCAAAAAATTTCCCGACTCGATCGAAAGCAAGGGTTTCCGCCCAATGCCGGCAAATTGACGGTTTTTGCCAGCATTTGAAACATTCTTTCCAGAGCCGCAAAAGCAAAAAGCCCTGAAGCAATGATGCTCCAGGGCTTTGCGTTTGGTGCGGCTGGCAGGAATCGAACCCACGACCCCTTGGTTCGTAGCCAAGTACTCTATCCAGCTGAGCTACAGCCGCGAAGTGGCGGATTGTAATGCATGTCCTGGCAGCATTGGCCGAATATCGGCAGTTTTTTCAGCCGCCGCTGGCCGGAACGGCAGCGCCCGCCTCGAACCAGTGCTGGATGATGCCGCGCTCTGCGTCGCTCAGGGCACTCGGGTTGCCGAAAGGCATCTTGCGCAGCTGCACCACCTGCTGGTAGATCTGCTGGGCGTGGGCCTGCACGTCCGCCACGCGATCGAGCTTGACGTTTTTCTGCGCCACGCCGTTGCCGTTGTGGCAGACCACGCAGTGCTGGTCCAGGACCGGGCGCAGATCGTCATAAGTGGCCGCCACGGCAGCCGCGCCACCGGCCTGGGCTGCGGCTTGCGACGCGGCGGGCTTGAGCCAGACCAGCACGCCCAGCAGCACGACGATGCCGACGGCGGCGTATTTCCAGGGATGGGGGTTGCGGCCCAGCTTGAAGCCATGGCGCATGACGAAGAACTGGCGGATGGCCGCACCGGCAAACATCATCAGGATCAGCACCAGCCAGTTCAGCGCATGGTTGTTCATCCAGCCGTAATGGGTGGAGAGCATGGCGAACAGCACCGGCAGGGTGAAGTAGGTGTTGTGCACGCTGCGCTGCTTGCCGCGCTTGCCGTGGATGGGATCGACGGGCTGGCCGGCCTTGAGGGCTGCCACCACTTTGCGCTGGCCCGGGATGATCCAGAAGAACACGTTGGCGCTCATCGAGGTGGCCAGCATCGCGCCCATCAGCAGGAAGGCGGCCTGGCCGGGGAAGATGGCGCAAGCCAGGTAGGCGGCCACGCAGACCAGCACGGTCACCAGGGCGCCGACGATGGCGTCCCCGTTTTCCTTTTGCCCCAGGGTGCGGCAGATGGCGTCGTACAGCAGCCAGAACACGACCAGGAAGGCCAGTGCCGCGCCGATGGCACCGCCGCTGGACAGCAGCGGGTTGGCCGGATTGACCAGGTAGATATTGGCATTCCACAGGTACGACACGGTCAGCAGGGCAAAGCCCGAGAGCCAGGTGGTATAGCTCTCCCAGAAGAACCAGTGCAGGTGCTCTGGCAGTTTCGGCGGCGAGACGTTGAACTTGACCGGGTGATAGAAACCGCCGCCGTGCAAGGCCCACAACTCGCCGGAGACGCCCTGGCGTTTGAGTTCCGGGTCTTCGGGGGGCGTCAGGCTGCTGTCCAGGAAAACGAAGTAGAACGACGATCCGACCCAGGCGATGGCCGTGATCACGTGCAGCCAACGCAGCAGCAGGTTGGCCCAGTCCAAAAGATAAGCTTCCATGATGAAGTGAAGATGAAAGTCTCTGCTCACCACCGCGGGCACTCTGAGCAGCAAACAGGTCGCGCACCTGGGCCGATGGCCAGGGCACCGCTGCGACCTAGGGTGAAATAAAGTGTATACAAATTTTGTTCACCAAAAGGAATTTTTCTCTCGGGGTTTGCCCGATGGCAGCCCTCCGGGATGGCCCTTGGAAAGGCCTGTTTGACGTTTTTTAACGCGCCCCAGGGAGCGAACGCGGTAGGCTTTGGCCCCATGCAGAACCACGTTTTTTCTTCCTTGCCCGGTGCCGCACGCCGCCGGATGTTGCAGGCCCTGGCCGCTGGCGGCCTGACCGCGCTGGTCGCCGGCTGCGGGGTGCCGATTGTGCGCCGTCCGGCGCCGGCCACGCCCATGCTGCCATTGCGGCGGGCCGCTGCCGAACACATCTACCAGCGCAACAGCAGCCGCATTTATCCGGGAATGCTGCCGCCCATGCTGTACGCCGTCGGGGTGCTGGAGGTGAGCCTGACCGCCAGCGGCCAGGTGCAGCGCCTGAACTGGATGCGTGCCCCCACCCATGCGCCCGAGGTGGTGCGCGAGATCGAGCGCACCGTCCGCGCCGCCGCGCCGTTCCCGATTCCGGCAGGCTCGCGCGGTGCCCTGCGCTTTACCGAGGTCTGGCTGTGGGACAAGTCCGGGCGCTTCCAGCTCGATACGCTGACGGAGGGGCAGCGCTCCGAATAAATAAAAAAAGAGAGCTTTTTGCGCTCTCTTCACAAGGTTTTCAAAGATAAAAAAGCTGTAAATGCTTTTGAATAAAGCGGCTACAGCTATTTTTTTATTCAATCCTTGGAATTCAAGACCCCCGGTAGGTCGAATAGCTCCAGGGGCTGACCAGCAGCGGCACGTGGTAGTGCTCGTCGGTGCGGGCAATGCCGAAGTCCAGGCTGACTTTGCCCAAAAAATTCGGTTCCGGCAGCGCCACGCCCTTGGCCTTGAAATAATCGGCCACGGCAAACGTCAGGCGGTACGTTCCCGCCTGCAGCGTGTTGTCGTCGAACAGGGGAGCGTCGGTGCGGCCGTCGCTGTTGAGCAGCAGGGTTTTGATCAGTGTCGCACCCTCTCCTTTTGTAGCGTACAGCTCAACGGCCATACCGGCTGCGGGGCAGCCGTGCATCGTGTCCAGAACGTGGGTACTCAGGCCCATAGGGTTTCTCCTTGGAATGAAAAGCGCTTCTGCGCTGGCTTGTTTACCAAAAGTGTATACAATTTTTGTCGAAGTGGAAAAAACATGACATCCATAGAAACCATATCCTCCACCACCATGATTGCCGACGCGCTGACGCGGGCGATTGTGGAACACCGCCTGCTGCCCGGCACAAAGCTGGCCGAGCAGAAGCTGGCCGACCACTTCGGCGTCTCGCGCACGCTGGTGCGCCAGGCGCTGTTCCAGTTGTCGCAGAACCGGCTGGTGACGCTGGAGCCGGCCCGGGGCGCCTTCGTGGCCACGCCCTCGGTGGCCGAGGCGCGGCAGGTGTTCGCCGTGCGCCGGATGCTGGAAATCGAAATGACCCGCGCCTTCTGCCGCCAGAGCAGCCCGGCGCAGATCACCGCCCTGCGGGCGCACATCCAGGCCGAGCAGGCCGCCATCGAAGGCCAGGACGTGGGCGAACGCACCGAGTTGCTGGGCGACTTTCACGTCGTCATGGCCCGCCTGATGGGCAACGACGTGCTGGCACAGATCCTGGGCGACCTGATCTCGCGCTGCGCCCTGATCACCCTGATGTACCAGAGCACGACCGCCGCCGCGCATTCGCACGAGGAGCACGAAGGCATCGTCGCTGCGCTGGCCGGGCGTGACGAGGCGCTGGCCGTGCGGCTGATGCAGGAGCACCTGGCCAACGTCGAATCCGGGCTGGAGTTCGACCGCACCCTGCCCTCCAATGATTTATCCATGGCGCTGTCGACGGTGTAGACCGCAGCAGCGCCCTTTTTGTTGAAAAGTCCTCCCTCCATGACCTACGACGCCACCGCCCCCTACCCCCGCGACCTGATCGGCTATGGCCGCACGCCACCGCACCCGCACTGGCCCGGCCAGGCGCGGGTGGCGGTGCAGTTCGTGCTGAACTACGAGGAAGGGGGCGAGAACCACGTGCTGCACGGCGATGCGGGCAGCGAGCAGTTTCTGTCGGAGCTGTTCAACCCCGCCTCCTACCCGGCGCGGCACATGAGCATGGACGGGATTTATGAATACGGCTCGCGGGCCGGGGTGTGGCGCATCCTGCGCGAATTCGAGCAGCGCGGCCTGCCGCTCACCGTCTTCGGCGTGGCCACCGCCCTGCAAAAGCACCGCGAGGTGGCCCAGGCCTTTGCCGAGCTGGGCCACGAGGTGGCCTGCCACGGCCTGAAATGGATCCACTACCAGAACCTGCCCGAAGACGTGGAACGCGCCCACATGCAGCAGTGCCTGGAAATTTTTGAAGAACTCTACGGCCACGACGGCGACCACGGCCTGGGCTGGTACACCGGGCGCGACAGCCCCAACACCCACCGGCTGGTGGCCGATGCGGGCCGCTTCGCCTACGACGCGGATTACTACGGCGACGACCTGCCGTTCTGGATGCAGGTGGGCAAGACCGACGGCAGCAAGGCCCACCAGCTCATCGTGCCCTACACGCTGGACTGCAACGACATGCGCTTTGCACTGCCGCAGGGCTATTCGCACGCCGACCCGTTCTTCCAGTACATGAAGGACACGTTCGACGCCCTGTACGCCGAGGGCGACGAAAACGGCACCAATGCCCCCAAGATGATGAGCATCGGCATGCACTGCCGCCTGCTGGGCCGCCCGGGGCGCATCGTGGCATTGCAACGCTTTCTGGACCACATCCAGCGCCACGACAAGGTGTGGGTGGCCCGCCGCATCGACGTGGCCCGCCACTGGGCGCGGCGCTTTCCTGCGCCCCAATAATTTTTAGAACAAATACCCCTCCAGCGCTTATACGACAAGCGCTGGCAGCTCATCTTTTTCAAGGAGACAACCATGGCTTTGACCCTGGAACAACTGAACGCCGCCAGCCCGGCAGAGGCCGTCGCCCTGCTGGACGGCCTGTACGAGCATTCCCCCTGGATTGCCGGGCAGGCCCTGGCCCAGCGCCCCTTCACCAGCCTGGCGCACATCAAGCACGCGATGGTGCAGGTGCTGGCCCAGGCGGGCGAGCAGGCGCAGCTCGACCTGATCCGCGCCCACCCGGAGCTGGCGGGCAAGGCCATGCAGACGAATACGCTGACGGCAGAATCGACCAACGAGCAGAACAAGGCGGGCCTGACCCAATGCACGCCCGAGGAGCTGGCGCACATCCAGAACCTGAACCGCCAGTACGGGGAGCGCTTCGGCTTTCCCTTCATCCTGGCGGTGCGCGGCCCGCGCGGCCTGGGCCTGCCCAAGGCAGAAATCCTGGCGACCTTCGAGCGCCGCCTGCGTAACCATCCCGACTTCGAGCGGGCCGAGGCGCTGCGCAACATCCACCGCATCGCGGAAATCCGCCTGAACGACAAGTTCGGCTACGTGCCCACCCTGGGCAACGATGTCTGGGACTGGCAGGAAAAGCTGGCCCAGCACACCGATCCCGGCTACGCCGAGCTGGGGCAGCTCACCGTCACCTACCTGACCGACGCGCACCGCGCCTGCGCCCAGCGCATCAGCCACTGGATGCGCGAAATCGGCTTCGACGAGGTGGAGATCGACGCCGTGGGCAACGTCGTGGGCCGCTACCACCCGGCGGTCGCCGGTGCGCAGTACCTGCTGACCGGCAGCCACTACGACACCGTGCGCAACGGCGGCAAATACGATGGCCGCCTGGGCATCTTCGTGCCGATGGCGTGCGTGCGCGAGCTGCACCGCCAAAGCAAGCGCCTGCCCTTCGGTATCGAAGTGGTGGCCTTTGCCGAGGAGGAAGGCCAGCGCTACAAGGCCACCTTCCTGGGTTCCGGGGCGCTGACGGGGGACTTCAACCCCGACTGGCTCGACCAGCAGGACGCCGACGGCATCACCATGCGTGCCGCCATGCAGCACGCGGGCCTGTGCATCGACGACATCCCCAAACTCCAGCGCAACCCGGCGCACTACCTGGGCTTCATCGAAGTGCATATCGAGCAAGGGCCGGTGCTCAATGAACTGGATCTGCCCCTGGGCGTGGTCACGGCCATCAACGCCAGCGTGCGCTACCAGTGCAGCATCACCGGCATGGCCAGCCACGCCGGCACCACGCCGATGAACCGCCGCCGCGATGCCGCCGTGGGCGTGGCCGAGCTGGCCCTGTTCATGGAAACACGCGCCGCGCAGGACGGCGACAGCGTGGCCACCATCGGCATGTTGCAGGTGCCCAACGGCTCCATCAACGTGGTGCCAGGCCAGTGCCACTTCAGCCTGGACATTCGCGCCCCCAGCAACGCCCAGCGCGATGCGCTGCGGGACGACATCCTGGCCAGGCTGGCCGAAATCTGCGAACGCCGGGGCCTGCAATACCGCACCGAGCAGACCATGCAGGAATCGGCCGCACCCAGCGCCCCGGAGTGGCAACAGCGCTGGGAGGCCGCCGTCCAGGCCCTGGGCGTGCCGGTGTTCCACCTGCCCAGCGGCGCGGGCCACGATGCGATGAAGCTGCACAAGATCTTGCCGCAGGCCATGCTGTTCGTGCGCGGGCTGAACAGCGGCATCAGCCACAACCCGCTGGAATCCAGCACCAACGACGACATGCAGCTGGCCGTCGATGCCTTTGGCCATGTTTTGCAGCAACTGGCTGCCTGAATTGAAGGAGATTTTTCATGAACCACGACCGCCAAGCCCTCTACACCGCCCTGGACGCCTGGGTAGACCAACACTTCGACGAGCAGGTGCAGTTCCTGCAGGCCCTGGTGCAAGTGCCCACCGACACGCCGCCCGGCAACAACGCCCCGCACGCCGAGCGCACGGCGGCGCTGATCCAGGCCTTTGGCTTTGACGCCGAAAAACACGCCGTGCCCGAGCAGGAAGTGCGTGACTACGGGATGGAGAGCATCACCAACCTGATCGTGCGCCGCCAATATGGCGCACAGGGCGACGGTGGCCGCACCGTGGCGCTGAACGCCCACGGCGACGTGGTTCCCCCCGGCGAGGGCTGGACGCACGACCCGTATGGCGCCGAGATCGAGGACGGCAAGATGTATGGTCGCGCCACCGCCGTGAGCAAAAGCGACTTTTCCACCTTCACCTTCGCCGTGCGGGCGCTGGAAGCAGTCGCCAAACCCAGTAAAGGTGCGGTGGAGCTGCACTTCACCTACGACGAGGAATTCGGCGGGCTGCTCGGCCCCGGCTGGCTGCTGAAAAACAATCTGACGAAGCCCGACCTGATGATTGCCGCCGGCTTCAGCTACGAAGTCGTCACCGCCCACAACGGCTGCCTGCAAATGGAAGTGACCGTGCACGGCAAGATGGCCCACGCCGCCGTGCCGCACACCGGGGTGGATGCGCTGCAAGCTGCCGTGGCGGTCATGAACGGCCTGTTTGCCGAGAACACCAAGTACCGGCAGGTCACCTCCAGGGTGCCGGGCATCAAGCACCCTTACCTGAACATTGGCCGCATCGAGGGCGGCACCAACACCAACGTGCTGCCGGGCAAGGTCACCCTGAAGCTCGACCGCCGCATGATTCCGGAAGAAAACCCGGCCGAGGTGGAAGCCAGCATCCGCGCCGTGATCGCCCAGGCGGTGGAGCAGTTCAACACCGAGCGCGGCTACACCGGCGAGGACGCCGTGCGCGTGGACATCAAGCGCCTGCTGCTGGCCAACGCCATGACGCCGCTGCCCAGCAACAAGCCGCTGGTCGATGCCATCCAGCAGCACGGCGAGGCCGTGTTCGGCGCCAGGCCCCCTGCCGTGGGCACGCCCCTGTATACCGACGTGCGCCTGTACGTGGAGCGCGGCATTCCCGGCGTGATCTACGGCGCAGGCCCCCGCTCCGTGCTGGAGAGCCATGCCAAACGCAATGACGAACGCATCGACCTGGAAGACCTGCGCCGTGCCACCAAGGTGGTGGCCCGCAGCCTGGTCGACCTGATGGCCTGAGCCATGAAGTGATGGCTTGGGGGCACTGGCCGCCGATGCCACGCCGGATGCGGTCCCCCTTCTTGCTGCCCGGCCTTGTGCCGGGCTTTTTCATGCCTGTGCAGACCCGGCAGCACGCGCCGCCTGGCCTATCGGGAAATACCCATCCGTAGGGATCCTCTGCACAAATCGCCGCGCCGCCTGCATCTGCGGCCTCGGGCGGTCTGCGACGCAGACTTACCGCTCGATTCGTGCAGAGGATCCCTAGGGAAAACTTGGAGTTTTCCCAACCTTTTATTTGTATACACTTTTTGTATGGATAAAAGTGTGCAACCCCTGCCGCTGCCCATAACGACAGTTTCCAAGGAAGACATTCATGACAAGCTCCGTCCATCCGGTTGATGAAAAGCTGCCCTGGGGGCGTGCCACTGCACTGGGCCTGCAACACGTCCTGGTGATGTATGCCGGTGCCGTGGCCGTTCCGCTGATTGTGGGCCGGGCACTGAACCTGCCCCCCAATCAGATTGCCCACCTGATTTCCGCCGACCTGTTCGTCTGCGGGATCGTCACGCTGATCCAGTCGATGGGCGCGACCCAATGGTTCGGCATCAAGCTGCCGGTGATGATGGGCGTGACCTTTGCCGCCGTCGCGCCGATGGTGTCGATGGCCCAGGCCACGGGCGGGCAGGCCGGGGCGGGCCTGATCTTTGGCGCAGTCATCGGCGCGGGGGTGCTCTCCATCTTCATTGCGCCGTTGATGAGCCGGATGCTGCGCTTTTTCCCGCCCGTGGTGACCGGCACCATCATTGCCGTGATCGGCATCAGCCTGATGCGCGTGGGCATCAACTGGATTTTCGGCAACCCTGCCGGGCCAACGGCCCCTTCCATCCCCAACCCCGAACACATCAAGTGGCTGACCGAGGCCCAGGCCATGGCCGGCGCCCCCGGCTCGCACCTGCCGCCGGTGCCCAAGGGCTTTGCCGTGGTGCCCAGCGTGCCCAACCCCAAATACGCGGACCTGACCGGCGTCACCATCTCCGGCGTCGTGCTGCTGACGATTCTGTTCATCGCCCGCTTCGGCAAAGGCTTTCTGGCCAATATCTCGGTGCTGATCGGCATCATCGTCGGCGGCGTCATTACCGCCGCCATGGGGCTGATGACGTTCGAGAAAGTCGGCAAGGCCGCCTGGTTCGACGTCGTGCTGCCCATGCAGATCGCCACGCCGGTGTTCGACCCCATGCTGATCCTGACCATGACCCTGATCATGATCGTGGTGATGATCGAATCGACCGGCATGTTCCTGGCCCTGAGCGACATGACCGGCAAGCCGATCAACCAGGCCGAACTGACCCGTGGCCTGCGCACCGACGGCCTGGGCACGCTGATCGGCGGCATTTTCAACACCTTCCCCTACACCAGCTTCTCGCAGAACGTGGGGCTGGTCGCCGTCACCGGCATCAAGAGCCGCTGGGTGTGCGTGGCCGGGGGCGTGATCCTCGTCGTCCTGGGCGTGCTGCCGAAAATGGCGGCCCTGGTCGAGTCCCTGCCCACGGTGGTGCTGGGCGGCGCGGGGCTGGTGATGTTCGGCATGGTGGCCGCCACCGGCATCCGCATCCTGTCGGGCGTGGATTTCCGCGACAACCGCAACAACGCCATGATCGTGGCCGTCTCCATCGGCGTCGGCATGATTCCGCTGGTGGCGCCGCAGTTTCGCCAGTGGATGCCGCACGCCATCCACCCGCTGATCGAGTCGGGCATCCTGCTTTCTTCCCTCTGCGCCGTACTTCTGAACGTTTTCTTCAACGGGGCCAAAGATAATACGCAGGCTGTCATCCAAGCAGCACGCCAGGCCGAAGCACACTAAGCACGACGCCGCCCATTCAGCAAACGCCAGCCTTCTTACCGGGGGATGGCGTTTTCAGGCTTCGTGGGGCGCCGCAAGACCCCACAATTTGTCATTTCGGAGTAAGCTTTGCGCCCCCTTGGCGCAGCGAGCGTCCCTTGAATCACCTTTTTTCCATGACTGAACCACTGACCCCCGCCGAGCAAACCCTGCGTGATGCCGCACGCGAGTACCACAGCAACCCCAACAAAGGCAAGATTTCCGTCACCCCCACCAAGCCCCTGTCCAACCAGCGCGACCTGTCGCTGGCGTACTCCCCGGGCGTGGCCTACCCCTGCCTGGACATCCAGGCCGACCCGGACAAAGCCTTTGACTACACCGCCCGGGGCAACCTCGTCGGCGTGATCACCAACGGCACTGCCGTGCTGGGCCTGGGCGACATCGGCCCGCTGGCCGGCAAGCCGGTGATGGAGGGCAAAGGCTGTTTGTTCAAGAAATTCGCCGGTGTGGACGTGTTCGACATCGAACTGGCCGAACGCGACCCGAACAAGCTGATCGACATCATTGCCGCGCTGGAGCCGACCCTGGGCGGCATCAACCTGGAAGACATCAAGGCGCCCGAGTGCTTCTTCATCGAGCAAGAACTCTCCAAGCGCATGAACATCCCCGTCTTCCACGACGACCAGCACGGCACGGCCATCATCTCCAGCGCCGCCCTGCTCAACGGCCTGGAACTGGCCGGCAAGGACATCGACAAAATCCGGCTCGCCGTCTCGGGCGCGGGCGCAGCCGCCATTGCCTGCGTGAACGTGATGATCGGCCTGGGCCTGCGCCGCGAAAACGTGTTCATGTGCGACTCCAAGGGCCTGATCTACACCGGCCGCCCCGGCACGTTGGATGCTTCCAAGGCCGCCTTTGCGCAAAACACCGAAGGCCGCACCCTGGCCGATGCGGTCAAGGATGCGGACGTGTTCCTGGGCTGCTCGGCTCCCGGCGTGCTGACGGCGGACATGCTCAAGACCATGGCCGACAAGCCCATCATCCTGGCCCTGGCCAACCCCGAGCCGGAAATCCGCCCCGAACTGGCCAAGGCCGTGCGCCCGGACTGCATCATCGCCACGGGCCGTTCGGACTACCCGAACCAGGTGAACAACGTCCTGTGCTTCCCCTACATCTTCCGGGGCGCCCTGGACTGCGGCGCCACCAAGATCACCGAAGCCATGAAGCTGGCCTGCGTGCGCGAAATCGCCTCCCTGGCCAAACAGGACGTGAGCGACGAGGTGGCCGCCGCCTACCAGGGCAAGGAGCTGACCTTCGGCCCCGAATACCTCATTCCCACGCCCTTCGATACGCGCCTGATCCTGCGCATTGCCCCCGCCGTGGCCAAGGCTGCCGAGGCATCGGGCGTCGCCACCCGCCCGATTACCGACTACGCCGCCTACCGCGAAAGCCTGACGCGCTTCGTCTACCAGACCAGCATGATCATGCGCCCGGTATTCGCCGCCGCCAAGGACAACCCCCAGCGCGTCGCCTACGCCGAGGGCGAGGACGAGCGCGTGCTGCGTGCCGTGCAGACCGTGGTCGATGAAAAACTGGCCAAACCCATCCTGATCGGCCGCCCGGACATCATCACCGCCCGCATCGCCAAGGCCGGCCTGCGCCTGCAGGCGGGCGTGGACTTTGAAATCTGCGACCCCGAGGACGACCCGCGCTTCCGCCAATACTGGGAGGCTTACCACCGCATCATGGGCCGCGACGGCGTGACGACGGAAACGGCCAAGAAGGTGCTGCGCCGCTCCAACACCCTGATCGCCACCATGCTGGTCAAGATGGGCGATGCCGACGCCATGCTCTGCGGCCTGGTCGGGCGCTTTGACCGCCACGTCGCCCACATCGAGGGCGTGCTGGGCCACAAACCCGGCGCCAGCAAACTGGCCACCGTCAATGCCCTGCTGCTGGAAGGGCGCACGCTGTTCATCGCCGACACCTACATCAACGAAGACCCCAGCGCCGAGGAACTGGCCCACATTGCCGAGCTGGCCGCCGAGGAAGTGCAACGCTTCGGCATCCCGCCGAAAGTGGCCTTCGTCTCGCACAGCAACTACGGCTCCTCGACCAGCAAATCGGCCCGCAAAATGCGCCAGGCCCGTGACCTGTTCGTGCAGAAACACCCGCACATCGAATGCGACGGCGAAATGCACGGCGACGCTGCGCTGGACGAAAGCGTGCGTGACCGCGCCCTGCTGGACTCCACCCTGCACGGCGAGGCCAACATCCTCATCTGCCCGAACCTGGATGCCGCCAACATCCTGTTCAACGTGCTCAAGACCACGGTGTCGCACGGCACCACCATCGGCCCCATCCTGATGGGCGTGGCCGCATCGGCCCACGTCATCACCCCGTCGTCCACCGTGCGCCGCATCGTGAACATGACGGCGCTGGCCGCCGCCAAGGCCCAGCAGAACGGGTAAAGCAACAAGCGGCCAGCGCTTTTGACGCTGGCCGCTTGTGTAGAATCCCCTCCCTTGGAAGCTTGGCAGAGTGGTCGAATGCACCGGTCTTGAAAACCGGCAATCCGCAAGGGTTCCAGGGTTCGAATCCCTGAGCTTCCGCCAGTGAATTATTGAAAAAAGCCTGATTTCTCAGGCTTTTTTTTATTGGTGCGCTGCCAGTCGGTCATCGGCAAGACAACTGCAACCCGCCACTGGAGCAATTGCCACACCCGCTTTCCACTGCTCCGCAACGCATTGCAAGACGCCCGGAGGGAAGCCTCAACAGGGGACGATCACGGGCGAAAATAGACCGCTTCGCCTCCCCTTCGTCCTGCCCGCGCCAACCAGACATTGCCCCCTTCATGCCAGAGAACGCCGTCCCGACCCCGTACACCACGCCGCTGGAACAGCACACGCCCATGTTCCAGCAGTACATCCCCATCAAGAACCAGTACCCGGACACCCTGGTGCTCTACCGCATGGGCGATTTCTACGAGCTGTTCTGGGACGATGCGGAAAAGGCGGTGCGCCTGCTGGACATTGCGCTGACCACGCGCGGGCAGTCGGCAGGGTTCCCGGTCAGCATGGCGGGGGTGCCGTTCCATGCGCTGGAGAACTATCTGGCCCGCCTCATCAAGCTGGGCGAATCGGTGGCAATCTGCGAGCAGGTGGGTGAAATCGGCGTGGGCAAGGGGCCGGTGGAGCGCAAAGTGGTGCGCGTGGTCACGCCCGGCACGCTGACCGATACGGCGCTGCTCTCGGACAAGAGCGAGGCGATGCTGCTGGCCCTGCACAGCGGGGGCCGCCAGCGCGTGGGGCTGGCCTGGATGAGCGTGACGCAGGGGCGCATCCACCTGGCCGAATGCACGCAGGAGGCGCTGGCCGAAACCCTGGCCCGCATCGCGCCCAGCGAAGTGCTCTACAGCGCAGGCGTGACGCAACGCTTCGAGCAGGCGCTGCTGGACTTGCGCCACAGCGGACAGATTGGCTGCCCCATCGCGCCGCGCCCGGACTGGCAGTTTGACGCCGGGCTGGGCCGCAGCAAGCTCCTGGAACTGCTGGGCAGCAGCAGCCTGAATGCCTGGGAGGCCGAAGACCTGCCCCTGGCGCACGCTGCCAGCGCCGCCCTGCTCAGTTACGCCGAACACACCCAGGGCAGCCAGTTGCCGCACATCCACAGCATCCAGGTGCAGCAGGGCGATGCGCTGATCCGCCTGCCCAGCAGCACGCGGCGCAATCTGGAACTGGTGCAGACGCTGCGCGGCGAGGACAGCCCGACGCTGTTCTCCCTGCTCGACACCTGCCAAAGCGGCATGGGCAGCCGCCTTTTGAAAACCTGGCTGCTGGAGCCGCCACGCCACCGCGCCCCGGCGCAGGCGCGGCTGGAGGCCATCGGCGTGCTACGCGGCGACCCGGCAGCGGCCAGCAGCGCCCCATGGCAGGCGTTGCAGCAGCATTTGAAGGGGGTGAGCGACGTGGAGCGCATCACCGCCCGCACCGCCTTGCGCCAGGTGCGCCCGCGCGAATTGGTGGCATTGGCGCAAACTTTGCAAAAAGCAGAGCTGCTGGCGCAGACACCACCTGCCCCAGCAGCCTATCTGACCGAGATTTTCAGCCACATCCAGCCCCCGCCCGGCTGCGCCGAACTGCTGCAACGCGCCCTGCTGCCCGAACCGGCGGCCCTGGTGCGCGACGGCGGGGTGATTGCCGGCGGGTTCGACACCGAGCTGGACGAGCTACGCGCCATCCAGACCAACTGCGACGGCTTTCTGCTGGAGCTGGAAGCCCGGGAAAAGCTGCTGACCGACATCCCCAACCTGCGCGTGCAGTTCAACCGCGTGCACGGCTTCTATATCGAAGTGACCAACAGCTACAAGGACGCCGTGCCCGCCCGCTACCAGCGCCGCCAGACGCTGAAGAATGCCGAGCGCTTCATCACCCCGGAGCTGAAGGCCTTCGAGGACAAGGCCCTGTCCGCCCAGGAACGCGCCCTGCAGCGCGAGAAGTTGCTGTACGACCAGTTGCTCGACCAGTTGCAAGCCTTCATCCCGCAACTGACCCGCGTGGCCCAGGCAATTGCCGCGCTGGACGTGCTGTGCTGCCTGGCGGAGCGCTCGCTCACCTTGAACTGGTGCGCTCCCAGCTTCACCCCCCAGCCGTGCATCGAGATCGACCAGGGCCGCCACCCGGTGGTGGAAGAGCGGCTGGCGCAAACGGCCAACGCCACCTTCATCCCCAACAGCACCGATCTGAACCCGCGCCAGCGCCTGCACATCGTCACCGGGCCGAACATGGGCGGTAAATCCACTTATATGCGCCAGGTGGCCCTCATCGTGCTGCTGGCCAGCATGGGCAGCTACGTACCCGCCCGCGCCTGCCGCCTGGGGCCGATCGACGCCATCCACACCCGCATCGGCGCGGCGGACGATCTGGCCAACGCGCAATCGACCTTCATGCTGGAGATGACCGAAGCCGCACACATCCTGCACAGCGCCACCGCGCACAGCCTGGTGCTGATGGACGAGATCGGCCGGGGCACCTCCACCTTCGACGGGCTGGCCCTGGCCAGCGGCATTGCCCGCCACCTGCACGACAAGGTGCAGGCCTTCACCCTGTTCGCCACGCACTACTTCGAGCTGACCGAGCTGCCCGCCCAGGCCCGCGCCGCCATCAACATGCACGTGGCCGCCGCAGAAAATGGCCACGACATCGTCTTCCTGCACGAAATCCAGCCTGGCCCGGCCAGCCGCAGCTACGGCGTGCAGGTGGCCAAGCTGGCGGGCATCCCGGCCAGCGTGCTCAACCACGCCCGCCACACCCTCGCCGCGCTGGAGGAACGCGCCAGCGCAGGCGATGCGCAAGTCGACTTGTTCGCCCCGCCACCCGCTGCCGACATCCCCGCGCCCAGCGCCACCGAGGCGCTGCTGGCGCAGATCAACCCCGACGCCCTCAGCCCGCGCGAGGCGCTGGAGGCGTTGTACCAGCTCAAGGCAACGATGAAGAATCAATAACAATAGCTTCTACCGCTGATGAATAAACGGTTTTATGTTCTTTTCAATATGGAATCGTTTATTCATCAGCGGTAGAAGCTATATTTTTTGTTATCCAGCCATACCGCCACACGCTCCTATGTCCCCCGCCACTCCCGCTGCCCTCGTCTGGCTGCGCCGCGATCTGCGTTGTGATGACCATAGCGCCCTGTACCACGCGCTGCGTCGCTTTCAGCGGGTGTTTTGCGCGTTTGTATTCGATACCGACATTCTTGACGCCCTGCCCACGCGCAGCGACCGGAGAGTCGAGTTCATCCACTCCAGCGTGATTGAACTACATCAGCATTTGCAACAACTGGCCAGGGAAAGTGGTTCGCCCGGTGGCGGGCTGATCGTGCGTCACGGTCCGGCAGTGCCATCCATCGTGCAATTGGCGCGTGAGCTGGGAGTGCAAGAAGTACTGACCAACCGGGACTATGAGCCTGTAGCTATGGCCCGAGACCGGCAGGCGGCCCAGGCATTGCACGCGGCAGGCATCGCCTTCAGCGATTACAAAGACCAGGTGCTGCTGGAAAAAAACGAGGTGCTGACCCTGCAAGGCCAGCCTTACAGCGTGTTTACCCCCTACAAACGGGCTTGGCTGCAAAAGCTTGATACGTTTCAACTCACTTCCTACCCCGTTCGGCGCTATGCACGGCATTTGGCTGCGCTTCCAGAAGAAACAGCCCTGCCCACGCTGCAAACACTGGGCTTTCTGCCGACCAACCTGCGTACGCTGGCACTGCCCACCGGGATGACCGGTGCCCAGCAACTGTTGCAGGACTTTCTCCCGCGCCTGTCGGCTTACCACGAGGCACGCGATTTTCCGGGCCGCAAAGGTGTCTCGTACTTATCGGTACACCTGCGCTTTGGCACCATTTCCATCCGCCAGTTGGCAGCACTGGCCGCACGGCAGGCAGCTACCGGCTGCCAAGGGGCCAAGACTTGGCTGTCTGAACTGGCCTGGCGTGATTTTTATTTCATGATTTTGTATCACCATCCACAGGTGGTGACACAAGCCTTCAGGCCCGAATATGCACATGTGCAATGGGACGAAGCGCCGGCACTATGGCAGGCTTGGTGCGAGGCCCGTACGGGCTATCCGCTGATTGATGCTGCCATGCGTCAGTTGCTACAAACAGGCTATATGCACAACCGCCTGCGCATGGTGGTGGCCAGTTTTCTGACCAAGCACCTGGGTATTGACTGGCGTCGGGGCGAGTGCTTCTTTGCCCAGCATCTCAACGACTATGACCTGGCCGCCAACAACGGGGGCTGGCAATGGGCCGCCTCGACGGGGTGCGACGCACAGCCGTACTTCCGCATTTTCAATCCCATCCTCCAATCGCAGAAATTTGATCCAGAGGGACGCTTCATTCGTCGCTACCTGCCAGAACTGGCCCACGTACCCGACAAACACCTGCATTTTCCTGCGGCGATGAAACCTGCCGAACTGGCGGCCTGCGGCCTGCACCTGGGATTGGACTATCCATTGCCCATCGTCGATCACGTCCAGGCCCGCACGCGCACCCTGCTGCGCTTTCAACGTTGATAGCTAAAAAACTGGGCTACATATGCCTATACGTGCCGTTTGGCAACCGCATCTTTCTCCAGCTGCTGCCAGCTGTCTTCCTCCGCATGGCGGTGCAACGCGCTGATCAGGGCGCAGCGGGCGCTGCCGTCGCCCTTGCAGCGCTGGTGCAGGGCGGCCAGTTCCTGCTCCAGCAATTGCAGTTCGGCCAGGCGCTGGCGCACGTGGCCCAGGTGATCTGCCACGGTGGCGGTGGCGGCACGGCAGTCCTGCGGGCTGTCCCAGTTCAGGTCGAGCAGGATGCGCACCTCGTGCAGCGACATGTCCATCGCCCGGCACATGCGGATGAAGCGCAGCCGGTGGATGTCGGCACTGCTGTAGCTGCGGTAGGCGTTGTCCTGGCGCTGGGCAGCAGGCAACAGCCCCTGTTTTTCATAGAAACGGATATTGGCCGTGCTCACCCCGCTGTGCCGGGCGGCTTCGCCGATGCGTAAAAAGACGTTCTCTGCCATGGGGCTTGACCTTGAAGTTACTTTCAGGTTTCCAATCATGGCATGGAACACACGACACCCACCACCCACTGCTGCGGCACATGCAGCCCACCCGCCCCGCACGAACAACATGGGCACGACCACCAGCACGGCCATGACGACCATGGCCATGACCATGGCGACCTGCCCTCCTGGCCGCGCATCGGTGCGGCCTTGGTCCTGGCCCTGGGGGCGGAAGCCGCCCACTGGGGGCAGGCCGCCACCCCGGCCCTGCATTACCTGGGCATGGCCCTGGCCGTCGTCGCCATCGGGCTGGCCGGGGTGGGCATTTACCGCCAGGGCCTGCGCGACCTGAAGCGCCTGCGCCTGGGCATCCACGCGCTGATGGCGGTGGCCGTCACCGGCGCTTTCCTGATTGGCCAGTGGCCCGAGGCGGCCATGGTCATGGCCCTGTACGTGGCGGCCGAGCGCCTGGAAGACCAGGCCATGGACCGCGCCCGCGCGGCCATCGGGCGGCTGCTGGCCTCGGCCCCCGCCACGGCCCAGGTGCGCCAGGACGATGGCCGCTACGCCAGCACCGCCATCGAAGCCGTGCCCGTCAACGCCATGGTACGGGTCATGCCGGGCGAGCAGATTCCCCTGGACGGCACCATCGCCGAAGGCTTCGGCAGCATCGACCAGGCCCCCATCACCGGCGAGAGCGCCCCGGCGGACAAAGGCCCGGGCGATACCGTCTGGGCGGGCAGCATCAACCAGCAGGGGCTGCTGCTCATCCAGGTGAACAAGGCCAGCGGCGACAGCCTGCTCACCCGCATCGTGCGGGCCGTGGAACAGGCCCAGGCCCGCAAGGCGCCGACCCAGCGCTTCGTCGATCAATTTGCCAAGGTCTACACCCCCATCGTCCTGCTGCTGGCGATTGCGCTGGCCGCGCTGGCCCCCTGGCTGCTGGGCTGGAGCGTGTCCGATGCCCTCTACCAGGCGCTGGCGCTGCTGGTCATTGCCTGCCCGTGCGCCCTGGTACTGTCCACACCGATCACCATCGTCAGCAGCCTGACGGCGGCGGCCCGGCACGGCCTGCTGCTCAAAGGCGGCAGCGTGCTGGAAGCAGCGCACCGCCTGCGCCACATCGCCCTGGACAAAACCGGCACCCTCACCACGGGCCGCCCCAGCCTGCAGGACTGGCAGGCCTTCGACCATGCCGATGCCGCCACCTGCGCCCGCTATGCCCGCATGGCCTGGGCCGTTGCCAGCCATTCGGAACACCCCGTTGCCCAGGCCATTGCCCAGGGCCTGACCGCCGCCCCCGATCAGGCCATTGGTACCCTGACCGCCCTGCCCGGGCGCGGCGTGCAGGCGCAAATGGCCGATGGCACGGCCCTCTTCCTGGTCAACCTGCGCTGGGCGCAGGAGCAGGGCCTGGCCAGCCCCGCCATCGCCGCCGTCGTGAACGCCCAGGCGGCCCAGGGCCGCAGCGTCAGCCTGCTGGCCACCGCCAGCCAGGTGCTGGCCTGGTTTGCCGTGGCCGATACCCTGCGGCCCCACGCCCCGGCAGCCGTGGCGCAACTGCACGCCCTGGGGCTGCAGGTACACCTGCTCAGTGGCGACCACCCCGAAACGGCCCAGGCCATCGCCGCCCAGGCAAACATCGACCACGCCCAGGGCGGCCTGCTGCCCGAAGACAAGCTGGCCGTGCTGGCCCAGCTGCAAGCCACCGGCCCCACCGCCATGGTGGGCGACGGCATGAACGATGCCCCCGCCCTGGCCCAGGCGGATGTCGGCTTTGCCATGGGCGGTGCCCACAGCACGGCGATGGCGATGGAGACGGCCGACGTCGTCCTCATGCACGACGACCTGCGCCGCGTGGCCGACACGGTGCGCCTGTCACGCAGCACCCGCAACGTGCTGTGGCAGAACATTGCCCTGGCCCTGGGCATCAAGCTGGTGTTCTTCGCCCTGGCCGTCACCGGCCACGCCAGCATGTGGCTGGCCGTGCTGGCCGACATGGGGGTGAGCCTGTTGGTCGTGGCCAATGGCCTGCGCCTGCGCCGCTGGCGAGGCTTGGCAGATTGACAGCGCTTTGGCGCAGGCTATCGGCGCAAATTTACAATTTCGCCGATTTTTCCTGAAACACCATGACCACCACCTCCCCTGCCGACACGGCGCCCCCCGCCATCATCACCTCCGCCCCGGAAGCGCCGCCGCACACCCTCTCCGAAGACAGTGCGGCCATTGCCACCGGGGTGCTGCTGGTGGCCCTGGGCGTGGCGTTTTTCCAGCAGGCCGGGCTGCTCACGGGGGGGATTACCGGGCTGGCCTTCGTGCTGCACTACAGCACCCACACCAGCCTGGGGCTGTGGCTGTTCGTGCTGAACCTGCCGTTTTACTGGCTGGCCGTGCGCAAGCTGGGCTGGGCCTTTACCGTGAAAACCTTTTGCGCCATCGGCCTGCTGTCGCTGGTCACCGAGCTGCAACCGCACTGGTTCACCCTGAACAACATCCACCCGGCCTACGGCGCCATGGCCGGGGGCGTGCTGGTCGGCGTCGGGATGCTCATCATGTTCCGCCACCGTTGCAGCCTGGGCGGCATCGGCATTGCCGCGCTGTACCTGCAGGAGCGCTACGGCTGGCGGGCCGGACGGGTGCAAATGGCCGTGGACTGCGTGATTCTGGTCAGCGCCTTCGTCCTGCTGGAGCCGGAGCGGGCGCTATGGTCGGTCGCGGCGGCGCTGGTGCTCAACCAGGTACTGTCGATGAACCACCGCCCCGGGCGCTAC
The DNA here is from genome assembly GCA_902175065.1 of uncultured Comamonas sp. Classification (GTDB taxonomy): domain Bacteria; phylum Pseudomonadota; class Gammaproteobacteria; order Burkholderiales; family Burkholderiaceae_C; genus Comamonas. The sequence goes on along the minus strand of CABIIJ010000008.1, from coordinate 15,657 downwards.
GTGGTGGTGTAGCGCAGGAACTATCCGCAGCGCAAAGCCACTACCCCGGGCAACTTCGTTCTGAAAGGTTTTTATGTCCCCGCATTTCACATCCCGCCGTCAGGCCCTTTTGCAATTGACCGCCCTGGCCACGGCAGCAGCCACCGCCAGCGGCAGTTGGGCCGCCGCCCCCGCACGCCCCCAGGTCGAGCTGTGGAAAGACCCCACCTGCGGCTGCTGTCACGACTGGATCACCCACATGCAGGACAACGGCTTCGACGTCACGGCCCACGACACCGGCAACACCGCCGTGCGGGCCAGGCTGGGGCTGCCGCAGGAGTTGGGTTCCTGCCACACGGCGCTGATCGAAGGCTACGTCATCGAAGGCCACGTCCCGGCCAGCGATGTACGCAAGCTGCTGGCACAAAAACCCAAGGCCGTGGGCCTGACCGTACCGGGCATGGTGGTGGGCAGCCCCGGCATGGACACCCCCGTCTACAACGGCCGCAAGGACCCCTACGACGTGCTGCTGGTAACGAAAAAACTGCTCGGCAGCGGGGTCAATACCAGCGTCTTCACCAGCTATCGCGGATAAATTTTTCAGTAAAAACGGGCTTTAACGCTTATCCTGCAAGCGGTAACAGCTACTTTTTTCAAACTCATGGTTCAAGATCTCCTGGCCCATACCGGCCATATCGCCCAGGTGCAGGGCCTGCAAATCGGGCACTTCACCCACCCTGGCCGCCCCACCGGCTGCAGCGTGGTGCTGTGCCCGCAAGGGGCCACTGCCGGGGTGGACGTGCGCGGCGCCGCACCCGGCACGCGCGAGACGGATTTGCTCGACCCCGGCCATCTCGTGCAACAAGTGCATGGCATCACCCTGGCCGGGGGCAGCGCCTGGGGGCTGGACGCAGCCAGCGGCTGCGCCCGCTGGCTGGAAGAACAGGGCGCGGGGCTGGACGTGGGCGTGGGCCGCATCCCCCTGGTGCCCGCCGCCGTGCTGTTCGACCTGACGGTGGGCGACATGCGCATCCGCCCCGATGCCGCCGCCGGCTACGCTGCCTGCCAGGCCGCCAGCCGCGAGCGCCCGGCCGAGGGCAGCGTCGGCGCCGGGGCCGGTGCCCTGGTGGGCAAGATTTTTGGTTTCGACCGCGCCATGCAGGGCGGCATCGGCACTGCCAGCTTCACCGTCGATGGCGTGACCGTGGGCGCACTCATCGCCTGCAATGCCGTGGGCGACGTGTACCACCCGCGCACGGGGCAATTGCTGGCGGGCTGCCGCCGCAGCGACGGACAAGGTTTGCTCGGGGCGCGGGATGCGCTCCTGCAAGGGCTGGCTCCCCAGGCCCTGCTCACCGGCAGCAACACCACCATCGGCGTCGTGGCCACCGACATGGCCCTGACCAAGGCCCAGGCCCGGCGCCTGGCCACCGTCGGCCACGACGGCCTGGCCCGGGCCATCAACCCGGTGCACACCATGAGCGATGGCGACACCCTGTTTGCCCTGGGCACCGGGCAGGCCGGCGGCACGCTGGGGCTGATGACCTTATTCACCCTGGCCGCCGAAGCCGTGGCCCTGGCCACCGCCCGGGCCGTGCTGCTGGCCCGCAGCCTGCCTGTCGCCGGTCATACCGCCGCCCCGAGCTGGGCCGATTTGCAAGCATGTCTGTAACCACCACCAGCGGCGTGCGCCTGGACAAATGGCTGTGGGCCGCCCGCTTTTTCAAGACCCGCAGCCTGGCCGCCGAGGAAATCCACAAAGGCCGGGTGAGCGTGAACGGCACCGTGGCCAAGGCCGCCCGGGAAGTGCGCATCGGCGACACCATTGCCCTGCGCCAGGGCAACATTCCGAAAACCGTACAGGTGCTGGGCCTGTCCCAGATGCGCGGCCCGGCCCCCGTTGCCCAGCAGTTGTATGCCGAAACGCCGGAGAGCCAGGAGCAGCGCCAGCAACTGGCCGAACAGCGGCGGCTGGCGCCCGAACCTGCGGCGGCGATCACCCAGCAGCGCCAGGGCCGCCCGACCAAGCGCCAGCGCCGCGAGCTGGACGAGGCCCGCAGCGATGGCTGGGGCCAGCGCTGGAGCGCCCGCCGGGAGTGATCGAAATGGGCTTTTCCGTTTAAATCGCGGCTTCGTCCAGCTCGCCGGTGCGCACGCGAATCACGCGCTCCACCGGGGTGACGAAAATCTTGCCGTCGCCGATCTTGCCGGTGCGGGCGGCGCCGACGATGGCTTCCAGGCAGCGATCGACGTCGCCGTCCTGCACCACCACCTCGACCTTCACCTTGGGCAGGAAGTCCACGACGTATTCGGCGCCCCGGTACAGCTCGGTATGGCCTTTCTGGCGGCCAAAGCCTTTGACCTCCGTCACCGTCAAGCCTACGGTGCCGCACTCGGCCAGGGCTTCGCGCACTTCTTCGAGCTTAAAGGGCTTGATGATGGCCGTGATCATTTTCATAAACTGCTTACTCCAAAAATAACAATAGCTGCTGGCGCTTTATACATAAGCGCCTAACCAGCAAAACGATGGGTCATGGGCACCTGCCAGTCGTGGCCGAAGGCGGTTTGCGACAAACGCGGCCCTCCGGGGGCCTGGCGGCGTTTGTATTCACTCAGGCGCAGCAGCCGCAGCACCCGCGCCACCAGCTCGGGGGCAAAGCCGGCCTGCGCCAGCTGCGCGGGGCTGGCGCCCTGCTCCAGATACTGGCGCAGCAGGGCATCGAGCACGTCGTAGGGCGGCAGGCTGTCCTCGTCCTTCTGGTCGGGGCGCAGTTCGGCGCTGGGCGGGCGGGTGATGATGCGTTCGGGAATCGGCGCCCTCCCCGTGCCGAACGGGTCGTGCGCATTGCGCCAGCGGGCCAGGGCGAAGACCTGCGTTTTCCAGACATCGCACAATACCGCAAAGCCCCCGGCCATATCCCCGTACAGGGTGCCGTACCCCATGGCCACCTCGCTTTTATTGCTGGTGGTCAGCACCACCGGGCCAAATTTGTTAGACAGCGCCATCAGCAGCGTGCCCCGGCAGCGGGCCTGCAGGTTCTCCTCGGTGGTGTCGGGCGCGGTGCCCGCCAGCAAGGGGGCCAGCGCCTGCTCGAATGCCTGCACCTGCGCGGCGATGTGGATGACGTCGTGGCGCACGCCCAGGCCGTCGGCCATGGCCTGCGCATCCTGCCAGCTGATGTCGGCGGTATAGGGCGAGGGCATCATCACCGTGCGCACGCGCTGCGGCCCCAGGGCATCGACGGCAACGGCCAGCACCAGGGCCGAATCGATGCCGCCGGACAGGCCCAGCAAGGCGCCGGGAAAGCGGTTCTTCTCCACATAGTCACGCACCGCCAGCACCAGGGCATGCCACAAACTTGATAGCTGGTCGCGCACAGGTGCCAAGGAATTGGGTGTTGAACCTTCGCCATTTACAGCCATGTCAGCGGCAGCAGCTACAAAACTCTCCAGCCTGTGGGTGGTTTCCCCCTGGGCGTTGCACGCCACGCTGGCCCCGGCAAACACCCAGTGGTCGTAGCCGCCGACCGGGTGGCTGCTGATGAGCGGGCATTGCGCCGCCCGGGCCTGCGCGGCCAGGGCGGCCTCCAGCGCCTGCGGCTGCCCGGCGTGAAAGGGCTGCACCGGCAAGGCCAGCAGCAGTTGGGCGCCCGCCGCCACGGCGGCCTGGACGCAGGCGGGGGTCAGCGCATCCTGGCCCAGCAGCACTGCCACCGGGGTCTCGCCCACGGTGAACAGACAGGGCGGCGTGGCCACCCCGGCGTAGTGACGCAGCAGCACCGCATCGGCCCCGAGGTGCTGCTGGCTGCCGCTGGCGACGATGCGGCCATTGCGCACCACGCTGACGGTGTGCGCCAACTGCGCACCGTGCAGGCCGGGGTGCGAGAGCACCAGCGCCACGTCCGGCCACGCCGTGCTGGCGTCGACCAGCTGCTGCAGGGCCGCTTGCGCTGCCGCCAGAAAATCGGGCCGCAGCACATAGTCCCCGGCCACCGGGCTGCCGCACAGGGCGAAAGCGCCGGGCAGCAGGCAGCGCACGCCGTCGCGCTGGGCCTGCACGGCAGCGGCGATCAAATGCTGCACCTGGGCGCTCCAGTCGCCCAGGACTCCATTGCCTTGCAGTACCCGTAGCTGTGAATGCACCGCCGCTCCCCTCTTTTTTGGCCAAAACGGGCGATTATCCGTTGCCATGCCCAAACCCATGGGCCGCCCATGAAAAAGGCAGTCCGAAGACTGCCCCGAAACATGCACGGCAAATAAACGATCAGCCTTTGTAGTTGGCGATGCCGTCGGTGATTTCCTTGTGCGCGGCGTCCACGCCCTTCCAGCCCAGCACCTTGACCCATTTGCCTTTTTCCAGGTCCTTGTAGTGCTCGAAGAAGTGGGCGATCTGCTTCAAGGTCAGCTCGTGCACGTCGTCCAGGGTTTCGATCTTGTCGTAGGCGGGCAGGATTTTCTTGGTGGGCACGGCCAGCACCTTGCCGTCCACGCCGGACTCGTCTTCCATCTCCAGGATGCCGATGGCGCGGCAGGGCACCACCACGCCGCTGGGCAGGGGGAAGGGGGTCAGCACCAGCACGTCCACCGGGTCGCCGTCGCCCGACAGGGTCTGCGGCACGTAGCCATAGTTGCAGGGGTAGTGCATGGCGGTGCCCAGGAAGCGATCGACGAACACACAGCCGCTGGCCTTGTCGACTTCGTACTTCACAGGGTCGGCATTGGCGGCGATTTCGATCACCACGTTAAAGGTTTCAGGGGCGTTCTTGCCGGGGGCGACTTTTTCGAAAGACATGCTGATCACAGGAAAGGGAGTGAAAAATCACGGCCTCCAAACGAAGCTTGCCGCCCCCTGGATGCCGCACGAAAACCCCGCATTCTAGGCCCAGCTATCTTGCACCGCGCTTGCAGCCGGTCGGCTTAGAACCTTGGTGACTGCCGGAATCGTTCAGGTTCTGCACAATCGGCGGGGTTTTTTTTCGAAATTTTCTCCCCCTATGCCTTTATCTGCCCCGACGATCGACCGCCAACCCCGCCACATCCGCAGCGTGCGCTACCAGAGTTTCGAGCGCAGCGACGGCCTGTGGGACGTGGAAGGCGAGCTGATCGACACCAAGGCCATCGATGTTCCACGGATGCGCGGCGGCGTCCACCCTGCAGGTGCGCCGATTCACCACATGCACATCCGCGTCACGGTCGATACGCATCTGGTCGTCCACGCCATCGAAGCCGCGATGGACGCCCACCCCATCGAGAACTGCCCCGCCGCACTCGATGCCATGCAGCGCATGGTCGGCTGCTGCATGGCCAGGGGCTGGCGCAAGGCCATCGACCAGAACCTGGGCAAGGTTGCCGGCTGCACCCACATGCGCGAGCTGCTGATGAACATGGCCACGGCCGCGTTTCAGAGCATTACCTCGGCCTTCGCCACCGGGCAGGACACGCCCCCGGCCTTCCTGGGCCAATGCAAGGGCTGGGATCTGAACGGCCCGGCGGTGGCCGAATACTTCCCGAAGTTCATCGGCTACCTGCGCCCGGAAGCCCCGGCCCGCACGCCCGCGCCGGAGAGCGTGGCGCATTCATGATCCTGAAAACAGGAGCTGCTTCCGCTTCACCACATTGGATTTCAGAGGAAAAATCATCTAAAATCCATAAACGGCCAGCAGGTACAGCTATTTAATTGATATGTCCCCAGTAGATCAGCGCATCGCGCCCTTCGACGGACAGGGACACGGGCGCCCCTACCGGCAGCAGCACCTTGGTGGGCACATGGCCAAACGGCAGGCCAGTGAGCACCGGGCAGGCCACCTGGCCGCGCAGCCAGTCCACCACGGTTTGCAGCTTGAAGCCCGCATCGTGGCCGCCCAGGCGGTACTCGGTGAACCGGCCCAGCACGACGGCTTTCTGCCGCGCCAGCACACCGGCGTGCAGTAGCTGGGTCAGCATCCGCTCGATGCGGTAGGGGTGCTCGCCCACGTCTTCCAAAAACAAAATGCCGCCGTCGATCTGCGGAAAATACGGCGTGCCCAGCAGCGACACCAGCACCGCCAGATTGCCGCCCCACAGCACTGCGCCATCGGGCACCTCGACATCGTCGGGCTGCGCCGTGGCGGCCCCGCGCTCCTTGGGCAGGCGCCAGCCCGCGCCCTCGCCCTGGCCGCAGAGCAGGTCGTCAAAAAATGCCTGGCAGATTTCATCCACCCCGTCCCTGGCCCCGAAGTCGGCACACAGCAGCGGCCCGGCCCAGCTCACCACCCCGGTCTGCGCCAGCAAGGCCATCTGCAAGGCGGTGAAGTCGCTCATGCCGACAAACTGCGTGCCGCTGGCCACGGCCCGGGCCACGGCGGCATAGTCGATGACGGACAACAGGCGGGTGAGGCCATAGCCGCCCCGGGCCATCAGCGCCACGTCGGCCCCGCTGGCCGCCGCGCGGTGAATGGCGGCCAAGCGCGTGGCATCGTCACCGGCAAAGCGCTGGTGGCGGGCCAGGGCATCGGCATCGACCTCCACCGTATGCCCCAGCGCCTGCAAACGGCGCACGCCACGGGCAAAAGCGGCCTTGTCACGCACCGCGCCCGAGGGGGCGTAAACGTAGATGTGCTTGCTGCCCGCAGCGTGGTCGTGCCCGCAGTGGCAGTCGTGCGTGTGGTGATGATTGTCGTGATCGTGATGATCGTGGTGATCGGAAGAAGCAGGAGAGTGGTCGGCGTGGGACACGGTAGCTAGGCGCCAGGTGGCGGCAAGAATTTTCCAGCGCCCAAGTATTCCATAGCCGCCCCGACCTGCGCCTGCGCCGTGGCGGCATCGTGCGGCACCGCGCCGTGCCAGCGGGCCGTGGCCGCCGCCCTGGGCCACTGCGCCCAGGCCCGGGGGCCGGCGCGGTGCCCGGCATCGGGAAACGGCGCATCCAGGGCCGCGCCCAGCGGCGCCGGGCCTTGCAGGCGCCAGTCCCACACGCCGCCATCCGGGGGCGGCAGCACGGCCATGGCACCTTCCTGCGCCACCCAGCGGCAGTGCGTTATCTGCAAAAAATGTAGCAGCTCGCGCACGATCTGCCCATGCTGCTGCGGGGTATGCCACGGCGCTTTCTTGGGCTTGTCGCTGCGCCCAAAACCGATCCAGTCCACCGCCACCACCCGCTGCCCGGCAGCCAGCAACGCCGCCATCAGGTGGCGCAAGCCGTAGCTGCTGCCCACCCCGTCGTGCAGCAGCAGCCAGGCCGGGGCGGTGTGCAGGCCTTCGTCGTAATAGTGCAGGCGCAGACCTGCCAGGGTGGGCAGATCGCTGACATACCGCCCCTCTGTCCACACCAGCCCTTCTTCACCAAAACAGCGAGCTGGCGTGCGCAGGGCATCCTGGCGCAGCGGCCGGGCCTGCTGGCGCTGCTGCACGCGCCGGGCCTGGAAGAAATCGGCCAGCACCGCAGCGCATTCAGCGGCCAGCACGCCGCCGACGATTTCGGTATGGGCGTTGAGCTGCGGCAGCGCAAACACGTCCAGCACCGAACCGGCGGCACCGGTTTTCGGCTCCCGCGCCCCGTACACCACGCGGGCCACGCGGGCATTGAGCAGTGCCCCGCTGCACATGGCGCACGGCTCCAGCGTCACGTACAGGGTGCAGTCCTCCAGCCGGTAATTGCCCAGCCGCCGGGCCGCCTGGCGCAGCGCCTGCACCTCGGCGTGGGCGGTGGGGTCGTGCTGGCCGATCGGGGCGTTGCAGCCCTCGCCCAGCACCTGCCCGTCCCTGACCACCACGGCCCCGACGGGCACCTCGCCCGCCGCTGCCGCCTGCCCGGCCAGGCGCAGGGCATGGCGCATCCAGTGCTGGTCGGTGGCAGCGGCAACAACGCCTACAGGCAAGGGCAAAGAGAAGGGAAGGTCAGCCATAAGCGGCGAATTATCGTATCGCCGCCATCGCCCCCCTGCCGCCAAGTTCCCGCCAGCCAACTGCAACCACCTCAGCAAGGGCAGCCCAGGCCGTGAATACCGGCATATGCCAGGGAATCAGCATCCACAGTCCGAACCGCCCCTGCCAGGCGTTGCTCGTCGTAGCTCCTTGCCGTTATTGCGGGTCTTCGTCCAGATGGATGAAGCCCGGCGCCAGCGTCAAATGCGGCACGCCACTACTGGCAAGCTGGGCGCTGTCCTCGCTTTGCCGCCAGTGCGCAGGCAGCGCCTGCGCCCGCGCCTCGCGCCAGATCACGCCGCCGGTCATGGGGGAGATCACCGTCAGGCTGCCATCCACATAGCGGATGTCGTAGTTGCCAGCCTCGAAGCCGCCGCTGCCCACGGCCTGGCTGGCCTCGATGGCGTAGTTGCCGACCAGGGCATCGCTGGCGGTGCCCGCGCTCTCCAGCGTGACGCGGTTGACGGTTTCGCCCTGCACCAGGCCGCTGGTGGTAAAGCCGGTGCTGCCATTCAACTCCAGGGCGGTGCCCACGGGTTTGGTGGTGCTGCTGGCAGTAATCTGCAACACCGCCCGGTCGATGGTGCTGGTGGTGTTGTCGGCATAGGTCACGGCATAGTTGCCACCGCTGTTGCCGTCATTCACCGTGACACCGCTGACGCTGACCGTCTTGTTCCCCGCCCCTGCGTTCTTGTCGGCATAGGCAAAGCTGCCACCCGACACGCTGTCGTCGCCAAACAGCGTGCCGCCGGTCACGGTGGCTGCGCCGCCAACGACGCGGGTGCTGCCGTCGTAGGTCTTGCGGACTGCATCGGTGCTGACGGTGATTTGCGCCTTGTCGATATCCGCCGTGGCGGTGGTCTGGTCGGTGATGGCGTAGTTGCCCAGATCATTGCCGCCATAGCTGCTGGCAAGCGTCACGGTCTTGCCCTGACCGGCGTTCTTGGTGTCGAACACGCCGGTTGCAGACACGCTCAGGTCATCGCCAGCGACCATGCCCAGGGCCAGCCAATCCACGCCACCCACATGGACCGCAGCATGGGTGTTCCCGTTATAGGTTTTGTTGTCCGCGGTGATGCCGCCCACGGTCAGCGCTTTTTTGGCGATCTGCACGCTGTGCGTGGTATCGGCCACGGTGTAGTTATCCGCATCGCGGCCCGTCAGGCCATACACCACCGTGGCGGTGCGGCTGCCTGCGTTTTTGGTGTCCAGCGTGGCGCTACCCAGGTTCAGCATCACTTCGTCCTGGTCGATGACGCCGCCTGCGGCCAAGCTGCCTTTTACGGTTTGGGCCAGCACGTTCTGGCTGCCGTTGTATTCACGGCCTGCCACGGTGGTGCCGCTGACGGTCAGTGCTGCCTTGTCGATGGTGCTGGTGATGTTGTCGGCATAGCTGACGTCGTAGTTGCCGCCGCCATTGCCATCGGCCACCGTCACACCGCTGACGGTGACGGTTTTGTTGCCTGCACCGGCGTTTTTGTCGGTGTAGGCGAAAGTGCCACCGGACAGGGCGTCGTCTTCGAACAGTTCTCCCCCCGTCACCGTGGCCACGCCGCCGATCACGTCGGTGGTGCCGTTGTAGGTTTTGCTGACATTGCCGGTGCTGATGGTCAGCGTGGCCTTGCCAATCGTGCTGGTGGTGTTGTTGGCATAGGTGACGGCGTAGTTGCCGCCGACGTTGCCATCGGCCACGGTGACACCACTGACGGTGACGGTTTTATTGCCCGTACCGGCATTCTTGTCGGTGTAGGCAAAGCTGCCGCCGGACAGGGCGTCGTCGTCGAACAGTTCACCCTCTGTCACTGTAGCCACGCCACCGGTCACGTCGGTGGTGCCGTTGTAGGTTTTGCTGACATCGCCGACGCTGACGGTGATGGCCGCCTTGCCGATGGTGCTGGTGGTGTTGCTGGCATAGGTGACGGTGTAGTTGCCGCCGCCATTGCCATCGGCCACCGTGACACCGCTGACGGTGACGGTTTTGTTGCCTGCACCGGCATTCTTGTCGGTGTAGGCGAAAGTGCCGCCGGACAGGGCGTCGTCGCCGAACAGTTCTCCCCCCGTCACCGTAGCCACACCACCGGTCACGCTGGTGGTGCCGTTGTAGGTTTTGCTGACATCGCCGGTGCTGACGGTGATGGCCGCCTTGCCGATGGTGCTGGTGGTGTTGCTGGCATAGGTGACGTCGTAGTTGCCGCCGTTATTGCCGTCAGCCACCGTGACACCGCTGACGGTGACGGTTTTGTTGCCTACACCGGCGTTCTTGTCGGTGTAGGCAAAGCTGCCGCCCGACAGGGTGTCGCCACTGAACAACTGCCCACCCGTCACCGTCGCCACGCCACCGGCCACGCTGGTGGTGCCGTCGTAGGTTTTGCTGACATTGCCGGTGCTGACGGTGATGGCCGCCTTGCCGATGGCGATATTGTTGTGCGTGGTATCGGCCACGGTGTAGTTGCTGGCGTCATCACCCGTCAGGCCATAGACCACGGTGGCGGTGCGTGTGCCTGCGTTTTTGCTGTCCAGCATGGCGCTGGTCAGGCCCAGGGTCACATCCTCGCCGCTGACCACGCCGCCTGCCGCCAAGCTGCCTTTTGCGGTTTGGGCCAGCACGTTCTGGTTGCCGTTGTATTCACGGCCTGCCACGGTGGTGCCGTTGACGGTCAGCGCCTTTTTGCTGATGGTCAGCTCCGCATCGGTCGCGGCATAGCTGATGTCATAGCCCTGCTGGCCGGAATACAGGTTTTTGTTCAGCGTCAGGCTGCCGTTCGCCGTGCTGTAGTCACCCGCGTTCTTGCTGTTGGTGGCATAGCTCAGGCTGCCGTCCAGCACTGCGCCGGTCACGTTGGTGGTATAGGCGGCGCTGCCGCTGGCGATCTGGCCGTCGTAGGTTTTGCCAGTGATGTTCGCCGTCACGGTGACTTGCTTGAGCAAGCTGCGCAGCAGCGGGCCGCTGTGGCCGTCGTAGATGCGCCAGACCTTGCCGGTGCCGCCCGCGTCGTCGATGTCCCAGCCCGCATCGGCAAAGGTTTTTAGCTGTCGCAGCTCGGCCGTGGTTTTGCCGGAGAGGGCAGATGTACCATCGGCAATCTCTCCTACCCCCGGCATTCCGGGCTGCGTATCGGTATTCCAGAAGCTGGCGGTGATGTCTCTGCTGGTATAGCCCGCCAGAGCGCCGACTCTGTAATTCGTATCAGAGGTCACCGCCCCGCTGGCGTAGGTGTAGGCGATGCCGCTGTTGCTGTGGCCCACCAGCCCGCCAACGCCGCCATTGCTTGCATGCACCGCCCCGGTGGCGTAGGCATGGGTGATGCTGCCACCTATGGTTCGGCCCACCAGCCCGCCCACCTGGCTATCGCCCCGCACGGAGGAGGTGGCGTAGACATTGGTGATGACGCCGTTGCTCAAGCCCGCCAGCGCACCGGTACCGATGCGACCGACGATGCTGCCGCCCACCAGCCCGACATTGCGCAGCGTGCCATCGGACCAGCCAAACAGGCCCACCCAGTGCTGCCCGCTGCGGTCGATGGTCAGGTCGCTGATGGTGTGGCCCTGGCCGTCGAAGACGCCAGTGAACAACAGATGGCGATCATCCCCCATCGAGGTCAGGCTGACGCCCACCGGGCTGAAGCCCTGGCTGCTCCACATGCCGCTGGCGTTGCCGCCACCGGTGGCCGTGGCGTCGATATCGTTGGTCAGGCGGTAGCTGGCGCCCAGGTCGTAGGCCATCAATTGCAACTGGTGGGCGTTGCGGATGGTGGTGCTGTATTCACTGGCCAAAAAGGGGCGGGTCTGGCCCTCGACCATGATCCACTGCACCCCCGCTGCGTCGGTGGCCTGCCAGATGCCGGAGTTGGCGGCGGTTTCCGCCCAGGTGCCGAACTGGGTGTAGCTGGCGTGCTGGTAGCGGCTGCTGGCGTCGATGGCCGTGTTGTTGGCGATGTCCGACGTGCCGCCCCTCTCTGCGAACACCGAACCCACACCACTGGACGCCCCGGTGCTGGCGCTGTCCCAATGGCTGTTGCGCAGCGATGCCGTGCCGCCATCGGCATAGTGATAGCCAACCAATCCGCCGGGGGTGAAGGTTGAGCTTACTCCCCCCGTGGCATAGGTTTGGTCGATACGGGCCGTGCTGCCACTGCCAATGGCGTAGTTGTAGCCCACCAGACCACCGACGAAGTTGGAACCGTTCACCTGCCCCGTGGCGTAGGCATGGCTGATGCTGGCCGTGCTGCCGCTGCTGTCGGCAATGTTGCTGCCCACCAGGCCGCCAACGTACGTGCCTATGGAGGCAAATACCTGCCCCGTGGCGTAGGCGTGGCTGATGCTGGCGGTGCCGCCGCTGCTGGCACGGTTTAGGCCCACCAGCCCACCGATATCGGAGCCGGTGCCTATGACATTGCCCGTGGCGTAGGCGTTGGTGATGCGGGCGGTGTAGCCGCCAAAAGCAAAATTCTCACCCACCAGGGCGCCAACGTACTCCAAGCCCGACACCTTGCCGCCCAGCAGCCCGACGTTGCGCAGCGTAGAGTTTTCGGCCTTGCCAAACAGGCCCACTTGGCGTTCGCTGGGGCGGTTGATGGTCAGGTTGCTGATGGTGTGGCCCAGACCATCAAAAACGCCGAAGTCCAAGCGCAGGGGGTGAAAGCCCTTGCCACCGTCCCACCCTGTCGTGGCGCTGGCATCGATATGGCCGCCCAGCGCGAAGTGGTTGCCATAGGACTTTTCAATGTCTTGCAGCGCCGTCACGTCTTTAATAACGGTGTAGCCGTCTCCGTTGATGGCCAGCAGGCCCGTGCCTGCTTTTTCAAAATTCACCTCGCCCTTGACGTTCACGTTGGCGCTGGCGCCGTGGTGCAGGGCCAGCGTGCCGCTGCCGTTGACGTTGATCTGGGCGTTGACATTGATGTCGTTGTCGGCGTTCAGCGTGAGTTTGTTTTGGGTGTGGCTGATGTCGGCGTCGACATGGATGTCGCCCGCATCGCTGCCTGCGCTGGCCGTGGAAACCGTCACATTGCCCGTGACCAGCGCGGTTTCAATGGCCTGCGCCTGAGCAGAACCAATGCGCTGGTCGAGGCCGCTGGTCAGCGTCCATGTGCCGCCGCCGTAGGTTTTGACCTTGAGGTCTTTATCAATGCTGACGGTGGCTGCCGATGTGTCGACGAATGTCGCTTCCAGCGTGCCCGCCGCTTGCGTTTCGCCATGCTGCATGTCGGCAAGCAGCAGGATTTTTCCGTCTTTTTCTTGCAGACGGTTGGCTTCAATGGTGCCGGTGTTGGACACGACGCTGGCCGAGAGCGCATTGGCGGCCTTGCCGGTCATGATGACTTGCCCGCCATCGGCAACGATGAGCAGCCGGTTCTGAACCAGGGTCTGGATGGTGGCAGGGTCTACGGCCACATTCAGCAGGCCGTTGGCACCCGCTTGCAGGGTGATCTGGTCGCCAGCGGCCATTGCCACCGTGCCGAGCCGGGCGCGGATGATGCCGTCGTTGCTCACCGTCGGGGCCAGCAGGGCCACATGGCCGCCGTCTGCGGCGCTGATCTCGCCCCAGTTGTCAATGCTGCCTGTGGCGCTGCCACGGGTGAAGGTGTAGTTGCCGTCCAGGAAATCCTGATTGGTGATGTTGAGCGTCGAAGCCACCATGCCGCCCACGTCCACCCGGCTGCCCTGGCCGAATAGCACGCCGTTGGGGTTGATCAGCCACACCTGCCCGTTGGCGTTCAGCTTGCCGTCAATCCAGCTGCTCACGCCGCTGGTGACGCGGTTCAGGGCAATGGCGCTGCTGTCCGGTTGCTGAAAGGTAACGCTGGCATCACGGCCAATATCAAAGCGCGTCCAGTCGATGATGGCCTTGTTGCTGCCCTGGTTCACCGTCATGGCATTGCCGGTCTGGCCGATGCTGGCAGTGCCGGAGACGACGTTGCCGCCCGTGGGCAAGGCCCCCGCATCCAGCGGCGCGGCCCAGCCGGGCAGGCTCAGGACTGCGCCGAGGATGACGGCTGCCGGGGCCAATGCCTTGGTTTTGGATTTGGCGCTGGATTTGCCTTTGCCCTTGGCGCATTCGGGGGCGGGGACGTAGCGTTGCGCTTCCTGGTTCCAGACGAGGCGGTAGGTGTGGTTCATGGCGGTGCTTTCTGGGGTTTTCGGTTTCGATAGCTTATTGCGCTGGTGTTTGCTGGGTTTCAGGCTTGTTTGTTCCTGAATCCCTTTGTTTGCCAGCGCAAGCAGCTTTGTTTTTCTGTTCAGAACAGCCGTGTCACGCTGATCCAGCCACGCGGTTTGTTGGCCTGGCTGTCGTCGTTGTTGCGTCCGTTGGTGGCCCCCCGGTTGTGGCCGATGGGCGCGGCGATGCTGGCGGTCATTTGCCAGTCGGCGTTGCGCCAGTTCAGCCCCAGCCCTGCCCCTTGCAGGGTGTAGCGGTTGGGTTGGCGGCTGCCTGCGTTCCAGTTGGCCCACGTGGTTTTGTGTTGCTGGATTTGCCCTGCGTCGTAGAAGGCGATGGCTTGCCAGCCGTGGGGCAGGTTTTTTTGCAGTTCAAGCTTGAGCAGCAGGCCCTGGTCGCCGCTGGCTTCGTTGACGGGGTAGGCCCGTACCTGGTTGGGGCCGCCCAGGGTCATGCGTTCCGAGCTGGCAAGGTTGCCGTTGGCCCATTGGCCGCTGATGCCGGCCTGGATTTGCCAGGTGGCGGCCAGGGCTTGCAGGCGGCTTAAGTTCCAGGCGAGTTTGGTGTAGCTGCCGTGGGTTTTGGCGGTGGCTGCGTCGGCGGTTTTGTCGCCGGCGATGTTGCGGATGTTCAGGCTGCCGCTGGTCAGTTGCAGGCCGCCCCAGGTGATGCCGCCTGCGCCGAGGCTGTCCCGGATGTCGCCGCTCAGCCCCAGGGTGAGGGCGTCGATGCGGTGGCGGCGCAGGGCTTGATCGAGCATGTCGTCGTTGTAGCGGCGGTGTTCGTAGCCTGCGCTGAGGTTCAGGTTGCGGTTGGCCTGGCGCATCAGCGGGTAGGTGGCGCTCAATCCTGCGCTGTGGGCTTTGCCTTCGGCATCCAGGGTTTGGTATTGGCCGCCCAGTTGGTAGTCGAGGGTGCTGGCGTGGGCGGCGATGCGCAAGCCGCTGTGGCCCACGGGCAGGCTGTAGCGGGCGACGGCGCTGCGCACGTCTTGGGCAATGAGCAGGCGCAGGGCAAGCTGGTCGCCGCTGCCGTTGATGTTGTTCAGGGCGATGCCGCCGGTGGCCTGGATGCGGCCGGTGGATTTGATGCCGTGGTTGTTGATGCCTGCGTCGCCGGTGATGAAGGCGCTGTCCTGGATGTGGATGGCGACCTGGGTGTCGCCTTGGGTTTGTCCGGCTTGCAGGGTGCCGGTGGCGGCGATGCCGGGCAGGTCGTTGGCCAGCAGCAGGCCCCGTTCAAGGGCGGCAGACGATAGGGGCGTTCCCGCTTGCAGGCGGTGGGTGATGAGGTCTTGCACGGCAGCGGCGTTGGCACGGGTGCCGTTGGTTTGCACGCTGGCACCGCCAAAGCGGCCTTCCAGCACCTGGATGCGTACGTTGCCGTCGGTCACGTCCTGCTGGGGCAGGTAGACACGGGCGTACCAGCCTTGCTGGCGGTAGTGCTGGGCAATTTGCTGGGCGGTGTGTTCGAGTTCGGCCAGGGTCAGGCTTTGGCCGATGGCGGGGGCGACGAGGGCATCGAGTTCTTCCACGGCAATCAGGCTGGCGCCTTCGATGGCGATGCTGCGCACGGTGACGCGGGTGGCTTTGGCGTCCTGCGCCATGGGGCGGGCT
>CABIIJ010000007.1 GCA_902175065.1 uncultured Comamonas sp. | reverse complement strand
TGCGCCCTGGTTGGTGCCGCTGTTGTTGCCCTGGCTGGCCGGGCCGCTGCCGTCGCAGGGCGAGCCGCTTGCGCTGGGTTTGCAGCTGCCGCCTGCGCCGGGGCCTGCACCGCCGTCAGCATCGCCCAGGATGGGCGGCTGGGTGGTGCCGGCACAGCTTTGGCGCGTGGGGTCGCAGGTGCTGCCGCCAAGGCCGGGGAGCTGGATTTGTCCAAGAGCTGAGAAGCTGAACAGGAGGGAGAAGAACGCCAGCTGACGTAAAAGGAAAGATCCAAAGGGGCGGAACATCACGATCAAGGTACTGAACAAACCGGGCCATCCTCATCCAAGGGGGTGCAATTGATGTCGCCAGGCGGGCATTCCAGCAATGGAGGGTTTTCACCGCCAGAACCCGGAGGAATGCTGGGGTCTACGATGGTGGTGCAGCCGACGGTGACGCACTCAGGCGGCGCCTTGCCAGGAGGCTCAAGAAAACCGGGGTCTACCGGATGCCCGCCATTGCCTTGCCCCGGAATCGAAATCAGATTCGCGCTTTCCACCCCGTCGCTTTGCATTTGCACCGTAACGTGTGTCACCAAAGGAATACGCCGCTGTGCATATAACTCGCTCAGGAAGGGGTCTTGCCCATCGTCAGCCCACTTCAGCAAAAACTGTGTGACGGTGCTGGCCAGCGGAACCTTCAATGCGTAACCGTGGGTGATCTTGAGTTTGAGTACGTTCGCATCCTGCAGGTTTTGCCCCGATTTGCTTTTGACAGTGTGGCGGCTGCGCAGCCCAAGGTTGGCGTTGGGAATCGCTCTGCGCCCATCGTATTTCGCTTGCGATAGTGCCGAATCGCTCCAGTCCTCGAAGCTTTCACGGGTAGGGTTCAGTATTTCCAGACGCACGTGCCCTGCCGTGTCCGCCACGGCCTTGGTCAGGGCCTGGGCCAACTCCTGGGTATTACGTCCACCGCCATAGAGGGGAATGAGAGCGCGATGGTAGGCATCCTGGATGTCAGGCAGCTGTGCGTGGTGCATTGCACCTGCACGTGCGGCCATGAAGCCAGCATGGTTGACGATGTTCTTGGCATTGAACATCAGCACGTATTGCAGCGCCATAGTACCGATCAGGCTGATGAGCGAGCCGGCAAACACGAACTCCAGCATGGCTGCACCGCGCTGGGATTGACTTGCACCTAGCCTGAAATTCTTGCGCATCCATGTCTGTTCTGTTGAAGGCACAGAAAATAAAATTGTTAAAAATCCAAGATAAATCACATCTATTCCTGCCAATACGCTATCTTTTTTGATGACAATCTGACTTTCCACAGCGTCAATCTACTTGAAGGAACACTTTTTAAAAAAAATAGTTGTGATTTTTTGCAACTAACTCGAAACTTACATTTACAAACTTCTCATAGAGCCAAAGTGCCAAAAGACCAAGATAAAACAGAAATACGGGCATTGAATTGTTACAAACTCACTCTTCTGAAATATTTTCAGATGGTACATTTTGCGCTCTCTACAGGGATGAGAGGGACCTGAATTTGAAGTTCAGCCTCCTGGCTCAGCAAGAGCATATGTCAATGGAGTGTTTTCATGTTGGATCTAAAAAAACAGCGTGGTCAAGGCATGACCGAGTACATCATCATCGTGGCATTGATTGCTGTCGCAGCGATTGCGGTTTACCAATTCTTTGGTGAAACCATTCGCAATCAAACCGCAGGGATTGCCAGTGAGGTAGCGGGGCAATCAGCCTCCGAATCGATCAAGAATGCCAAGACTGCTGCCGATGGTGCCAAGACCGAGGCGGATAAAACCAAAGGGTTGGACGCCTACAACAATAAATAATTATTTTGCATCCTCGTGCAAGGGAAGAGTATGCAAAGGCGGTCTTCCATGGGCCGCCAAAGCGGTCAGGCGCTGCTATACGGTATTTTCATGCTGGTGGCAGGTCTGGCGGCTTTGTTCTTCATGTTCAACGTCGGGCAATTGACCCGTGAGAAAACCAAGCTGGTTACTACTGCGGATGCGGTGGCATACAGCGCTGGGTTGATGCATGCCCGCGCATTGAATTACAGCGCTTACAACAATCGTGCCTTGCTGGCGAACGAGGTGCTCATCTCGCAGATGGTCAGCATGTCTTCCTGGGCACAGTATGTGGAAAACTGGAGCGGCAACTTGCCGCGCGTCCATCCAGAATGCCGGGGTATTGCTCAGGTTGAGAATGGCAATTACTGGTCTGCGTTCTTTTCCATGCTTGCGGCGATGCGAAAGTTCGGACCTGAGTACGCCGTGGCGTGCGGTCTGATGGAATCGCAATATATCCGCCCCCGCATACCGAATTTCAGCGACCTTGTCCAAAATGCGACAACCGAAGCGGTGGCAGCGGCAGAGGTACAGAAATCAGTCATCAAAACCGCCCAGCAAATATTGCACACCGGTTTTGTTGCCGAACGCCACCGCATCATGCAAAGCGTGGCAGATGCCAATTACGCAGGCGATGGCCATGTGACCGTTGATTTAACGGCAGGCACGGATGATTGGCTGTATGGGCCAGGGGGTGCCTTTACCAAGCGGTATGACGGCAGTGAACGCACACGCTTCAAAGACGTAACACTGGAGGGAGCATATACCGATGCTTTTGTGAAAGAGCGCAGGTGGCGCTCTACTGCCGTCATTCCACAACTGGGCCGGTGCTTCGGAAAGTTCAATTATGTGGATCGCGCCGGAGGGACTGCGCTGCTGGGGCTGGACGAGTGGCACGCGGTGGATACGCAGTCTTACCACCGGTATCGCGCACGCCGTTTCATTGGTTGCCGAAAGGGGGAAACGCCCACCGGCATGGCCCAGCAAGAGGCATCTGTGACGAATCAAGCCCCTGCGGGCACCTACGGCGGCTCTTCTTCCCGCAACCCTTCGGCGCATCGGTATGCCTTGCAAACGAATTCTCCCGATATGCGCTACAGCGGCCTGCCCGGCTACTACGACCTGAACGCCAGCTGGCTGACGGGCAGCAACAGCAACAAGGAGCCGGTGCTGCGCCATTCGGTACGCCTGACACGGGCCGCGAATCAATTGCGAACGACAGATGGCAGTACCGGCCAGATTCAAACCCGGGGAGATTCGCGCATTGCGGCGTATGAAACCACCTTGGCCGATGGTGTGATGGCGGCAGTTTCGGGCACCGAAGTGTTCTTCGAGCGCCCGCCGGACCATGGCGACAACCGTTGGGGAGCCAAGCGTAGCCGCCCCGTGGAGTTGGGCAGTCTTTTCAATCCCTATTGGCAAACCCGTTTGGTGGAAGGCGATGTGGCCAGCCAATGGCTGCGCCAAGGGGTAGCAAGGCCGTGATTGGCAATAGATGTCACAAATAGAAAGAACAGGCGAGGCGAAGATGAAAAATAACAAATCCATACCAATACAGCTATTCTGGTGGACGGCGGTTTTTCTGATGTTGTTCAGTTGGAAAGCGGCCAGCGCCGAAGAGGGACGCGTAAAGAAATTGCCCTCCCATACAGAGCGCAATGGCAAGATTCTGGGCCACCATGTACGTTTGGAAGGGTATGCCAGCGATCAATCCACATGGGCAGAGATACGCTCGCAGAAAAATATCTGCGATATTTTGAAGAAGCCTGTGAAGTTGCCTCCGCCGGACACCAAATTAAAATCCGTTTCCTTCGATATCTATTACACGGAAAATCTTAAAATCATTTATCGCTGGGATGGAATAATATATATTTCCGATGATTGCCAATTGATAAACGACAAGCCGAGCAATATTCAAATGAGTATTGGATATGCTGGTGTTGGCGTATGCATTGTTTATACTCAAAAAAAGGCTGCTGAAGGGCACTGCCAGGAATACTATTCGCAGGCACTATTGGGAGAGTTCGGTGATGCTTATATGATGCCTTCACGCACTTTGGAAAAATATAGGGTCGTCAAAGACGGGCATTGCAGAAAAATTATTTTTGAAAAAATTTATAACAACGGAGATACCATCAATGCCCTTGCAGGAAGCCATGTGTGCATTCTTCCGCGCAAGGAAAAATGGAGAACATTGGAATTCTATGGTTCAGAAAACCAAGGGATATTATTGGAAAAAGTGGACAAAAACTTCAAAGAAAACGGACTGCATGTCCAAGCAACCGTAGTGGAAGAGGATATTTATATCGACAAGAGAATACTCTTCCCCCATCTTTATACTCCCGGGTTCACGATTGAAGAAACGAGTGAAGAAATTCTGGATGACTGAATTTTTCATATATGGCAATGAAATACCAACAAAAAGGTCAGTCACTCGTTGAATTTATTGTGATCGCAATCGCACTGATGCCACTGCTTTTGCTGCTTCCGATGATTGCCAAATACCAGGACATCAGCCACACAGTGCAGGTCGGCAGCCGTTACGCTGCATTTGACGCCACGGTAAATAATGACCAGACCACGGCAGGATTCAAACCCGCCGATGATCTGGCCATCGAAGTGCGTCGGCGGTTTTTCAGCAACCCTGACGCACCAATCAAAACCAAGGATGCTGCGGGTGATTTCAAGGCACACCAAAACCTGTTCTGGCGTGATCCTGCCGACAAGCCGTTGATCCGGAAAATAGACGATATCGCCGTACGCGTGGGGCCGAGCCAGGATGTCGATACAGACCGGATATTTTTGAGGGCAGGCGCTTTCAAGCTAAACGACCCACCTTTGTATGAGGGGGCCATACAGGTACCGTTGGTGAATCTGCCCTCAGGCATTCGCAGTTATGAACCGTTCGATGCGCTGGACCTGCGGATTGGCCGCAAAACGGTGGTGATGATCGGCAACTGGACAGGACATTCTCCCAGCGATGTCAATCAGAAAGTGCGGGCCAGCCAGGATTTGACCAAGGCATTAAACGCCACCAGTTCGGTCATGAGTCTGCCGTTTGTATTGCTGGAGCTGGGCCATGTCAGCCCGCCGGAAGTCGGCAAGCTGGAGCGCTGGGAAGACCTGGTGCCCACCGATCGCCTCCGCGCCCGCAAGTAGGCCAGCCGCATGCACGGGATTTTTCAGAGAACAAGTGTTGCAGTGTTGATCGGGCTGGCTGCGTGCCTGCCGATCGCACAAGCTGCATCCGGTACCTGGCCGATGCTGCCTGTCCCGCCTGCGGTCGAGCAGTTTCAGGTCGGCAACCAGATGGTTCTGCACGGCATGCCGGTACGCATCACAGGCTATATCGCCCAGGGCAATGTGCAAACGCTGCGGGATTGGTATCGGGACCATGTGCAGGGGCCGTTGGTCGAAAACCAGGTCGGGCGCAAGCTGGTTCTGGGGCAGCGCCAGGGCGATTATTTCCTGACGGTAGAGCTGGAAGCGATGGTAGGCACAACCTCTGCCGACTACACGAAGGTGCTGGTGGCAACGATGCAGACCGGCCAGTCCGTCCACGAAAACAGGCAGCCCGCACTGCTGCGGGATTGGTCAAGCCGATTGCCGCCACAGACCCAGCTCGTCAGTGAACTGAGTGACCGCGAACCCGGCAAGGATGCACTGCACCTGGCGGCAATGAACCGCTATGGCGTGGACTACAACGAGGCACATGTAACGCGCGAACTGGAACGCCAGGGCTTGCGCCTGCAAGCGCGACATGAGGCCCGTAATGGGGCTGAACGCAGCCTGCTGTTCAGCGGCAAGGGCCAGGAAGCAGCCCTGGTGCTGATGCGGCTGGAGGACGGCCGCAGCAGCATTGTCCTGAACCTGATTGCTTATTCGTCGAGGGAGTAGGAACGTGTTCATAGGTATGTCGAGATCGCCGGAAAAAGGCAAGAGATTCCAGGCCGGGCAGCGCGGCGGTATTTCTGTGGAGTACGTGGTGGTCTGCGCCGTCCTGGCCCTGACCTTGGGGATAGGCATGGCCTCTGACGACAGCGTGTTGCGCCAGTTGCTGATGGCAATGCGCTTGTCGTTCTCGAAGCTGGCGTACGCCTTTTCCCTTCCCTGATGCACAGGATGGTGGTGTTCACTGCCCTCTGGCTTTTGCCGGGGCCGGGACTGGTTTTGCCTGTTTAGGCGTATTTCGGGGCGCGTGCATGGTGCATGGCGCCTCGTATCTCTGGAGATATTGAATGAAATTGCCCTCAGTAAGGTCGTTAAAACCTTCTAAAACTGTTGGCGTGCTACTGGTTGCCATTACTTTTGGCTTGCTGGCTGCATTTGTAGCAAGTAGCTATCTGTCCAGTCGCCTGCGGGAAATCGAGTCCCGCTCCCGGGGCGAAATGGTCAGCGTAGTGGTTGCAAAGAAGGATTTGCAGGCAGGCGTTTTGCTCACGACAGAAACCTTGGCTGTACGCGAAGTACCCGGGGATTACGCGCACAGCCTAGCCATCAGCCCGGATCAGTTCGCATCCATAGAGGGGCAGGAACTGGCCTTCCATATGAAAGGAGGTGAGTTGCTGCTGTGGCCCATGCTGGAAGGGCGCAAAGTACCCACCTTCTCCGTCAGGGTAGCGCCAGGGCGACGCGCCATTACGGTCGCAGTCGATGAGATCAACTCCATTTCCGGCCTGCTGGAACCGGGCGATCTGATCGACCTGCTGGTGACATTCCAGCAAGAGCGGCAGAAAGTAACAGCCCCCTTGCTGCAAGGCGTGCGTGTGTTGGCGACAGGGCAACGCGCAGTGGATGAATCACGCAATGGCGAGACGCGCATCTATTCCACGGTGACGCTGGATACCGACTGGAAACAGGCACAGAACGTGGTGATTGCCCGGGAAGAAGGGCGGCTGACCGCATTACTGCGCAATCCAGAGGACACACAGCCGTTGCCGGAGCCGCTGGTCGACCTGGCCGCCCTGATCGCCCAGCGCAGGCGCGGGGATGTGCTGGCGCCCGGCGTGCGGGAAGTGCCCGTGCTGTATGGGGGAAGCAACAGCAGCCTTCCTGCAGAAGCGCTGCGGCTGGGGGCCTATGTGCCGCCTGCTTCCACAGATCGGCAGGCCGCAGCAGCACAGGCCGGCGCTGCTGTTTCGGCCCTGATGAATGCTGCCCGCTCCCCTTCTTCGGTCGATGGCGCGAATGCCCTGGCAGAGGACGGCGGGCTGGATGTCCGCACTGTCGTGACCTCGGTCAGCGCAGCAGGCAGGCCGTAATTTCTTTTCAGCTTCATCCATTCACACCATGCAATCCACGACTTCTCCGAACCTACCGCCCCGCCTGCCGCGCCTGCGCCGGATTCCGGCGGCCTGCTGCGCCTTGCTGGTGCTGGCTGGCAGTACCGCACTCATGCCTGCAATGGCTCAGGACAGCGGGCTGCAAGCCGCGCCCATCAACGGCTATGCCGAACACCTGAAGCCCCGCAGCAACACCAAATCCAGCCGCAAGGCACAAATCGCAGCCCCTGGCGCACGCCCTTACGAACCCGTGCAACGTCCCAGCGACGAAGGGCAGATTCCCGAGATCGAGATGTTCGTCGGCGAATCGCGGGTATTTCCAGCCCCTGGCGTGGCCCGGATCGCCGTGGGCAACGGCAGCATCCTGACTGCCGCAGCGCTGGACGAGAAGGAGGTCATCCTGTTTGCCAACGGCATGGGCACCAGCAGCCTGTTCATCTGGAATGCCGATGGCCGCTACCAGCGCGTGAAGATCAACATCGTACCTGGCGACACCAGCCGCATTGCACGGGAGATTGCCGCATTTCTGACCAGCATTCCCAAAGCACGGGCATCCATCATCGGCGACAAAGTGATCGTCGAGGGCGAAGGCCTGAGCATGGCCGACCTGGCCCGCATCGACATGCTGGCCCAGCGCTACCCGCAGATCGTGAACTTCACCAGTACGCTGGGGGTGGAAAAGATGGTCATGCTGGACGTGAAGGTAGTCGAATTTCCCACCTCGGCCCTGCGGGAGCTGGGCCTGTCCTGGCGTGCTACCGGTGGCGTGGCCGTCGGGGGTATCTGGTCGCCCATCCGGCGTGGCCGGGGTGACGGATTCCAGATCGGCGTACAAACCGGCTCCGAAAACACTCCGCCCATGATCGTGTCCGATGGCAGCACACTGACCCTGCCCAAGGCGCTGCATATCGGTTCGCTGCTGAACCTGGGCCTCAATGCCACGCTCAACGCCCTGGCCCAGGAGGGCAAAACCACCATCCTGGCAGAACCCCAGCTGTCGGCACGCAACGGGGCAAGCGCCAGCTTCCTTGCCGGGGGCGAGATTCCTTACTCGGTACGCACCAACGAAGGACCGTCCATTGAATTCAAGCAATACGGCGTCAAGCTGGACATCCTGCCGCGCGTGGACAACACCGGCAACGTCCATGCACAGATTGCCGCCGAAGTCAGCAGCATCGACCCATCGATCTCCACCGAGTTCGGGCCGGGCCTGCTCAGTCGCAAGACAAATACCGAATTCAACGTCCGCCAGGGCGAAACCATTGTCCTGAGCGGACTGATCCAGCGCGAAACATCGGTCAATACTGACCGGGTTCCGGGCCTGAGCAACATCCCCATCCTGGGTGCCCTGTTCCGCTCCAAAAGCTTCCAGAACAAAGAAACGGAACTGGTCATCTTCGTCACACCCACCGTAGTGGACGCCCAGTCGCCCGGGATAGTTGATCGCATCGAACGCACCACCGAGCGCCTGCAGGAGCGGCTTGGCGCAGCGCCCTACCTGAGCAACCCCTTGCAGCCAGGAGTGGATATGGCCCGCCCGGACATTTCCCCCGCCACCGCAATATCCCCCGACGAGGTACCAGAACACACGGCAAATGAAACGGAAGCGATACCACAGCCCCCGCTGGTGGTAGCCACCCCCTTCGACGCCAACAAGGGCAGCACCTTCCGGGTCTTGCAGGACGGCCTGGCGCTGCGTGCCCGCCCGGACCTGAAAGGACGCAGCCTGCTGCTGCTCGACCGGGGTGCGGTAGTCACCCTGCGTGTCCAGCCGACGGATGAAACCGTCTCCCGGGACTGGCTGCCCGTGCAGACCGGCACCATGCAGGGCTGGGTGCAGCGCACCTGGGTCACGCCTGTGCGCCTGGAGCTGGAACCTGTGTCCAC
This sequence comes from uncultured Comamonas sp., assembly GCA_902175065.1. GTDB lineage: Bacteria > Pseudomonadota > Gammaproteobacteria > Burkholderiales > Burkholderiaceae_C > Comamonas. Next base: position 2,505 of record CABIIJ010000007.1, on the reverse strand, counting down.
CCAGCCCCTTCCTGCGGCACAGCCCGTGCCATTGGCTGCAGGCACGGCACTGACGCTCGATGGCCTGCCAACGGCTGGCAGCTACCGGGTACTGGCGCGAATGCTGCCCCTGATGCTGACCCCCGACCGCAACGCACCGGTGCAAACCTTCATTCCCGAAGACCAGATCGTGGACGCCTTGGCCGTACCGGAGCGTGGCGCATGGACTGCCGTGCAGTACCAGGGCCAGCGCGGCTGGGTGGCCTCGCCCTGGCTGCAACCGGTGCAACTGCTGCCGCAGGCAGAACGCACGCCATCCACTCACGAATAACCCCGCCCCGGCACGCCATGTCACACATCCAAGTACAGATCCACAAGCCCAACGGGGAGGTCGAGCGCCTTCTCGCCCCCGGGGAAGCCATCATTGGCCGCGCAGGCCAGGCTGAAATCCGCCTGGAAAGCTGGCGCGTGGCCAAGGAACATGCGCGGCTGTTCCTCACCCCGGCAGGCATTCTTCTGGAAGACCTGGGCGCCTTTGGCGGCGTCCTGGTCAACGGAGAGCGCATCGACCTGCAATACGGCCCCGTCAAGGCCGGCGACGACATCGGCATTGGCCCTTTTCGGCTGCGGGTGCGGCTTGACGCACAGGCCAAGGACGCAGCACAGGCAGAACGCCAGGACGGCAGCGGTAAAGGTAACAATCATCCCCACGGCCAACATGCCGGACCCGACCAGCCGCCAGAGCGTCAGCGCTCCAGCACGGCTGCAGCACGGCACGCACAGGCAGAGGCCATCCGCGAAGACGCGCACCGCGCAGCCTTGCGTGCCCAGGCAGGCGCAGCCACCCCATCCCCGCCGGAGGGGCCAACACCCCAGCCCGCCAACCAGCTGGTGGTTTTACCCAACCAGCATCAACAACAACTGGAATTTGAATGGCGTAAAAAAGTCCACGCCAAACTGCTGGACACCATGGATCTGCGCCGCCATGACATCTCCAGCATGAGCGATGAGCTCCTGCGCAAGGAAACCAGTGCCCTGATCGAAGAAATCATCGCCGAACTGGAAGCGCAGATACCACCCGAAATCAACCGCCAGCAACTGCTGCGCCAGGTACTGGCGGAAGCCATCGGCCTGGGGCCGCTGGAAGACCTGCTGGACGACGACGGCGTCAGTGAAATCATGGTCAACCGCTTCGACGAAATCTACATCGAACGCTCTGGCCGACTCATCAGGCACCCCATGACATTCACCAGCGACCGTGCCGTCCTGAGCGTCATCGAACGCATCGTCACCCCGCTGGGGCGACGCATCGACGAATCCTCGCCCATGGTGGACGCCCGGCTCAAGGACGGCTCGCGCGTCAACGCCATCATCCCGCCCCTGGCGCTCAAAGGCCCATGCCTGACGATCCGCAAATTCGCCAAACGCAAACTCCAGGCCCAAGACTTGGTGCGCATAGGCTCCATCAGCGCTGCCATGGCTGCTTTTCTGGAAATTTGCGTTGTTGCCCGCAAGAACGTCATCGTCTCGGGCGGCACCGGGTCGGGCAAGACCACGCTGCTGAACATCCTCTCCAACTTCATCCCCGGGCACGAACGCATCATCACCATCGAAGATGCTGCCGAGCTGCAACTCAACCACGAACACCTGATCAGCCTGGAAAGCCGCCCCAGCAACCTCGAAGGGCGCGGTGCGGTGCACATTCGCGATCTGGTACGCAACACCTTGCGGATGCGGCCCGACCGCATCGTGGTCGGGGAATGCCGGGGCGCCGAAGCGCTGGACATGCTGCAAGCCATGAATACCGGGCACGAAGGCTCGCTCACCACCCTGCACGCCAACACCCCGCGCGATGCACTGGCGCGTCTGGAAACCATGGTGCTGATGGCCGGCATGGAACTGCCGCTGCAAGCCATCCGCGAACAAATCAGCAGCGCAGTGGACATCATCGTCCAGCAGACCCGCTTTGCCTGCGGCACCCGGATGGTCACCAGCGTCACCGAAGTCACCGGCATGGAAGGCGGAAAAATCCAGATGCAGGAAATCCTGCGCTTTCACCAGCAAGGCTATGGTGCCGATCACAAAGTGCGCGGGTGCTTCACCGGTTGCGACACCGTACCCAGCTTCTACGAAGAATTACGTGCCATCGGCCAGGCCCAGGACCTGAGCATCTTTCAACCCGCCCCTGAGCTTGTCGGTCTGAACGACACCGCAACCGGCCTTGTCCTCGACTAAAGCACCGCCATGACCATGTCCCCCCACCTGCGCCGCCTGCTGGTTCTAGGCACCCTCCTGTTCAGCTTCTCAGCTCTTGGACAAATCCAGCTCCCCGGCATGGGCGACAGCACCTGCGACCCCACGCGCCAAAGCTGTGCCGGCACCACGCAGCCGCCCATCCTGGGCGATGCTGACGGCGGTGCAGGCCCCGGCGCAGGCGGCAGCTGCAAACCCAGCGCAAGCGGCTCGCCCTGCGACGGCAGCGGCCCGGCCAGCCAGGGCAACAACAGCGGCACCAACCAGGGCGCA
>CABIIJ010000006.1 GCA_902175065.1 uncultured Comamonas sp. | reverse complement strand
GGTGAAGGGGGCGGGCGGGGCGGCGGTCATGGCAAGTCCTTTGCTTCCAGGGATGTTTTCAGGCGGTGGCCAGGGCGGGTTCGATCAGGTCCATGCCGGGGCGGCCATGCCAGTAGCCATTACAGGAGTCGGCTGGCATGAAGGGGCGCATGGCGGCAACGGCATCGGGCAGCGGGGCATCGGCCTGGCGGGCGGCATCGAAGGCGGCCACGATGTCGGCCATGTGCTGCGCTTGGGGCGACAGGCGCAGCACGTCCACGCCCAGGCTGGCCAGTTGCGGCACGTCGGCAATCAGGTTGTGGACCTTGGCCGACTGGGTCTGGATGCCGTTCAGGGTGAGGAAGGCCTCGCCCTCGCGGCTTTTGAGCAGTTGGCCGTCGGCGTGCTCGATGCAGCGAAAGCCGCAGTCGTCCTTGGGCAGGTTGTAGTGGCGGGCGGTGAAGCACCGGGCCGAGAAGGCCAGCGGCATCCGGCCATAGGCAAAGACCTCGGTTTGCAGCCCGGCGGGGCGGCCTGTTTGCAGCACGGCCAGATCGCTGCAGCGCATCTCCAGCGGCATGACCCAGCGCGTGGCGCCCAGGCTGGCCATCCAGGCCAGGGCGTCCTGGTTGAACAGGTTGAGCTGCGCCCCGGCGACGAAGGGGCGTTTGCCCGCCAGGTTGTGCACTGCGCCCATGTCGCCCGCTTCGATCGGGAATTGTGCTTCGCGCACGATCTTGTGCATGTCGGCCACGTCGCTGGTCGATTCCAGCAGCACCATGGTCGAGAGCACGACCTCCTTGCCCGCATCGCGCAGCATGTGGGCGATGTCCAGCCAGTCGCTGTGGCGCAGCTCGCGGCGGCGCGAGCAGACCACTTCGCCCAGGTAAACGATGTCCACGGGCGTTTGGGCCATGGCCTGGTAGAACTCGAAAATCGTGTCGCGGTGCCAGTAGTACTGCACCGGGCCGAGGGATAGCTTCATCATGTCAATCGAAAATATGGATTAAATAAGGCGTTGCTGCTTATGGAGCAAGCGCAGCCAGCTATGGTTTATTTCCAGGGCCGGTGGTAGGCGCCCAGGGTGTGCTGCTGGCCTTCGGCCACTTGGTCGAGGCTGGCCATCCACGCCGTTTTGGGGGCGTACAGGTGGCCTTGCGCCATGCAGTGGTCGATGGCCTCGCGCCAGACCTTGGTGACCTGCGCCACGTAGGCGGGGCTGCGCTGGCGGCCTTCGATCTTGAAGGCACGCACGCCCATCTTCACCAGCTGGGGCAGCAGCTCCAGGGTGTTCAGGCTGGTGGGCTCTTCCAGGGCGTAGTAGTTGCTTTCCTCGCCCACGTCGAAGCGGCCCTTGCACAGCGTGGGGTAGCCCGCGTTCTCGCCCTGGCCGTAGCGGTCGATCAGCACGCCGTTCAGGCGCGATTCGACCCCGGTGGGGGTGTCCTTCCAGCGCACGAACTTGGCGGGCGAGCACACGCCATGCGTGTTCGGCGATTCGCCCGTGGCGTAGGAGGACAGGGCGCAGCGCCCTTCCACCATCACGCACAGGCTACCGAAGCCGAAGACCTCGATCTCCACGCTGGTGCGCTGCGCGACCTGCTTGACCTGCTCCAGCGACAGCACGCGCGGCAGCACCGCACGCTGGATGTTGAACTGCTGCTGGTACAGGTTGATGGCGTCGTGGTTGGTGGCCGAGCCTTGCACGGACAGGTGCAGGCGCAGTTGGGGGTGCTTGTCGGTGGCGTAGCGCATCAGGCCGGGGTCGGCCAGGATGACGGCGTCGATGCCCCAGGCGGCGGCCCGGTCCAGCGCCGAGCGCCAGGGCGCGGGGTTGCTGGCCTGGGGGTAGGTGTTCAGCGCCATCAGCACCTTGCGGCCCCGGCCGTGGGCGTAGGCGATGCCTTCCTGGATGGCTTTTTCGTCGAAGTTCAGGCCGGCGAAGTTGCGGGCATTGGTGGCATCACGCAGGCCCAGGTAAACGCAATCGGCGCCGCCGTCGATGGCGGCTTTCAGTGCTGGCAGGCTGCCAGCGGGGCAGACCAGCTCGGGCGCTGGCGGCAGGGTCGGGGTGGGGCTGGAAGAAGCAGACATGGAGCAACCGCAATATGAAAAATCATTGGAATGTAGTTTTTTTGCCAACAAGATGACCTGATATTTGTCAAATCTTGCCGGTGTGTTGTTGAGAAATTTGATCGGGATTGGTGCAAAAACAGGTGGCCCGCGCGGTACGCATCCGGACCGGCGGGCGGGTCTGGAAACATTTGAATACCCCTGCTGCCGGTGTCGGTGAAGGTCGTTTCTTTGATCTGGTACAAACCCATATCTAGTGTTTTGAAAATACGATAAACGCTACATCTAGTGTTTTGGAGTGTTTATGTCCCCCATCGCAACGCAGGCCAAGGTTCAGGCCGAGAGCCCCATCCAGGTGGATGTGCAAAGCGCGATCAACGAATACCTCACCCGTGCTGATTGGCGGGTGAATGCCAACGCCAACCAGGGCTACTCCCTGGGCGGGCTGATCCTGAACGTGGCGGGCAAGGTGACGGCCAACTACTGGCTCTCGCACGTCTACGCGCCGGAAATCGGCGAGGCGCACCGCAACGGCGACCTGCATATCCACGATCTGGACATGTTGAGCGGCTACTGCGCGGGCTGGTCGCTGCGCACGCTGTTGCACGAAGGCCTGAACGGCGTGCCGGGCAAGGTCGAGGCCGGGCCGGCCAAGCACATGAGTTCGGCCGTCGGGCAGATCGTGAACTTTCTGGGCACGCTGCAGAACGAGTGGGCCGGGGCGCAGGCGTTCTCCTCGTTCGACACCTATATGGCGCCCTTCATCCGCAAGGACGGCATGGACTACGCCGAGGTGCGCCAGTGCATCCAGGAGCTGATCTACAACCTGAACGTGCCCTCGCGCTGGGGCACGCAGACGCCGTTCACCAACCTGACCTTCGACTGGACGTGCCCCGAGGACCTGCGCGAGCAGGTGCCGGTGATCGGCGGGGTGGAAATGCCGTTCAGCTACGGCGACCTGCAGGCCGAGATGGACATGATCAACCGTGCCTACATCGACGTCATGACCACGGGCGACGCCAAGGGCCGGGTGTTCACCTTCCCCATCCCCACCTACAACATCACCAAGGACTTCCCCTGGGAGAGCGCCAACGCCGACCTGCTGTTCGACATGACGGCCAAGTACGGCCTGCCGTACTTCCAGAACTTCGTCAATTCCGAGCTGGAGCCGCACATGGTGCGCTCCATGTGCTGCCGCCTGCAGCTGGACTTGCGCGAACTGCTCAAGCGCGGCAACGGCCTGTTCGGCAGCGCCGAGCAGACCGGCAGCGTGGGCGTGGTCACCGTCAATTGCGCCCGCCTGGGCTACCTGCATGCGGGCGACGAGGCGGCGCTGCTGGCGGCGCTCGATCGCCTGCTGGCGCTGGGCAAGGACAGTCTGGAGATCAAGCGCCAGCGCATTCAGGAGCTGATGGACGAGGGCCTGTTCCCCTACACCAAGCGCTACCTGGGCACGCTGCGCAACCACTTCTCCACCCTCGGGGTGAATGGCATCAACGAGATGGTGCGCAACTTCACCGGCAACGTGCACGACATCACCAGCGACTGGGGTCATGCCTTTGCCGTGCGCCTTCTGGACCATGTGCGCGAACGCATCGTCGCCTTTCAGGAGGAAACCGGCCACCTCTACAACCTGGAGGCCACCCCGGCCGAGGGCACCACCTACCGCTTTGCCAAGGAAGACAAAAAGCGCTGGCCGGACATCCTGCAAGCAGGCACGCCCGAGCAGCCTTACTACACCAACAGCTCGCAACTGCCCGTGGGCTTTACCGACGACCCGTTCGAAGCGCTGCAGCGCCAGGAAAGCCTGCAAACCAAATACACCGGCGGCACGGTGCTGCACCTGTATATGGGTGAGCGCCTGTCCAGCGGCGCCGCCTGCCGCGAGCTGGTGCGGCGCTCGCTCACGCGCTTTCGGCTGCCCTACATCACGGTCACGCCCACCTTCTCGATTTGCCCCCAGCACGGCTACCTTGCCGGGGAGCACCCCTTCTGCCCCAAGTGCGATGAAGAGCGCTTGGCAGACAAGCGCCGCCGCCAGCAGTTGCAGGCAGCATGATGAAAACCATAGCTTTTACCGCTGATAAATAGGTGTTTTTAGATATTTTTATCTTTGAAATCCAATGAACACCAGCGGAACAAGCTATCCCTTTATTCAATTGAAAGAAACCACGATGAACGCACTCTCTACCCCCGAAACCGCCGCCCTGACCGCTGTCGTGCAATTGCTTGATTCCGAACGCCAGCCCTGCGAAGTCTGGACGCGCGTCATGGGCTACCACCGCCCGGTGGCCAGCTTCAACATCGGCAAGCAAGGCGAGCACCACGAGCGGCAGTTTTTTGCCGAGAAGTAAAAGCAGGGGGAACGGAATCTGACCCATGGGCCACCGCATTCTCCATTCCTCCGCAGCCCTGCGCGTCAGCGGCCTGACGCGCATGACCAGCATCGACTTTCCCGGCAAGCTCGCCGCCGTGGTGTTCTGCCAGGGCTGCCCCTGGCGCTGCGGCTATTGCCACAACCCCGACCTGCTCGACGCCACCGCGCCTGCGGCGATGGCGTGGGGCGCGGTGCTGGCCTTTTTGCGCCAGCGCCAGGGGCTGCTGGATGCGGTGGTCTTCTCCGGCGGCGAGCCGCTGCTGCAACCCGGCCTAGTGGCCGCGTTGCAGGAGGTGCGCTCGCTCGGCTTTGCCACCGGCCTGCACACCGGCGGCATGTACCCCGAGCGCCTGTCTGCTGCCCTGCCGCACCTGGACTGGGTGGGGCTGGACATCAAGGCGCCGGAAGGCGACTACGCCCGCATCACCGCCACCCCCGGCAGCGGCGCCAAGGCCTGGGCCGGTCTGCAATGCCTGCTTGCCAACGGCGTGGTTTTCGAGTGCCGCACCACCTGGCACCCCGGCCTGTTTCCCTTCGCCGATCTGCTGGCCCTGGGGCGCAGCCTGCAAGCCCGGGGTGTGCGCCATTGGGCGGTGCAGCAGTGCCGCACCCCGGATGCCGTGCCGTGGCACTGGACGGCAGAACAGCAGGCCGCGCTGGCGCAGGGGTGGCACGGCTTTACATTGCGAAATTCATAAAATTGATGCAAATCAATCTTATTAACTGTTGGCAACAATAAAATAGATGAATCTATTTTCTATCTTTTGCCATGTCCACTTTTGCCCGCTTCCACTGCGCCTTGCGTCCCCTGGCCTGGGCCGCTGCCGCAACCTGTATTGCCGCCCCTGGCTGGGCGGGCGCCCAAACGACGGCGGTGCTGCCCGATGTGACGGTGCGTGCCGGCCAGGAAGGCAGCCTGCCCCTGGCCCCGTCGGTCGAGCGTGAGCGCAAGCGCCTGGAAAAACTGCCCGGCGGCACCAATCTGGCCCAGCCCCAGCAGGAAGGGCGTCTGGCCACCTTGCGCGATGCGCTGGACTACCAGCCCGGCATCGTGCTGCAGGACTTTTTCGGCGCGACCGACCAGCCGCGCCTGTCGATTCGCGGTTCGGGCATCCAGAGCAATCCGGTCAATCGGGGCGTCGTGCTGCTGCAGGATGGCTTGCCGCTGAACGAGGCCGATGGCTCCTTCGTCATCGGCACGTTGGAGCCGCGCAACGCCGCCCTGGTCAGCGCCCGCCGGGGTGCGAACACGCTCACGCCCAGCGCGACGACCCTGGGCGGGGAGTTGGATTTCCAGTCGCTCACCGGCGTCGATCAAAAAGGCCTGGTGCGGGCCGAAGTTGGCAGCTTTGGCCGCAAGGCCCTGCAAGGGGCCTTCGGCCTGGTCGGCCAGCAGTGGGATGGGCGCGTGAGCGTCAGCAGCGACCGCTTTGACGGCTACCGCCACCACAGCGCCTCCCGGCGCGATGCGCTGCACGCCAACGTCGGCTTCCAACGCGGCGGGGTGGAAAACCGCACCTATCTGTCGTGGACGGATCTGGAGTTTGAAATCCCCAACGTCGTGCCCAAAGACCGGGTACACAGCAACCCCAAGGGGGTGATGGGCGACGGCAATACCCCGCAGGACATGGCCATCAACATCTACAAGCGCGACCCCCGGCGCGAAACCCGGCAATTGCGGCTGGCCAACCGCACGCGCTGGGGCAGCGATGCGCTGCGCCAGGAGGTCGGCGTGTATTGGCAGGACACGGACGACTGGTTCAAAGACCCGGCGGTCAGCACCCGCACCGACAGCAACACCTTCGGGGCGCAGTGGCGGGCCGATGGCCAGGTGGGCGCAGGCCTGCAATGGCATACGGCGCTGTCGTGGTCGCGCAGCGACATGGACCGGACGCTGAATGCCGTCAGCCCGGCCAACGGCAGCGATCTGCAGCGCTTTGGCGACTACGACCTGACGGCAGAAAACCTGCAGGGCCAGGTGGGCGCCCACTGGCAATTTGCCCCGGCCTGGAGCCTGGTGGGCCAACTGGGCTGGAGCCAGCAACGCCGCGATGCGGCCAGCCGCCAGACCGGCCAGCAGCTCGACCAGCAATGGACGTTCGCCACGCCCAAACTGGGGCTGAACTGGCAGCTTACGCCCAGCACCCGCCTGTGGGCCAATATCAGCCGCAGCCAGGAAGCGCCCACTTTCTGGGAAATCGTCGCGGGCGGGGTGCCCAACCCGGGCAATCCTGCGACGGCCAACAGCAGCCTGACCAAGCTGAAGCTGCAACGCGCCACCACCTGGGAGCTGGGCGGCCAGGGCCAATGGGGCGAGGGCAACCGCGCCACGCACTGGCAACTGGCCGTGTACCGCAGCCACGTCGCCGATGAAATCATGAGCGTGACCGACCCCGTCAGCCTTGCCGCCAGCACCACCAATTACCAGGGCGGCACCCGCCACCAGGGCATCGAGGCCGGGTTGAACGGCAGCTTTGCCCTGGGACAGAGCGCTCTGGACTGGCGCGGTTCCTGGACGGTCAGCGACTTCCGCTTCAAGGACGGCATCTACGCCGGCAACCGCATCGCCGGGGTGCCGCGCCACTTGATCAATGCCGAAGTGCTGTGGCGCATCGCCACCCCCAGCGGCACCTGGCGCGTCGGCCCGAATCTGCGCTGGATGCCCAGGGACACCCCCATCGACCACGCCAACACTGCGGGCAGCACGCAGGACAGCTACGCCTTGCTGGGCTTTAAACTCCAGTGGAACCAAGGCCCGTGGAAGGCTTACCTGATGGCGGAAAACCTCACCGATCGCCGTTACGCCAGCAGCTTTGCCATCCGCAATCAAGCCACTGCCGCCCAGCCCGGTTACTTGCCGGGGGTCGGCCGCAGCGTGTCGGTGGGCCTGAATTACCAGTTCTAAAAAAGGATGGCTATGTCCGCGATGGATCGTATGAATCGCCGCCAATGGCTGCAAACCGGGGCAGCTGCCCTGGCCCCGGCGGTTTGGCCCGGCGCCTGGGCGGCGGATACTTTGCCGCAGCTCACGCTGTCGGGGCCGCCGGCTATCGTCTCGGCCCCGCTGATCCACATGGCGCAAAGCAATGCCCTGGCGGGCGTGGCCGCCAAGACCGTGTTCACCCCGTGGCGTGATCCCGACCAGTTGCGCGTGATGGCCATCGGCAAAAAGGCCGACATCCTGGCCATGCCGAGCAACGTGGCGGCCAACCTCTACAACCGGGGCGCGGGGGTGCAGCTCCTGAACATCTCCACCTGGGGGGCGCTGTGGATCGTCACTCGCGATGAGCAGCGCAAGGCCCTGGCCGATTTCAAGGGCGAGGAAATCGCCGTGCCGTACCGGGGCGACATGCCGGACATCATGCTGCAGCTGCTCACGGCCAAGCAGGGCATCAACGCCCAGCGTGACATGCAGCTGCGCTACGTGCCCTCGCCCATGGAGGCCATGCAGCTCCTGATTACCCGGCGCGTGCGCCATGCCCTGCTGGTGGAGCCGGGGGTGTCGATGGCGCTGCACAAAACCCAGTCGTTCCCCGTCAGCGTGGTGGCGCCGGAGCTGCACCGGGGGGCCGATCTGCAGCAGGAATGGGGGCGGCTGTTCAACCGTCCGCCGCGCATTCCGCAGGCCGGGATTGCCGCCGTGGGCGCGGTGCGCCAGCACCCCGAGGTGCTGGCTGCCGTGCAAAAGGCGTATGCCGCTTCGGTCGCCTGGTGCCGGGCCAACCCGCTGGAATGCGGCAAGCTGGTGGCGCAGTACGTCGACCTGCTGACCCCCGAGGCGGTGGCCGATGCCTTGCCGCATAGCCAGCTGGAGGCCGTGCCGGTGGCTGCGGCGCGGGCGGATATCGACTTCTTCTACCAACAACTGTTTGCGCAAAACCCCAGCCTGCTCGGCGGCAAGCTGCCCGATGCCGGATTGTTCGGGGGCTAGCGGTGGGGGTGTTGTGGCGCTTGTTGCGCGGGATGCCCGCGTATCTGTGGGGTGGCTGGGGCGCAGGCGCCAGCCTTTTGCTTTTTATCGCCCTGTGGGAGCTGGGCGCGGCGTATTACGGCGAACTCATCCTGCCGGACCCGCGCACCACCTTTGCCACTCTGGGGCAGTTGCTGCAATCGGGGGCAGCGTGGCCGCAATTGTGGATCACCGCCCGTCGCGCCCTGACCGGGCTGCTGCTGGCCGTGGCCGTGGGCAGCGGCCTGGGGATGCTGGCCGGCCTGTCGATGACGGCAGCGATGATGGCCCGCCCCTGGGTCACCTTGCTGCTGGGCATGCCGCCCATTGCCTGGCTGGTGCTGGCCATGCTGTGGTTTGGCGCGGGCGACGGCACGCCGGTGTTCACCGTGTTTGTCGCCTGCCTGCCGGTGGTCTTCATCGGTGCCCTGCAAGGCACGCGCACGCTGGATTTGCACCTGAAAGACATGGCTCGTGCCTACCGGCTGCCCTGGCGGATGCGCCTGCTGGACGTCTACCTGCCCCACGTGGCGGCCTACCTGTTCCCGGCGTGGATCACGGCCCTGGGGTCGTCGTGGAAGGTGGCAGTGATGGCCGAGCTGCTGGCCACCAGTGACGGCGTGGGTGCCGAGCTGGCCGTGTCGCGCTCGCACCTGGACATGGGCGCCTCCCTGGCCTGGATTTGTGCCGTGGTCGGCATCCTGCTGATTCTGGAGTACGGCGTGCTCGAACCCATCAAGCGCGAACTGGAACGCTGGCGCGAGGCCGGAGCATGACAGCAGCAAATACGCACCAACTACGCGTTCACGCCCTGCGCCATGCCTATGGCCCGACGGTGATTCTGGAGGATGTCGCGCTGCGCGTGCCCGCAGGCCGCACCGTGGCGCTGGTCGGCCCGTCCGGCTGCGGCAAGACCACGCTGCTGCATCTGTGCGCCGGGCTGCTGGAGGTGCAGGAGGGGCGCATTACCCAGCCCTTTGCCCCCACGGCGGTCATGTTCCAGCAGCCGCGCCTGCTGCCCTGGATGGCGGTGCTGGACAACATCGCCCTGGCCCTGAAAGCCCGGGGCGTGGACAAGCGCCAGCGGCACGCGCAGGCGCGGCAGATGGCTTTGGCGCTGGGCCTGCCCGAACTGTCGCTGGCGCAGTACCCGGCAGAACTTTCGGGTGGGATGCAAAGCCGCGTGGCCCTGGCCCGTGCCCTGGTGCTGGCGCCCAAGCTGCTGCTGATGGACGAGCCGTTTTCCGCCCTGGACGTGGGCCTGCGCTACCAGTTGCACCAGTTGCTGCTGGAGCAGCAGGCGGCCAGCGGCATGGCGGTATTGCTGATCACCCACGACCTGATGGAAGCCGTGCGGCTGGCCGACGACGTACTGGTCATGGCCCCCGGCCCGGGGCGCATCGTGGCGCACTACCAGCCTGCGGGCGCAGCGCTGGCCCGCAACGATGACCTGGTGTACCGCTGCGCTGCCGAGTTGCAACAGCACCCCCGGGTGCGTGCGGCGTTTGAATTGCCGGGGACGGGGCTGGCGGCGGATGGTTCCCTGGGGCAGTGGCAGGATGTGGGATCAGGGGTGATTAATTAAGTTGATAGCATCTTCTGCATGTAAATAATGGTTCTTTGATATTTTTATTCTTTAAATCAAATGAATGTAAGCGGTAGAAGCTATATTTTTTCGTTCTGCTGGCCGGGTCTCGCCCCGGCAGGCGACATCCTTTCTTGCCCGCGCAAGAAAGGACGCAAAGAAGGCGTGCTGCGCAGCGTGAATACCTGCCGTGGAACTCGCTTCGCGCCCTGCGGGCGCTGCGCTCAGGCAGCCACGGCAAATATGAATCGGTAGAGACATGCCTGTTCAAAGGTTGCGCTTTTTCTTGTTGCTCTCGGAATCGGTAAAGACATGCTTGTTCAAAGGCTGCGCTTCTTCTTGTTGTTCTCGAAATGATGAATCTCGATCTTTCTCCTTTGCGTAGCCGGCATCCCGTGTGGATCTGCGCCATGCGCCCGTTCTTCCTGCTGGCCCTGGTCTGCGCCATCCCCTTGCTGCTGTGGTGGGGCGGGGTGCTGGCCTGGGGCTGGCCCGCGCCTGCCGTGGCGGGCGGGGCCGTCGTCTGGCACGCGCATGAACTGGTGCTGGGCTTTGCCGTGGCGGCGGTGGCCGGTTTTGCGCTCACGGCCTTGCCGGAATTCACCGGCGTGGCCTGCGGCACCTGCCGCCAGTTGCGCGTGCTGGTCGGGCTGTGGCTGCTGGTGCGCCTGGGGTTCTGGGCCTCCGGGGCGCTGGGGCTGCCCGCCCTGGTGCTGGCGGGGGCAAGCCAGCTGGCGCTGCTGCTGGGTGTGGCCTGGGTGTTGCTGCCGGCCCTCAAGACCGCCGTCGGGCGGCGGCACTGGGCGTTTGCCTGGCTGGTGCTGGCCCTGGCCGTGACCAGCGCCGGGTTCTACAGCGATGCCCTGCGCGGCCTGCCGGGCCTGCGCTGGCTGGATGCCACGGTGGGCGTGCTGATGCTGCTCATCGTCGTGGCGGCCAGCCGCATCTCCATGCGCATCGTGAACAACGCCATCGACGAGATCACCCCCGGCGCCGACCCCTATCTGGCGCGGCCCCCCTGGCGCACCCTGGCGGCGCTGTGCATCGGTTTTTATACCGTGGCCGAATTCATCGCCCCCTGGCAGCCGGTGACGGGCTGGCTGGGGCTGGCCGCAGCGGCGGCCATGCTCAACCTGCTCAACGACTGGCATGTGGGCCGCCCGCTGTGGAAGAAGCGCTTTCCCGCGCTGCTCTACGCCATGTACTGGTGCATGGCGCTGGGCTACGGCGCGTTGGGGGCGGCACAACTGGGCTGGCTCGATGGCGGCAGCAGTGCCGGGCGGCACTTCTTGACCATGGGGGCCATCGGGCTGGGGATTTTCATCGTGCTGTCGATTGCGGGCCGCGCCCACGTCGGGCGGCCTTCCGACCCCGGCCCCTGGCTGGGCCTGGGCGGTGCCGTGCTGCTCACCGCCACCGTATGGCGGGCCGCTGCCGCCGTGCTGGGCAGCAACGGCCTGGGGCTGGCCGTGGCGGCGGCGCTGTGGTGCGTCGCCTTTGCCCTGCTGGCCTGGCGCGTGGCCCCGGGGCTGTGGCTGGCACGCACGGATGGCAAGCAAGGCTGCGCCGATTAGAAGCAGGCCCAGACCTGATCGGCCATGGTGAGCATGAAATCCGGCTCCAGGTACAGGCCGAACACGGCCAGCAGGACCAGCGCAGCCGCCAGCCAGGCCAGCGCCCGCAGCCAAACCGGGCGCTGGCGGGAGGCGGGGGCCGGAGCTTGTTCGGGGGTCATGGTGTCGATGCCGTTGGCAGCGGCGGGCGTGCGACGGCAGTTTCGCGCACCGGCATGTTGATCAGGGCGGCGGCCACGCCCAGCGCAATCACCAGGTACCAGACCATGTCGTAATTGCCCTGGGTGTCGTACAGATAGCCGCCCAGCCAGATGCCCATGAAGCTGCCCACCTGGTGGCTGAAGAAGGTGATGCCGCCCAGCATGGACAGGTGCTGTACGCCAAAAATCTGCGCCAGGATGCCATTGGTCAGCGGCACGGTCGAGAGCCATAAGAACCCCATGATGGCCGCATAGGCGTACACCGACCAGGGCGACAGCGGGGCCAGCAGGAACAGCACGGTAGCGACCGCCCTCAGCCCGTAAATGCCCGACAGCAAATACTGCTTGGGCATCTGCTGCCCCAGGTTGCCGGCGATATAGGTGCCGAAAATGTTGAACAGCCCGATCAGCGCCAGGCTGTAGCTGGCCACCTGCGGGGCCATGCCGAAGTCCTTGAGATAGCTGGGCATGTGCACGCCGATGAACATCACCTGAAAACCGCAGACGAAGTAGCCCAGCGTCAGCAGCACGAAGCTGGAGTGACCGCAGGCTTCCTTGAGCGCTTCCACCACCGTCTGGGTGCGGGGCGCTGGCGACTGGCCTTTGCCAAAGCCCGGCTCCCGCAGGCCGAAGGCCAGGACGCCGATCAGCAACGCCACCAAGGCCAGCACCAGCAAGGCATTGCTCCAGCCCAGCCGGGTGATCAGCCCCCCTTCCACCGGCACCATGAAGAATTGCCCGAACGAACCGGCGGCCGCCGTGATGCCCATGGCCCAGCTGCGCCGGGATGCCGGGATTTGCCGCCCCAGCACGCCATACACCACGGCGTAGGTGGTGCCGGACTGGGCCGCGCCGATGATCAGGCCCGTGCTCAGGATGAACAGCCCGGTATTCGGCGCCAAAGCCATCCCCGCCAGGCCCAGGGCGTAGAGGGCCGAGCCTGCCAGCAAAATCCGGAATGCGCCCCAGCGGTCGGCCAGGATGCCGACAAAGATGCCCAACACCCCCCACGCCATGTTCTGCACCGCAATGGCCAGCGAGAAGGACTCGCGGCTCCAGCCCATGTCCTGGGTGATGGGCTGCAGCCACAGGCCAAAACCGTGGCGGATGCCCATGGACAGCGTGACCACCATGCCCGCGCACAGCAGCACTTGCAGCATGGGAAGCCGTTGGGGCGTGGCGGGAGAAATTTCTATATTGCTTTTTTGCATAAGGCTGCGAATGTAGCGAAAACCGCTGGCCTTTGCTCCCGCCGGGGCAGCGGCTTTGGGGAGGCGTGCCATCGCTGGGTGTTATTGACTGTTTATTTATACAGTTACTGGCGGCAGAATTACAATCCGCGCCCATATGGCCGATACATCCCCTTCTTCTGCTGCCGCTTCCGTTTCTGCTTCCGCATATTCCGAACGCTCCATCCGCGTGCTCAAGGGTCTGGAGCCTGTCAAGCAGCGCCCCGGCATGTACACCCGCACCGACAACCCGCTGCACATCGTGCAGGAGGTCATCGACAACGCTGCCGACGAAGCCCTGGCCGGGTTCGGCAAAAAAATCCGCGTCACCCTGCACCTGGACGGCTCCATCAGCGTGGAGGACGACGGGCGCGGCATCCCCTTCGGCCTGCATCCGGAAGAAAACGCCCCGGTGGTGGAGCTGGTCTTCACCCGCCTGCACGCGGGCGGCAAGTTCGACAAGGGCAGCGGCGGTGCGTACAGCTTCTCCGGCGGCCTGCACGGCGTGGGTGTGAGCGTGACGAATGCCCTTTCCACCCGGCTGGAAGTCACCGTCCACCGCGAGGGCGAGGCGGCCAGCCTGGCGTTTTCCGGCGGGGACGTGGTGGAGCCGTTGCAGCGCCGCCCTTTGCAAGGCGGCGAGCGCAAGCAGGGCACCAGCGTGCGTGTCTGGCCCGATGCACGCTACTTCGACAGCGCTCAACTGCCGCTGGGCGAACTGGTGCACCTGCTGCGCTCCAAGGCCGTGCTGATGCCGGGCGTGAGCGTCACCCTGGCCAATGAAAAAACCCGCGACACGCAAAGCTGGCAATACAAGGGCGGCCTGAAAGACTACCTGGGCCAGTCGCTGGCCGCCGACCCCTTGCTGCCTTTATTGGAAGGCGAAGGCTTTGCCGATGCCCAGGACGACACCTTCGCCCAGGGCGAAGGTGCGGCATGGTGCCTGGCCTTTACCGAGCAGGGTGCCGTGCTGCGCGAAAGCTACGTCAACCTGATCCCCACCGTGGCGGGCGGCACGCACGAAAGCGGCCTGCGTGACGGCCTGTTCCAGGCCGTGAAAAACTTCATCGAGCTGCACAGCCTGCTGCCCAAGGGCGTCAAGCTCATGCCCGACGACGTGTTTGCCCGCGCCAGCTTCGTGCTCTCGGCCAAGGTGCTCGACCCGCAATTCCAGGGTCAGGTGAAGGAAAAACTCAACAGCCGCGATGCCGTGCGCCTGGTGTCCAGCTTCGTCAAACCGGCGCTGGAGCTGTGGCTGAACGCCAACATCGAACACGGCAAGAAGCTGGCCGAACTGGCCATCAAGGCCGCCCAGCAGCGCCAGAAAGCCGGGCAAAAGGTCGAAAAGCGCAAAGGCAGCGGCGTGGCCGTGCTGCCCGGCAAGCTGACCGACTGCGAAAGCCGCGACATCCGGCTGAACGAAGTCTTTCTGGTCGAGGGCGACAGCGCCGGCGGCAGCGCCAAGATGGGCCGCGACAAGGAAACGCAGGCCATCCTGCCCCTGCGCGGCAAAGTGCTCAACACCTGGGAGGTGGAGCGCGACCTGCTGTTCAAGAACAACGAGGTACACGACATCTCGGTGGCCATCGGCGTCGATCCGCACGGCCCCGGCGACACGCCCGACCTGACCGGCCTGCGCTACGGCAAGGTCTGCATCCTGAGCGATGCCGACGTGGACGGCGCCCACATCCAGGTGCTGCTGCTGACCCTGTTCTTCCGCCACTTCCCCAAGCTGGTGGATGCGGGCCACATCTATGTCGCCCGCCCGCCGCTGTTCCGGGTGGACATCCCCGCCCGCGCCAAGAAGCCCGCCGCCAAGCTCTACGCGCTGGACGAGGGCGAACTGCAAGCCATCCTGGACAAAGCCGCCAAAGACGGCATCGCCCGCGAAAAATGCCTGATCAGCCGCTTCAAAGGCCTGGGCGAGATGAACGCCGAGCAACTGTGGGACACCACCCTGAACCCCGACACCCGCCGCCTGCAACAAGTGCAACTGGGCACACTGGACTTTGCCGCCACCGCCGACGTCATGACCCAGCTCATGGGCAAAGGCGAAGCCGCCGCCCGCCGCGAGCTGATGGAACTGCATGGGGACGGGGTGGCGGTGGATGTGTGAGGAAAGGGGCTTTTATGGTAAAAAGTATATATTCATAATATACAAATTATGCTGAATCTGGAACGAATTACCGGTTTTGAATGGGACGATGGGAACGCCCGCAAGAACGACGAAAAACACGGCGTTTCAATGTCGCAGGCGGAGCAGGTTTTTTTCAATATGCCGTTGCTGTTGCTCAGTGATGCCAAGCACAGCCAGCAAGAAGTGCGTTACCACGCACTAGGGCGCAGCGATGAAGGCCGGCTTTTGCATCTGACTTTCACACTGCGTGCAGCAGGGAGCCTTATCCGCGTGATCTCAGCCCGAGACATGCACCGCAAGGAGCGAGCGTTTTATGAACAAGCCCACTAAAAAACCCCCACACTTCGCCACGGAGGCCGAGGAACGCGCCTTTTGGGAGGCTCAGGATTCAAGCGACTACGTCGATTGGGCACAAGCCCACAGCGTGGTGTTGCCCAACCTCAAGCCGACCACCAAGACCATTTCGCTGCGCTTGCCTCAGCATCTGCTGGACTCCATCAAGGCAGCAGCCAACGCACGTGATGTGCCCTACCAATCCTTGATCAAGGTGTGGCTACAGGAAAAGCTGCATGGGTAGCCGCCCCCTTCCCGTCATTCCCGCCCCTTCGTCATTCCTGCGCAGGCGGGAATCCAGCAGCGGCCTTGGTTCCAACGCCGTCGCTCCTACGGCCAAGGCTGTCACTGGACACCCGCCTGCGCGGGTGTGACGGGGAGAGGAGGGCGGGTGTCACGAGAGCTGCATGGTGCTGCGGTGGCGGTGGATGTTTAAGTTTTTAGTATTTTTGGCATCTACCCTTTATTCAGCAAGCGCTGAAAGCTCTTATTTTTAATAAATTCAAACTAGGTAACCATGCCCACACTGAGCTGGATCGGCAAAGATGCCGTCGTCAAACACCACAAAGAGGTGCCGTTCCGCCTGCTGGAGGCTGTGCCTGAGCTGTCCTGCGGCGACGCTGACAGTGGCAACCTGATTGTGCAGGGCGACAACCTGCACGCCCTCAAGGCCCTGCTGCCACGCTATGCCGGACAGGTGAAGTGCATCTACATCGACCCGCCGTACAACACCGGTAACGAAGGTTGGGTTTACAACGACAACGTCAACAGCCCGGAGATTCGCAAGTGGTTGGGCGAAGTGGTGGGCAAGGAAGGCGAGACGCTGGATCGGCACGATCGCTGGCTGTGCATGATGTATCCGCGCTTGGTATTGCTGCGACAGTTTCTTTCGGATGACGGCGTAATTTTGATTTCGTTAGACGATGTCGAATCTGGACATCTTCGACTTATGTTGGATGAAATTTTTGGTTTTAAAAATCGAATTGCAACTATCACTTGGAATACCCGGAATACTGATAACCGCATCAAGACACGCCTATCTCCTGACCATGAATACATTTTCGTCTACGGGAAATCAGAGTCGTCAAAAATTGAAGGGCGGGTTATTGATCGTTCAGATTTCAAAAATTCAGATAACGACCCGAGAGGACCATACGTCACTGACCCACTTAAGGGTAAAGCAACCGTCTCTGAGCGACCGAATCTCCATGCCTACAACATGGAACAGCCTGGCACAGCCAATGTATGGCAACCCGATCCGGCGAAGGGCTGGATCACTGATCGTGCAGGATACGAGCGACTTTTGTCCGAAAACCGTATCTGGTGGCCACCTAAGCCTGCAACCGGCTGGCCTCGTAAGAAGCGTTTTCTTTCTGAAACCGAAGATCGGATGCCAGCATCCAGTTTTTGGCAGGAATTTAAGACCCAATCTGGAGCGCGAGAACTCGACGAGATTCTCGAGGAGCGTGTATTTGCTTTCCCTAAGCCGATTGCGCTGATACAGCGCGTAATTTCTTACTGTGCTCCACCGAATAGTTTGATTCTCGATTCTTTCGCAGGGACTGGTACTACCGCCCACGCGGTACTTAAGCAAAACGCCGAAGACGGTGGCAATCGCCGTTTCATCCTGGTGGAAATGGATGGAAACATCGCCCAAAACGTCACCCGCGAGCGCGTTCAGCGTGTGGCCCAGGGTTACACCAACGCCAAAGGTCAAGCGGTTGAAGGCCTGGGCGGGGGCTTTCAGTTCTGCCGCCTGTCCGCCGAACCTTTGTTCGACGCCTACGGCCAAATTCGCAGCGATGTCACGTTTGCCGAACTGGCTAAATTCGTCTGGTTCTCTGAAACCCAAACCGGTTACACCGGTCAGGTCGATTCGCCACTGCTGGGTATTCATGAAGGTCGCGCCATTTACTTGCTCTACAACGGCATCCTGAAAGATAAATCCGTCGGTGGCGGCAATGTGCTCACTGGCTCAGTGTTCGATGTGCTGCCCAAATTTTCTGGCTCCAAAGTCATCTACGCCGCTGCCAACCGTATGGGTAACCGCGCCGTACGCGAGGGCATCACTTTCAAACAAACCCCCTACGCTCTGGAGGTGTAAACCATGCCTGGATTTGCACCCAAAATCTATCAACAGCAAGTGCTCGACAGCGTGGAGGCCTATTTCAAGGCTTGCCACGAGCTGCCATCACCCTCGATTGCCTTTACTGCAACCACCGAACGCCTGTGGGGACGCGGCAATCCGTACAACCCGCTGTCGGGCTTTCCAACCGATATGCCGTATTTCTGCCTGCGTGTACCCACTGGCGGCGGTAAGACCTGGCTGGCAGCAAAAAGCGTGGTGCTCGTCAATACCCATCTCTTGCGCACCGAGCACAGCGTGATTTTGTGGTTGGTGCCCAGCAAGTCGATTCGTGAGCAAACCATCAAGGCATTGAAGGATCGAGGCCACCCGTACCACGCTGCACTGCGCGAGGCCGGGCCCATCACAGTGCTGGACTTGGAAGAAGCCAAGAGCGTGACCCGCGCCACGCTGGATACCTCCACCACGGTGATCGTGGCTACGCGGCAGGCCTTTCAGGTGGAGGACGAGGAATGCCGCAAGGTGTATCAGTCCAGCGGTGCGCTGATCCATCACTTCGACAACCTGTCACCAACGCAGCGCGATGGATTGCTGATCGATGGCGAGGGCAGCGAACGCACCATGCCCTATTCCCTAGCCAACGTATTGCGCCTGCGCCGCCCGTTTGTGGTGGTGGACGAGGCACACAACAGCCGCACTGAATTGGCTTTTGACATGCTGGCACGCTTTCGTCCCAGTGGGGTTATGGAGCTGACGGCCACGCCCGACCTGGAGCGCACGCCCAGCAATGTGCTGCACAGCGTATCTGCCGCCGAGTTGAAGGCGGAAGAGATGATCAAGCTGCCGGTGGTGCTGCAAACCGAGCCCAACTGGCAACAGTGCCTGGCCGATGCCATTGGCAGGCGCGATGCCCTGCATACCTTGGCCGAAGAAGAGCGCCGCGCGGGGGCGGCCTACCTGCGCCCGCTGGTGCTGATTCAGTCCGAGCCACGCCGTGCGGGCATCGAGACGCTGGATTTTGAGCGGGTGCGACATGAGCTGATCACCCACCATGGCATTCCCGCCAGCGAGATCGTGGTGGCCACGGGCGAGGAAAAGGGACTGGAGCAAATCGATGCCGATTACAAGCTGGGCATTGCCGACCCGGCCTGCCCGGTGAAGTTCGTCATTACCCAGAAGGCGCTGGCCGAGGGCTGGGATTGCCCGTTTGCCTACATCTTGGTGAGCATGGCCTCGCTGTCGTCGGCCACGGCAGTGGAGCAGTTGCTGGGGCGCGTGCTGCGCCAGCCGGGGGCCAGCCATCGGCGGGCCAAGGCACTGAACCAGTCTTATGCCTTTGTGGTGTCGCGCAATTTTGCCGAGACGGCCAGTACCTTGCGCGAGCGACTGGTAGCTGGAGCGGGCTTTGAGCGGCGTGAAGTAGCAGCGTTCGTGATGGCGGCCAAGCAGGAGCAGTCCCAGCTGGATTTGGCTGGCACCCGGGCCGTTTTCACGCCGGTACCGGTGCCGCTGACCGAGAAGCCTGACTTGAAAGCTGTGCCCAAGTCGGTACGCGACAAGGTGAGTTGGGATGGCAAGCGCAATCTGCTGACCATCAGTACGCCACTGACAGAGGATGATGCCGAGGCGCTCAAGGTCGCAGTCACTTCTGAAACTGCGGCGGCGGCCATTGTGCAAGCTGCTGAAGTCAGCCGTACCACGGCGATCGAGTTCTTCCAGACACCGGCGGAACTGGGCGAACGCCTGCGTGTGCCGCAATTGGCCTTGCGTGTGCAGGGCGAGTTGCAGTTGTTTGACGACCCCGAAGTGCTGGAATACCCATGGGATTTGTCGCCCTACGACGCTGCGCCAACGGGTGACGATTTGAAGGCCTTGGGTGCGGCGCTGAAAGTATCGGAAGGCGGTGAGATCGACATTGACGAGGGCGATGGCAAAGTCAAAACGCGGTTTTTGCCGGAGTTGCAACGCGATCTGGGCCTGGTCTATCAACCCGAGAACTGGGATGAAGTGCGCATTGCAACTTGGTTGTGCAAGAACTTGCCCGAACCTTCACTGACCCACCCCAGCAAACAGGCCTTTGTTGCCGCATGGCTGGCCGAGCTGCTGCGCCAAGGCAGCATGACGCTGGCACGCGCCAATCTGCAGAAGTTTTTGATCCGCAACTTAATCGAGGCACGCATTCGTGAGCTGCGCAAGCAGGCGGTGGAAAAAGCGTTCCAGCAGGCGCTGTTTGGTGACGATGCAGCCATGCGCGTGGCCGTGAGCGATCAATACGCCTTCGAGTTTCACGCCCAAGCCTATGCCCCCAGCCGCGATTACGACGGGCGCTTTGGGTACTTTGATTTCCGCAAGCATTTCTACGGACGCATCGGGGACTTCGACAGCAAAGAGGAGTTTGAATGTGCCTGCCAGTTGGACATCTGGGCACAGCAAGGGCGCATCCTGTTCTGGGTGCGCAACCTGGTGCGGCGCGAAGGTAGTTCGTTCTTTCTGCAAAAGGCCGATGGACGCTTTTACCCGGATTTTGTGTGCCAGCTACCCAATGGCACGGTGTTGGTGGTTGAGTACAAAGGTGCCGACCGATGGAACAGCGCCGAAGACGATCGCTTGATCGGCAACCTGTGGGCCAACCTGTCGGATGGCCGCTGCCGATTTGTGATGCTCACGGACAAGCGCTGGGATGCGGTGAACGAGGCGCTGAAATGAGCGAACAACCACCCGCCTCCCTCACGCCCCCGCCCCAGGGCTACGCCTCGCTGCTTGCCGACCTCAAGCAACGCGTGCGCCAAGCCCAGGTGCGGGCCATGCAGTCGGTCAATGCGGAGCTGATTCGCCTGTATTGGGGCATTGGCCAGACCATTCATGAGCGTCAGCAGCAAGAGGGTTGGGGCGCGGGCGTGATTCCCCGTCTGGCGCGGGATTTGCAAAACGAGTTGCCCGAGGAGAAGGGGTTTTCCGAGCGCAACATCAAGCAAATGCTGGCGTTTTATCGGGAGTACGCGCAACTGCCATTTGTGCAGCAGCCTGCTGCACAAATAGAGGCCGAGCAAAAAATGCCACAGACTGCGGCACTTTTTACGGCTGAGTTGATTCTGGTCTTGCCCTGGACGCATCACACCGTCCTGATGGCCAAGGTCAAAGACCACGCCACACGCCGCTGGTACATGCAGGCGGCGCTGGAGCATGGCTGGACTGCCCAGCATCGAGCAGATCGAGGCGGTGTTGCAGGGGCTGGGCGAGGCAGCATCCCCTTTTTCCTCTCAACCCGATATTTGAGTGTTTTTGGCCTCTAACGCTTATCTAGTAAGCGTAAATAGCTCCTATTTTTTAAATGACCGGTTCTCAACTCTCTGATTTTTCTACCCCAACGGGCGACAGTGACACCCTCACCCTGGGCGGCTACGCCCAGCAGGCCTACCTGGAATACGCGCTGTCGGTGGTCAAGGGCCGCGCCCTGCCCGATGTGTGCGATGGCATGAAGCCGGTGCAGCGGCGCATTTTGTACGCCATGCAGGCCATGGGGCTGGGCTACGGCGGTGCGAATAACAACACGGCGGCCAAGCCGGTGAAATCGGCCCGCGTGGTGGGCGATGTGCTCGGGCGCTTTCACCCGCATGGCGACCAGTCGGCGTACGACGCGCTGGTGCGGCTGGCGCAGGACTTCAACCAGCGCTATCCGCTGATTGACGGCCAGGGCAACTTCGGCAGCCGCGACGGCGATGGCGCGGCGGCGATGCGCTACACCGAGGCGCGGCTGGCGAAGATTGCCAGCCTGCTGCTCGACGAAATCGACGAAGGCACGGTGGATTTTGTGCCCAACTACGACGGCTCCACGCAGGAGCCGCGCCAGCTGCCCGCGCGGCTGCCGTTCGCGCTGCTCAACGGGGCCAGCGGGATTGCGGTCGGGCTGGCCACGGAGATTCCCAGCCACAACCTGGGCGAAGTGGCCAGCGCCTGCGTGGCGCTGGCCAAGGACCCGCAACTGGCCGACGAGGCGCTGTTGGCCCTCATCCCCGGCCCGGATTACCCTGGCGGCGGCCAGATCATCAGCAGCGCCCAGGACATTGCGCACGCCTACCGCACCGGGCGCGGCAGCCTGAAGGTGCGTGCCCGCTGGAAGGTGGAGGAACTGGCCCGGGGCCAGTGGCAGCTGGTGGTGACGGAGCTGCCGCCGGGCGTGTCCACGCAAAAGGTGCTCGAAGAGATCGAGGAACTCTCCAACCCCAAGGTGAAGGCGGGCAAGAAGGCCTTGAGCCAGGAGCAGCAGCAACTCAAGGCCACGCTACTCAATGTGCTGGACGGCGTGCGCGATGAATCGAGCAAGGATGCCCCGGTGCGCCTGGTGCTGGAGCCCAAGAGCAGCAAAATACCGCAGCAGGAGCTGATTAACGCCCTGCTGGCGCACACCAGCCTGGAAACTTCGGCCCCGATCAACCTGACCATGGTGGGCATCGACGGCAGGCCCACGCAAAAATCCCTGCGCCAGATGCTGGAGGAATGGCTGGCCTTCCGCCAGACCACGCTCACGCGGCGCAGCCAGCACCAGCTCGACCGGGTGCAGGCGCGGATACACATCCTGGAAGGGCGGCAGGTGGTGCTGCTGCACATCGACGAGGTGATCGCCATCATCCGCGAGAGCGACGAGCCGAAGGCCGCGCTGATCGCCCGCTTCGGCCTGAGCGACCGGCAGGCCGAGGACATCCTGGAAATTCGCCTGCGCCAACTGGCGCGGCTGGAGGCCATCAAGATCGACAAGGAACTGCAGGAGCTGCGCGAGGACGAAGGCCGCCTGCTGGACATCCTGGCCAATCCGAAAAGCCTGCAACGTCTGCTGATCAAAGAGATCGAGCGCGATGCCAAAACCTTTGCCGACCCGCGCCGCACGCTGATCGAGGAGGCGCAAAAGGTCAGCACCGAAATCAAGGTGGTGGACGAGCCGGTGACTGTCGTCATCTCGGAAAAAGGCTGGGTACGCGCCCTGAAGGGCCACGACCATGTGGCGGAAAATTTCAGCTTCAAGGCGGGCGATGCCCTGTGGGGCCACTTTGCCTGCCGCAGCGTGGATGCGCTCATCGTCTTCGGCAACCAGGGCCGGGTCTACAGCGTGGCCGTCGCCACCCTGCCGGGCGGGCGCGGGGACGGGGTGCCCATCCAGGGCCTGATCGACCTGGAAGCGGGCACCCACATCGTCAGCTACTTTGCCGGGGCGGCGAGCACGCGCCTGCTCATCAGCGGCAGCGGCGGCTATGGCTTTGTGGCTGAGCTGGCCAGCATGGTGGCCCGCAACAAGGCGGGCAAGGCCTTTGCCACGATTCAGGACGGTGAAACCCTGTGCCTGCCCAGCGTGATCGACCTGCCGGGCGCAGCAGCGCCAGCGGCCACGCACATCGCCTGCCTGTCCAGCGATGCCCAGGTGCTGACCTACCCCCTGGCCGAACTCAAAACCATGACCGGCGGACGCGGCCTGCAACTGATGAAGCTGGCCGACGGCGCCGCCCTGGCGGGCGCTGCCGCCTACACGCGCAGCGTGCGCATCACCGGCCTGGGCCGGGGCGGCAAGGAGCGCGAGGAGATCCTGGAAATCCGCAGCCTGAACAACGCCGCCGGCAAACGTGCCAGCAAGGGCAAGACGGCGGGTTGGACGTTCAAGCCCACCGGCATTGCACGGGTGGAATAAAGCAATAGCGTCTTCCGCTGGATAAATAAGTATTTCAGGCTAAAAATACCTTGAATTCCTTATAAATAAAACGGAACAAGCTCATTAAAAAGGTATCCCCCCCCTATGGAATTGCACTGGCACCAGCTCCCGTCCGGCGTGGCCCCCGACACCACCTTGCCCCCGGGCCTGCATTTGCTTTTGGACGAAGGCGATAGCGCCAAGCACCGCCTCCTGCCCTGGCTGGCCGGGGTGCAATGCCCGCCCGCGCCGGGGCGGGTGCAGTGCGGCACGGGGCACGGCAACTGGCATAGCGGCACCGATGCCTACCGGGCGCAGGCCATGGCCGTGCCGCTGACCGACTGCGCACCCGAACAGCCCGTGGCCGACTGGCTGGCTGCCCAGCAGCAGCGCTGGCCGGATTGGGATGCCGCCGCCTGGCAGCAGCATGTGCAGGGCTTTGCCTTGACCCCGCATCTGGAAAAGGCCTGGTGGCAACTCTCCACCGGCACGCAGCGCAAGTTCTGGCAGGCAGCGGCGTTGGCCAGCGGGGCGGTGATTACGCTGATCGATGCGCCGGATGCGGGGCTGGATCGCGCTTCCATCGTCTACTTGGGACAAGCCTTGAATGCCCTGGCCGACCAGCTGGCCGAAGCCGCCAATCCGCGCTGGATACTGGTGGCGCACCACGACACCTTGCCTGGGGTGCAGTGGGATGAGGTGGTGCAGCTGCCGGTTGATACCAATTTCTGAAGCTGCGCAGCAAGCGAAGAAGTCCCCACCAAACAACAGCGCATCCGTAAGAGCGCAACCGCCTTCAACATAGCGAGCGCCTCCCGTCTGACTCACCGCAGTTGTCCGAGCGCAGCGCCCAAAGGGCGCGTAGCGAGTTCTGCGGTGCCGAAGCTGCGCCAGCACGCCTTCTTTGCATCCTTTCTTACGCGCGTAAGAAAGGATGCCGCCCGCCGGGGCGAGACCCGGCCAGCAGAACGCAAAATAAGAAAAGACCTACGCGACCAGCACCAAGGATGCAACCGTTAACCCAATGAATTGTGCGCAAACCACCGCCGCGCCAAGGCATCCCAAAACCGTGCCCCCAGCGCAATGTTGTCGTCGTTGAAGTCATACCCCGGGTGGTGCAGGCTGGTGCCGGGCTGGCCGTTTTTGCCGTTGCCGATCCAGCCATAGGCACCGGGCACGTTTTGCAGCATGAAGCCGAAGTCCTCGCTGGTCATGGCCGGGGCGATGTCGGGGTGGGTGTTGTCCGGGCCGACCACTTCGGCCATGACCTGCGCCATCAGGGCGGCCTCGTCCGGGGTGTTGGTGGTGTTGGGGTAGCCGGGCTTGTGGATGTAGAGCGCCTGGCATTCGTGCGCGGCCGCGATGTGCTGGGCGATGCGCTCGATACCGGCGACCAGGGTGGCCTGGGTGGCATCGCGCAGGGTGCGCAGGGTGCCGTAGATCACTGCCTCGTTGGGGATGATGTTCTCCACCGTGCCCGCTTCGATCCTGCCGATGGTCAGCACCGCGCTGTCCACCGGGTCGAGCGTGCGCGACACCAGGGTCTGCAGCTGCGTGACGATGGCGCAGGCGACGGGAATCGGGTCGCGCGTGGTGTGCGGCAGCGCGGCGTGGCCGCCCTTGCCGCGCACGCGGATCTCGAAGCGGATATTGGCCGCCATGATCGGCCCCACGCGCACCGCCATTTGTCCCTGGGGCAGATCGGGCCAGTTGTGCAGGGCGAATACGGCCTGGCAGGGAAAGCGCTGGAACAGGCCATCCTCCATCATCGTCTTGGCGCCTGCGCCGCCTTCCTCGGCAGGCTGGAAGATCAGGTGGACGGTGCCGGCAAAGTCGCGCCGCTGCGCCAGCAGATGCGCCGCGCCCAGCAGCATGGCCGTGTGGCCGTCGTGCCCGCAGGCGTGCATCCTGCCGCTGTGGCGGCTGGCGTAGGGCAGGCCGGTGGTTTCGGTCAGGGGCAGGGCGTCCATGTCGGCACGCAAGCCCACGCCGGGGCCGGGGTGCTCTGCACTGAAACCGGTGCCGTGAATGCTGGCAACGACCCCGGTCTTGCCGATCCCCTGGCGCACCGGCAGCCCCAGCGCCTGCAGGTAGGCGGCGACCTGGCCTGCGGTGCGGTTTTCCTGGTAGCTCAATTCCGGGTGGCTGTGCAGATCATGGCGCAGGCGCACCAGGGCGGGCAGATGGGGGGTGAGGGCGGCAGGCATCGCAAAAATCCATGCAGACGGCAAAAAAGTCCATTATGGGTGCGATTGCCCGCCTGGGCGCTGCAATGGCAAAAGCGGCGAAAATCGGCGCCCATGAAATCCAGCATCCTGCCTTTATCCCTGCTTTTGCGTCCGTCCCTGGACGATGCACGCCCCCTCATCCTTTACCACGGGCGCAACTGCCCCGACGGCTTTGGCGCGGCCTTGGCAGCCTGGCTGTTCTACGGCCCCGGCGTGGAGATGCGTGGCCTGGACCATGGCGAAATCCAGAGCATCGACGACCTGGGCGACGTGCAGGGCCGCACGGTCTACATGCTGGACTTTGCCTTCGGCCCCGAACTGACCGCGGCCCTGGACGAACGCGCCGCCAGGCTGGTGGTGCTCGATCACCACAAAAGCGCGGCGGAAAAGCTCACCGGCTTCCAGTGCCGCTGCGGCGCGGTGCATTTCGACATGCAGCACTCCGGCGCCCGCCTGGCCTGGGAGTTTTTCCATCCCGAAAAGCCCGTGCCGGGCCTGATCCGCTACATCGAAGACCGCGACATCTGGAAATGGGAATTCCCCGAGAGCGCCTCGTTCCTCGCCGCGCTGGACATGGAGCCGCGTGACCTGGAGCGCTGGGCCGGGATTGCTGCCTTCACCCCCGAGGAAGAAGCAGCCTTCATGGCCCGGGGCGGCGCCATGGACGAGAAGTTCCAGAAGCTGTGCGCTGATATTGCCCAGGGCGCCCACGCCATCGTCTTCAACGGCGTGCAGGGGCTGATGGTGAACTGCCCGGGCCTCTTCCACAGCCAGGTGGGCGACATCCTGGCGCGGGAGTCGAACACCTTCGCCCTGATGTGGAATGCCAACGAACAGGGCGTGAAACTGGGCTTGCGCTCGCGCACCGGCTTTGACTGCATCCCCCTGGCCGAGAGCCTGGGCGGCGGCGGCCATGCCCAGGCCTGCGGCTGCAAAATCCCCCACGCACGGCTGGCCGAACTGCTCGGTGGCGATTTCCGTGCCGACCCGCAGGCGCAGTACCCCGAAGTGCTCTCCCCCGCACTGGAGCGCGGGGCCGACGGCAAATGGGTGCGTATCGCCCATAAGAAATAAAAATCAGGAGCTTTTTCCGCTGATGAGCAAATGATTTCAGATACTTTAATCATTGAAATCGTTTGTTTATCAGCGTTAAAAGCTCTTATTTTTAATAAGATCCCTTTCCTGCCGTCACACCCGCGCAGGCGGGTGTCCAGTGTTTTATAGAACCCCGCAGCTTGGCGGCAGCTGTTCCAGCCCCTGCCAGCCAGGCAGCCGCAGCATCTGCTGCCATTGCTGCACCTCTGGCACATGCGCCAGCTGCCGCCAGTCGGCGCACAGGGCCAGCGGCTGGCCCGTGTGCGGGTGGGCCAGTTCCAGCGCGTGGGCGTGCAGCCACAGGCGCTGGCCGCCCAGGCGCTCGGCCCACCAGCGGTTCAGCGGGCCTTTGCCGTGGGTGGCATCGCCCAGGATGGGGTGGGCCACGTGCTTCAGGTGGCGGCGGATCTGGTGGCGCCGCCCGGTGTGCGGCTGCGCCAGCACCAGGCTGGCACGGGTGCTGGGGTGGCGCGGGTCGTAGCTTTCGGGCCAGTCCAGCGTGGCCAGGCCGTGCAGGGTGGTCCGGGCGTCCTGCGGCGGGGCGTCGGGGGCGCTGTCCTCGGGGCGCAGCGGGTAATCGACGTGGGTTTTTTCCAGCAGCCAGCCCCGCGCCAGGGCCAGATAGGTTTTCTGCACTTGCTGCGCGGCAAACGCCTGTGCCAGTTGCTGGCAGCTTTCCTTGTGCAGCGCAAACACCAGCAGGCCGCAGGTGCCCTGGTCCAGGCGATGCACGGGCCAGACGTGCTGGCCGATCTGGTCGCGCAGGCGTTGCAGCACGAAGCGTTTCTCGTGGCGGGCGATGGCGCTGCGGTGGACGAGCCAGCCCGCCGGCTTGTAGACCGCCACCAGATCCGCATCGCGGTACAGCACGGTCAGGGGGGTGGTGAAATCCGGTGCGGGGGCGATTTCCATGGCAATGGGCAAGGGCAAAGCCGGGCAGTGTAGTCAGGTAGAAAAAATCCAGCAGAATGCCCGGTTGCCCCCTGTACCGCAGGGGCGCTTTTTGGTAAAGGGGTTGTGGCGTAATGGTGCGCGGCGTTCTGGCTTCGGTAGTGGCATCCTGCCTGTTCGGGGGGATGTATTACTTCTCGCCCTTTTTCGCACCGTTGACCGGGGAGCAGCTCTTTGGCTGGCGGATGCTCGCCACTCTGCCCCTCACCACCTTCTTGCTGCTGTATACCGGCCAGGGCGCCCAGGTGCAGGCCATCGTGCGCCGGGTGCAGCGGTATTGGCGCCTGGGCGCCTTGCTGCTCTTGAGTGCGGCGCTGTTCGGCGTGCAGTTGTGGCTGTTCCTGTGGGCGCCCCTGCATGGGCTGGCCCTGCCCACTTCCCTTGGTTACTTTCTCCTGCCCCTGGCGATGGTGCTGGCCGGGCGCGTGGTGTTCAAGGAGCGCCTGAGCCGGATGCAGCAGCTGGCCGTGGTTCTGGCCACCGCCGGCATGGCCTGGGAGCTGCTGCGCGGCGCCGGCCTGGCCTGGCCGACCTGGGTGGTGGTGATTGGCTACAGCGCCTACTTCGTGCTGCGCCGCCTGATGCGCACCGATTCCCTGGCCGGGCATTGGCTGGATGTGCTGATCCTGCTGCCCGCGTGCCTGTGGTTCGTTCTGGTCGATCAGTCCGACGGCGCCAGCGGCTGGCGCATTGCACGGGAAACACCCGGGCTGTATTTTTTGATCCTCCTGCTGGGCATCGTCAGCGCCGTGGCGCTGGCGCTCTACATGACGGCGCACCGGCTGCTGCCGCTGGGGCTGTTCGGCATGTTGTCGTATGTCGAGCCGGTGCTGCTGGTGCTGGCGGCCCTGCTGCTGGGCGAGCGCCTGGAGCCTGGGCAGGGGCCGATGTACGTGCTGATCGGCGCCGCCGTGCTGGTGATGGCCCTGGAAGGGCTGTGGCAGTTGCGCCAGCGGCCGGGAGCCAGTTAATCCGTTTTTTTCACACACGCAAAGGAAATCACCGTGGAAAACAAGCAAGCAAATCCCATCCGTATCGGCGTGGTGGGCTATGGCAATCTGGGGCGCGGGGTGGAAGCTGCCGTCGCACTGAACCCCGACATGGTCATCACCGGCATCTATACCCGCCGTGATCCCGCCCAGCTCCAGCCTGCCAATGCAGCCACCCCGGTGTACCGCATGGACGACCTGGATGCCCACCAGGGCCAGGTGGACGTGCTCATCCTGTGCGGCGGCTCCAAGGACGACCTGCCTGCGCAAACCCCGACCCTGGCGGCCAAATTCAACGTCATCGACAGCTTCGATACCCATGCCCGCATTCCCGAGCACTTCGCCGCGGTGGATGCTGCCGCCCAGGGCGGCAAGACCACGGCGCTGATCTCCGCCGGCTGGGACCCCGGCATGTTCTCCGTCAACCGCGTGATGAGCGAGGCGCTGCTGCCCGACGGCACCACCTACACCTTCTGGGGCAAGGGCCTGAGCCAGGGCCACTCCGACGCCATCCGCCGCGTGCCCGGCGTGGCCCAGGGCGTGCAGTACACCATCCCTGTGCAGGCAGCCGTCGATGCCGTGCGCAGCGGCACCTGCCCGCAGCTCACGACCCGCGAAAAGCATGAGCGCCATTGCTACGTGGTGCTGGCCGAGGGGGCCGATGCCGATGCCGTGCGCCAGACCATCGTCACCATGCCGCACTACTTTGACGAGTACGACACCACGGTGAACTTCATCAGCGCCGAGGTGTTCGCCCGCGACCACAGCGCCATGCCCCACGGCGGCTTCGTCATTCGCAGCGGCAGCACCAGCGCCGGCACCAGGCATGTGGTGGAGTACCGCCTGCAGCTCGACAGCAACCCGCAATTCACGTCCAGCGTGCTGGTCGCCTACGCCCGGGCCGTACACCGCATGGCGGCTTTGGGCTTGCACGGGGCCAAAACGGTGTTCGACGTCGCTCCAGGCTGGATTTCCCCTAAAACCGCCGCCCAGCTGCGCCAAGAGGCACTGTAAATTTGCCGCCATAATCGGTAGCGCCTGTCTGTTGCAAGCAGGTGCTATTTTTTTAGGACGTGCCTACGGTCTTCCCGGGGAGCTGCGGGAGCGTTCTTGTGGATCCGGCGTGCGATGAACGCTTATTTTTTCAATAACAAAGGCAGCAAAGCATGATGTGGTGGATATTGGCGCTGGTCATGGTGGTCGTCGTCCCCCTGGCGCTGTGGCGCCGCGCCGATGCTGCCGACCGGGCATTGAAGCAGGCGCGGGCGCGGGAACTGGCGCTCAAGCAGGAACAGAACCAGAAACTCAAGGAAATCGTCTTTCGCAAGCAGGGGGAAAACGGTGTCGGCAATACCCCCTATGGCGACATCATGTGCGCCGACGGCGTGTACCTGCCCCTGCTGTGGGAGTCGGGCTTCGCCACGTCGATGGACGGGCGCTGGCTGCGCATTTCCAGCTACGGCCACGCCAGCCCGTACCTGGTCGATCGCAAGAAGCGCTGCACCTGGACCTTGAGCGCCGAAGAAGCCTCGGCCGTGGAGGAAGTGCATTGGCGCCTGCCGCGCTGGAGCGGTGAGGATGGTGGTATCGGCGGAATGCACAGCGATGCGCAAAGCCCCATGACGGATGGGCAGTTCGCCACCTGGCTGGCCGCCAACGTCACCAACGGCGCCATGCAGATGGCCGCAGTGCGCGATCTGTGGGTGCCCTGGGATGCGGTACCGGCACAGAAGGAGGAGGTGCCACCCGAATTGCCCGCGCCGCCCAGCGGTGGCAAGCTGGTCGGCGTGCAGCGTTATTGGCCCGAGTCCTTGCGCACGGAGCGCCAGCCGCTGGAGCTGTTCACCAAGCCGCAATGGCAGTTGCTGTTCGATGGCGAGCCGCAGCCCTGGGTGCTGGCTGCGCACATGCCCTTCGTCTGGCGTGAAGATGGCAAGGCCCTGGCCATGTATGCCTATTCCGTCTCGCAGGGCAATCGCCAGCAACGCCTGGCCCTGGCCGTCTGGGAAGCCGAGCGTGGCTGGCAGAAATGGGCCGAGCAACAGCCCCCCGACCGCAAGCCCTGGGCACTGTTCCCCGTTGCCGAAGAGGCTGGACAACCGGCTTTCCGCTGGATGAAGGACCGCTTGCTGCAGCGGGTGCGCATCGACACCCCGGTACTCCAGCGCCTGCGCCATGGCTCGCGGATCGAATACAGCACCGAGCCGGTGCTGGTGCCTGCCGCGCACCAAACCGATGGCCGTCTGCAACTGCGTCCGGCCCCCGCCACCAACCTGATGTGGGAGCGCCAGTTGCAGCACCCCGAACGCTGGCTGGCCCGCAGCGAGCCGGTGGCCGGGAAATCGCTGGCCTGGACGCTGGAATTGCCCCAAAGCGCCACCTCCGGCGAACGGGCCGCGTACCGCTTGCGCTGGGGCGAGGTCAGCATTCCCGGCCTCTGGGAACTGGAACACGTCATCGTGCAACGCACCTGGGCCGTGCTGCTGCGTTATCTGCAAAACGACGGCCAGGATGGTCAGGAGGGTGAAGCCCAGGTATGCATCTGGGATGGCAAGGAGCTTTTGCCGCTGAATCTGCCCTGGCCCGTGGCGCGGATCGTCCCCACCCCAGGGCTGAACCACCCGAAATCATTGCGCGTGCGGGTGCTGGCCATGATGGCCACGGTCAAGGACAGCGACGTCGACCTGCGCAAGCCCGTCTGGCGCTGGTACCAGGAGCCGTTTACCTGGCTGAATCTGGAAAAGTCGGATCACTCCCCGCTGTACGAGGTGCGCGACATCATCCCGGACGGCCAGGGCGTATGGCGCCTGCTGCCCAGCTGGCGCACCATTGCCGGTGTGCAGCACCCGTGTGCCGACGGCGATTACTTGTGGAATAACGTCAAGGACGATCTATGGTGGTGGGGCGGAATGCGGCAATACACCCCGGAGCAGCCTCAGGACGATGCGCTGGTGCCACGCTGCGATGGCATCAGCGTCACCCGCAGCGGCGTGGTGCTGTGCGGCACGGGGCCGGCGGCGCTGCCCCATCCGAATAACGAGGGCTGGCTGATTCTGCAGCCGCCCGAGCGTCCGGCGTATGGCGCCATCAGCACCTGGAACCTGCATTGGCTGCAGCCGCAAAAGCGCCAGGTGCGCACACTGATCATTCAGGCGGCCATGCCGATCATGGAAGGCTGGGACAACCAGGGCATTTACTGGCGCGAGGACCAGCATGCGCCCAAGGGGGACGATGAGGCAGCAGC
>CABIIJ010000005.1 GCA_902175065.1 uncultured Comamonas sp. | reverse complement strand
GCCCAGCACGCCCCGGGCCACACGGGGATAATCCGCGCCCTATGTCTCTCCTGCCCCACCAGCTTGAACTGCTTGCCCCCGCCCGCAACGCCGATATCGGTATCGAGGCCATCAACCACGGCGCGGATGCCGTCTACATCGGCGGCCCCGCGTTTGGCGCCCGCGCCACGGCGGGCAACCCGCTGCCGGAGCTGGAGCGCCTGATTGCCCACGCGCATCGCTTTCACAGCCGCATCTTCATCACCCTGAACACCATCCTGCGCGACGATGAGCTGGAGGATGCCCGGCGCATGGCCTGGCAGGTGTACGAGGCCGGGGCCGATGCCCTGATCGTGCAGGACATGGGCCTGCTGGAGCTGGATTTGCCGCCCATCCAGCTGCACGCCAGCACGCAGACCGACATCCGCACGCCGGAAAAAGCCCGTTTTCTGCAAGACGCCGGTTTCTCGCAAATCGTCCCGGCGCGGGAGCTGGATCTGGCGCAGATTGCCGCCATCCGCGATGCGCTTCAACCCAGCACAACGATTGAATTTTTCGTGCATGGGGCGCTGTGCGTGGCCTATTCGGGCCAGTGCTTCATCAGCCACGCGCACACCGGGCGCAGCGCCAACCGGGGCGACTGCAACCAGGCCTGCCGCCTGCCGTACGAGGTGCTGGACGGCCAGGGCCGCATCATTGCGCA
This sequence comes from uncultured Comamonas sp., assembly GCA_902175065.1. GTDB lineage: Bacteria > Pseudomonadota > Gammaproteobacteria > Burkholderiales > Burkholderiaceae_C > Comamonas. Next base: position 4,588 of record CABIIJ010000005.1, on the reverse strand, counting down.
CGAAAAGCACGTGCTGTCGATGAAGGACAACAACCAGAGCGACAACCTGCGGGCGCTGATCGCAGCCGGCGTGCGCAGCTTCAAGATCGAGGGGCGCTACAAGGACATGGGCTATGTGAAGAACATCACCGCCCACTACCGCAAGCTGCTGGACGAGATCGTCGAAGAAGGCGAGTTCACCCGCGCCGCGTCGGGCCGCACCACGTTCAGCTTCACGCCCGACCCCGACCAGAACTTCAACCGCGAATTCACCGACTACTTCGTGCAGGGCCGCCAGATCGACATCGGCGCGTTCGACACGCCCAAGACGCCGGGCCGCGCCATCGGCTGGGTGACGCAGATCGGGCCAGCGGGCGACAAATGGTTCGAGCTGGAAGTGAGCGACAAAACCACCCAACTGCACAACGGCGACGGCCTGTGCTACTACGACCTGCACAAAGAGCTGGTCGGCGTGCACGTCAACCGCGCCGAGTGCGTCCATGCCCAAAAGGGCATCTGGCGCATCTTCCCCAAGGATGCGATCGCCACATTCAAGGACTTGCGCAAGGGCCTGGAAATCAACCGCAACCGCGACATGGCGTGGAACCGCACGCTGGAGAAAAAATCCAGCGACCGCCGCATCGGCCTGTGGGCCAGCCTGGGCGAAACCCCGGACGGCTTCGCCCTGACGCTGACCGACGAGGACGGCTTTACCGCCAGCGCCCGCATCGCCCAGCCCCACCAGATGGCCACCGACCCCGCCCGGGCCGAGGCCACGCTACGCGAGCAACTGGGCCGCTTTGGCAACACCATTTTTGCGGCACACGACATCGCCTTGCCGCTGTCTGCGCCCTGGTTCGTGCCCGCCTCGGCCCTCAACCAGTTGCGCCGCGATGCAGTGGCGGCACTGGAAGCCGCCCGCGCCCAGGGCCTGCGCCGCCTGCCCCGCGCCACGCCCGTGCAGCCGCCCGTGCCCTTCCCCGAAGACACGCTGACCTACCTGGCCAACGTCTTCAACCACAAGGCGCACGACTTCTACGTCAAGCACGGCGTGAAGGTAATCGACGCGGCGTATGAAAGCAAAGAGGAAGAAGGCGAAGTCAGCCTGATGATCACCAAGCACTGCGTGCGCTTTTCCATGAGCCTGTGCCCCAAGCAGGCCAAGGGCGTGATCGGCGTGAAGGGCACCATCCGGGCCGAGCCGCTGCACCTCATCAACGGCAAGGAAAAGCTGAAACTGGTCTTCGACTGCAAACCCTGCGAAATGCACGTCGTGGGCAAGATGAAAAAATCCGTCCTGCACCAGCACGAACGCCAGATGCGCGAGCAGCCCCTGCAGTTCTACCGGGCGCGGCCCGGGGCGGCGGCAGCCAGGGGGTGAATCCTCTTTCAATAGCTTATCCCGCTGACAAACAAAGGGTTTCAGATATTTTTCATTATGAAACCCTTTGTTTGTCAGCGGGACAAGCTACGTTTTCGATAATCCCAGCAGGCTTCCTACAATGCCTGCCATGACCCGCAAGAAACTCCCCATCGGCATCCAGACCTTCGCCAAGATCCGCGAAAACGACGCGTATTACTACGTGGACAAAACGCCACTGGCCCTGCAAATGATCGACCAGGGCACGCACTTCTTCCTCTCGCGGCCCCGGCGCTTTGGCAAAAGCCTGTTCCTGGATACCTTGAAGGAGCTGTTCGAGGGCAACCAGGCCCTGTTCAAGGGCCTGCACGCCGAACGGCACTGGGACTGGTCGGTGAAGTTTCCCGTACTGCGCTTCAGCTTTGGCGGCGGCGTGCTGGGGTCGGCGGCGGATTTGCAGCAAAGCCTGCATTTCCAGCTCTCCAGGCACGAGCAGCACTTTGCACTGCCAGCGCAGTTCCCCGACGCCCGCAGCCGGTTCATGGATTTGATACAGCGCCTGGCCCAAAGCACCGGCCAGCGCGTCGTGGTGCTGATCGACGAATACGACAAACCCATCCTCGACCGCATCGAGGACAGCGAAAAAGCCCTGGAAATCCGCGAGGGGCTGAAAGACTTCTACTCCGTCATCAAGGACAGCGACGCCTACATCCGCTTCGCCTTCCTCACCGGCGTCTCCAAATTCAGCAAGGTCAGCCTGTTCTCCGGCCTGAACAACCTCCAGGACATCACCCTGGATGCGCGTTACAGCGCCATCTGCGGCTATGCCGATGGCGATGTGGATACGGTATTCGCCCCCGAACTGAACGGCCTGGACAGGAACGAAATCCGCCGCTGGTACAACGGCTACAACTGGCTGGGCGAATCGGTCTACAACCCCTTCGACTTGCTGCTGCTGTTCGACCGGCGGCAGTTCATGCCCTGGTGGTTCGAAACCGGCACTCCCACCTTCCTCATCAAACTGCTGACCCTGCGCCAGCAATTCACCCCGGACCTGGAGAGCCTGATCGCCCCCGAGGTGCTGCTGTCCACCTTCGACGTGGACAACATCCCCGTGGAAGCCCTGCTCTTTCAGGCCGGATACCTCACCGTCGCCAAAACCCACTACTTCCCCGGCAGCCTGGAGCTGCAATTGCGCTACCCCAACCTGGAAGTGAAGACCAGCCTCAACCGCAGCCTGCTCGACGCCCTGTGCGGCAGCACCTTCACCCCAGCACGCAGCACCAGCAGCATGTACCGCCTGCTGCTGGCCAACGACTTGCCGGGCATCCACCGGCAGTTGCACGCCTTCTTTGCCAGCATCCCGCACGACTGGCACCGCAACAAACCCATCGCCCAGTACGAAGGCTACTGGGCCAGCGTGTTCTACAGCTACTTTGCCGCCCTGGGCGTGGACGTGGTGCTGGAAGACGCCACCAACCACGGACGCATCGACATGGCCGTGCAGTTGAACGGCCACACCTGGATTTTTGAATTCAAGGTCGTCGAGCTGCTGCCCCAGGGCAAAGCCTTGCAGCAGTTGCAGGACAAAAACTACGCCGACAAATACCGCGCCGACAGCCACGTCCACCTGATTGGCGTGGAGTTCAGCAGGGACAGCCGCAACATCGCGGGATTCGAAACGCTGACGGTGTAACCCCCGCCTGCCTTGGCACAGCCGGGCACGCCGGATGCGGCGTATCCTGCACGCAGCCCACCCCCTGGATTTTGGCGATGCGCAATACAGCTAACGTCCGCCCCCGGCCAGGGCACGGCCATCTGCGTGACGCTGACGCTGCAATAATGGCGGCCCTATGCCCCGTCGTATTGCCCCCGGCAAGGCCGATAGCGCCCTGCTCCCCCCCTGGACACCCCTGCCCGACAGCGCCATTCATGTGCCGGGCACCGACGCGCAGTTTGCCCAGGCCCGCGCCGCCCTGCTGGCGGCGGACGCCCTGGGCTTCGATACCGAGAGCAAGCCCGTTTTCCAGGCCGGGCAGCACGACGACGGCCCCCACATCGTGCAATTCGCCACGCCCCAGGCCGCCTGGGTGCTGCAACTGCGCCACCCCCAGGCGCTGGCCCTGGCCCGCGAAGTGCTGGCCGCACCTGCCATCCTGAAAGCCGGTTTCGGGCTGGACAACGATCTGCGCATCCTGCCCCGGCGCCTGGGGGTGCAGCCCGCCAACGTGCTCGACCTGGACAAGGTCTTTCGCCGCCACGGCTTCGGCCACAACACCGGCGTGCGGGCCGCCCTGGCCCTGGTGCTGGAGCGCAGCTTCACCAAGTCCAAACGCACCAGCACCAGCAACTGGGCGGTGCCGAAACTCAGCCCCGCGCAAGTGCGCTACGCTGCCAACGATGCCCATGCCCCGGCGCTGGTTCATGCCGCCCTGCCCGCCTGGGAGGCACGGCAGCCGCCCCTGGCCCCCAGCAAACCGCCACGCCCGAAAAAACCATATCGCCCACCGCAGGCCCCGCAACAGCCTGTGCCCGCCAGCACCAGCCATGCCAGCCCCATCATGCGCTGGCTGCTACGCTTTTTTGCACTGCTGTGCCTGGGCCTGGGCATTGCCGGGGTCTTCCTGCCCGGCCTGCCCACGACGGTGTTCATCCTGATGGCCAGTTGGGCTGCCGCCCGCAGCAGCCCGCGCATCCACGCCTGGCTGCACCGCCACAAACTGTTCGGCCCCATGCTGCGCAACTGGGAGGCAGGCGGCTACGTCAGCCGCCGTGCCAAGCACAGCGCGGCCATCACCATGGCCATCAGCGCAGCCATCCTGTGGTGGCTGGTTCGGCCCTGGTGGGCGCCGGTACTGGCCAGCGGCTGCATGGCGGTGGTGCTGCTGTGGCTATGGCGCAGGCCGGAGCCGCCAGCGGCCCGCTGATGGAAAAAAATTTTCGTTTTCTCCACACCCCAATAAAATCTGTGCCTATAATCGCGTTTCTTCCCTGATAGCTCAGTCGGTAGAGCGACGGACTGTTAATCCGCAGGTCCCTGGTTCGAGCCCAGGTCGGGGAGCCAAATTTTTGATATGTACCGATATTCCCTGATAGCTCAGTCGGTAGAGCGACGGACTGTTAATCCGCAGGTCCCTGGTTCGAGCCCAGGTCGGGGAGCCAAACAAAGCCGGACAGATTACGATCTGTCCGGCTTTTTTTTCATCTATCAAGAACGTGACCGCTGCCCCGCCACCCCTGCCCTGGCTC
>CABIIJ010000004.1 GCA_902175065.1 uncultured Comamonas sp. | reverse complement strand
CCCCTCCCCCGTGCAGCGTGTCGGCCTGGGCTGCATGAACCTGAGCCATGCCTATGGCCAGCCGCCCGGCCCGCAGCAGGCGCAGGCCGTGCTGCACGCCGCGCTGGATGCGGGCGTGACCCTGTTCGACACTGCCGCGCTGTACGGCTTTGGCGCCAACGAGCGCCTGGTCGGCCCGGTGCTGGCCCCGCACCGCGACCGCATCACCCTGTGCAGCAAGGGCGGCATGGCCGGGGTGGCGGGCGACGATGGCGTGCCGCGCCGTGTGATCGACGGCCACCCGAAAACCCTGCGCCGCAACTGCGAAGACAGCCTGCGCCGCCTGGGCACCGACGTGATCGACCTGTACTACCTGCACCGCTGGGACATGCGCGTGCCCATCGAGGAATCGGTGGGCGAGATGGCCCGCCTGAAGGAGGAGGGCAAGATCCGCGCCCTGGGCCTGTCCGAAGTCGGCGTGGAAGCCCTGCGCCGCGCCCACCGCGAGCATCCGATTGCCGCGCTGCAAAGCGAATACTCGCTGTGGTCGCGCAATGCCGAACTGGGCACGCTGGCGGCGTGCCAGGAGCTGGGCATTGCCTACGTCGCCTTCAGCCCGCTGGGCCGCGCCTTTCTCACGGGTGCCCTGCAGGAGGTGGCCAGCCTGGTGCCGGGCGACATCCGCGCCGCCATGCCGCGCTTTGCCCCGGCGGCGTATGCCCGCAACCTGCAACTGCTGGCGCCGATGCGGGCCATCGCGCAGGAAGCCGGCTGCACCCTGGCCGAGCTGGCCATCGCCTGGGTGCTGCACCAGGGCGAGCACATCATCGCCCTGCCGGGTACGACCAGCGTGGCGCATCTGCACGAAGACCTGCGCGGCGCCACGGTGGCCCTGAACGCACAGGCACTGGCGGCGCTGGATGCGCTGTTCCCGCCCGAGGCCATCGTGGGCGATCGCTACGCCCCCCAGGGCCAGCGCGAGGTGGATACGGAAAAATTCCCCTTCGAGCAGCGTTGATACGCCCGAAGCAAGGGCCGAAGAAAGGGGCGCTGCCATGAACCTGCAGCAGATCGAAACCTTTGTGCGCGTGGCTGAGGCGGGCAGCTTCAGCAAGGCCGCCGTGCTGCTGGACGTGGCCCAGCCGGCCCTGAGCCGCCAGGTGCGGGCGCTGGAGCTGGAGCTGCGCGAGACGCTGCTCATCCGCACGGGCCGGGGCGTGCAGCCCACCGATGCCGGGCGGAGGCTGCTGGAGCACGGCCACGCCATCCTGCAACGGGTGGCGCTGGCCAGGGAAGACCTGGGCGCCCTGCGCGACGAGCCGGTGGGCCGCATCACCGTGGGCCTGCCGCCGAGCATGGCGCGGTGCCTGACGCTGCCGCTGGTCGAGGGCTTCACCCGCGCCATGCCCAAGGCGCGGCTGGCGCTGGTGGAGGGTTTTTCCGTGAACATCGCCGAATGGCTGGCCACCGGGCGCATCGACCTGGGGCTAGCCTACACGCCCGAGCCGCACCCGCTGATCGAGATCACGCCGGTGCTGCAGGAGAACCTGTGCCTCATCGGCCCGGCGCAGCGGCTGGCGGGACGCGCCAGCGTGCCGTTTTCCCGGCTGGGGGAGTTCCCGCTCATCGTGCCGCAGCGCGGGCAGGTATTTCGCAAGCTGATGGAGGCGCAGGCCGCGCTTTCGCAGGTCAAGCTCGACGTGGTGTGGGAAGTCTCCAGCGTGCCCGCCATTCTCGACCTGGTGCGCAGCGGCCACGGCTTTGCCGCCCTGACCACCAGCGCCATGCGCGGCGATGCGGGCAGTGCGGCCCCGCAGCCGGGGCTGGTCAGCGTACCCATTGGCGGGCCGCGCATCGTCAGCACCCTGTGCCTGGTGCAGTCGGCCAAGAAAAAAACCACCCCGCTGGTGCGCCGCACCGCCGAGCTGCTGCGCAGCCTGAGCGTGCAGGTCTGCACGCAGACGGCGCAGGAAGATTAAAAAAAGAGCTGTTCCCGCAAGTTATCAAAGGATTTCAGATAGGTTTTGCATTGAAATTCATGTTTGACGCGCGGAAGCAGCTATTTTTTTCATTGCGCGGCTTTGCCAACGTGATTTCTGTACCCTTCCTCGTCATACCCGAACTCGCACGAAGCGCTGGATGCCTGGTATGCCGCCATCCAGAAAGCACAGTGAGGTAGCCCGGCAGAGGTGAATGGGCAACTTAGGCTGGTTTATGCGTGCGAAGCCATTCGCGCAACGCCGCATCAATGCGGGTCTGCCATCCGTCCCCAGTTGCACGAAACGCCCCAACGACATCGGGTGATAAACGGATAGTGATTCGCTCCTTTGTCACCTCCGCCTTGGGCCGACCTGCACGTAGTTTCGATTGCAGCGATTCAGGCAGCGATGAAAACGGCTTCAACGCTGCCGCATCGACATGCGACAGATCGCCGACTTCGCCAGCATCATCAATCACGGGTAAGCGGGAAACCATGCTTTGCTCCTTCTCTGCTGTTGGCTTTGCGAAAACTGATGACACGAACCCCGTGTTCGGTCTCCGTGAAAACCAGCACATGCAAGCGATCATCCAAATAGCCCAAAGCAACAAACCGCGATTCAGAGTACGCCTTGCGCGTGTCTTGCCAGAACTTGGCCGTCTCGAAATCGAAATCTGCTGCCCGCTCAAAGGAAGGATGTCGATCTTCAACATTCCTTGCGCTCTTGATCGGGTCGTAACTGATTTCCATGAATTATTGTATGCACACTAATTCTTGAGGGTCAAGTCACATTTGTACAGGCATTCAAGCGCTGCAAAAGCCGGCCTGCGCGGGTGCGACGATGAAAGCAATCAATCCACCGCCGCCGTGCTGGCCGTGCCCAGGTAGGTGTCGATGACGCGGGCATCGTGCGCCAGCGCACGGGCCGGGCCGTGCAGGCTGACGCTGCCCATCTCCAGCACGTAGCCGTAGTCGGCCACCTCCAGCGCGGCGCGGGCGTTCTGCTCGACCAGCAGGACGGAGACGCCCGTCTCGCGCAGCGCCTGCACGTTGGCCAGGATTTCCTGCACCACCAGCGGGGCCAGGCCCAGGCTGGGTTCGTCCAGCATCAGGAGCTGCGGGCGCGACATCAGGGCGCGGCCCACGGCCAGCATCTGGCGCTCGCCGCCCGAGAGCGTGCCGGATATCTGCAGCCGCCGCTCCTTCAGGCGCGGGAACAGGTCGAACACCTCGTCGATGCGCGAGCGCCACTGGCGCCGGCCCAGGCGCATCTGGCGAAAGCCGCCCAGCACCAGGTTGTCTTCCACCGTCATGGTGGAGAACAGCTCGCGCTTTTCCGGCACCAGCGCCATGCCGAGCATGACGCGCTCTTCCAGCGTCATGGCCTGCACCGGCTGGCCGTCGTAGGCAATGGCGCCCTGGCCGGGCAGGATGCCCATCAGCGTGTTCAGCAGCGTGGATTTGCCCGCGCCGTTGGGGCCGATGACGGTGACGATGCGGCCCTTGTCCAGCGTCAGGTCGATGCCGTGCAGCACTTCGGCGCGGCCATAGCCGGCGTGCAGGCCGGTGATTTGCAAAAGAGGAACTGGCATTTCATGCCTCCATACGGTTTTTTTATCGTTGAGCGACGGCAACACCGGCGCGGCGGGAGCGGCGGTCGGCCAGCAAGGGCCGCCCCGCAGCAAAGGCCGACGTCCCCCTGGGGGCTAGTGCTCCGTTCCCAGGTAGGCGGCGCGGACCTTCTCGCTGCGCTGCACTTCGGCAGGCGTGCCTTCCATCAGGTGCGTGCCGAACTCCATGACCACGATGTGGTCGCAGATGTCCATCACCAGGCCCATGTCGTGCTCCACCAGCAGGATGGCCATGCCTTCGGAGCGCAGCGTGCGCAGCACCTCGGCCAGCGCCTGCTTTTCCTTGTGGCGCAGGCCGGCGGCCGGCTCGTCCAGCAGCAACAGGGCCGGGTCGGCGCACAGGGCGCGGGCGATTTCCAGCAGGCGCTGCTGGCCCATGGCCAGGTCGCCCGCCTTGTGGTGCAGCAGCGCGTCCATGCCGACGCGGCGCAACTGGCGCTCGGCCTCGGCGAACAGCGTGCGCTCCTCGGCGCGGTCCAGGCGCAGCATGGCGGCAGCGGCGTTGCCGTGGCTGCGCAGGTGGGCGCCCAGGGCGACGTTTTCCAGCACCGTCATGTCCGGCACCATCTTCACGTGCTGGAAGGTGCGCGAGACGCCGCGTTGCGCAATGGCGCGGGCGCCCAGGCCGCTGATGCGTTCGTCCCGAAATCGTACTTCCCCACCCGAGAGGCCCAGCACGCCGGTGATCAGGTTGAAGGTGGTGGACTTGCCCGCCCCGTTGGGGCCGATCAGCCCGGTGATCTGCCCGGCGCGGATCTGGAAGCTGATGTCGTTGACCGCCAGCAGCCCGCCGAACTGCTTGCGGATGGCCCGCACGTCCAGCACCACCGCATCGGCGGCCGGCTTGGGCTGCACGGGCAGGGCCGGGGCAGCGGCCCAGTCCTGGCGGCGCGGCGCAGGCGGCAGGCGCCGGGCGATGGCGTCCCACAGGCCGTCGGGCAGGTACTTGAGCACCAGCACGATGAGGATGCCGAAGACGATCAGCTCGTAGTTGCCGCTGGTGCCGATCAGCCTGGGCAGCAGCACCTGCAACTGGTCTTCCAGCAGCTTGACGATGCCTGCGCCCCCGACGGCGCCCCAGACGTGGGCCGCACCGCCGAGCACGGCCATGAACAGGTACTCGATGCCCATCTTCAGCCCGAAGGGCGAGGGGTTCACCGTGCGCTGGAAGTGCGCGAACAGCCAGCCCGAGATGGACGCCAGCAACGCTGCCAGCACGAACACGCCGACCTTGTAGCGCAGGGTATCGACGCCCATGGCCTCGGCCATCTGCGTGCCCCCGGCCAGCGCCCGGATGGCGCGGCCCGTGCGCGAGTCGAGCAGGCGCACCACGGCGATGCAGGCGGCCAGCGCAATCCCCCAGACCAGGGCGTAGAACAGGCGCAGCTGGCCCAGGTCGGTGCCCAGCAGGGTCAGCCCCGGCACGCCCAGGATGCCGTCGTACTTGCCCAGCGCATCCAGGTTGCCCATCAGGTAGTACAGCGCCAGCGCCCAGGCCATGGTGGCCAGCGGCAGGTAGTGGCCGGACATGCGCAGCGTGATGGCGCCGATCAGCGCCGCGCTGACGGCGGTCAGCCCCAGGCCGGCGAACAGCGTCAGCCACGGCGACAGGCCCAGGTTCACCGTCAGCCAGGCGCTGGCATAGGCGCCGATGCCGACAAAGGCCGCCTGCCCGAACGAGGTCAGGCCGCACACGCCGGTGAGCAGCACCAGGCCCAGCACCGGCAGCACGTAGATGCCGATGTAGTTGAGCTGGATGATCCAGAAATCGGGCAGCGGCAGCAGTGCCAGCAGGGCCAGCACTGCCGCCAGGGCGGGCAGCCCGGCCGCCCGCAGGCGGTGGGCGGCGCTGGCCGCCAGCGCCGGGGAGGAGGGAAGGGATACAGCGGATGTCATGATGTCAATGCTCCTCGCCGGCGTGGGGCGAACGCAGCGAACGCCACAGCAGCACCGGCAAAACCAGGGTGAACACGATCACCTCCTTGAAGGCGCTGGCCCAGAACGAGCCGAAGGCCTCGATCACCCCCACGCCCAGCGCCCCCAGCAGCGCACCGGGGTAGCTGTGCAGCCCGGCGACCACGGCGGCGACGAAGCCCTTGAGGCCGATCAGAAAGCCCGAGTCGTAGAACACCGTGGTGGTCGGCCCGATCAGCAGGCCCGACAGAGCTCCGATGAGCGCCGCCATGGCAAAGGTGAGCTGGCCCGCGCCGGTGGTCGAGATGCCCATCAGCCGCGCCCCCAGGCGGTTCACGGCGGTGGCCTGCAGCGCCTTGCCGTACAGGCTGCGCTCGAAGAACAGCCACAGCAGCACGATCAGCGCCGCCGAGGCCAGGAAGATGATCAGCGCCTGCCCGCTGAGCGTCAGCGGCCCCAGATCCAGCCGTGCATCCCAGAACGACGGGTTGCGAAAGCCCTCGGCCCCGAAGAACAGCAGGCCCAGCCCCGTCATGGCGAAATGCACCCCCACCGAAACGATGAGCAGCACCAGCGTGCTGGCGCCGGCCAGCGACTGGTAGGCCACGCGGTAGACCAGCGGCCCGTAGGCGGTGACGATGGCCAGCGACAGCAGCGCCTGCACCGCCAGGGGAAAGTGGTGCGGCGCCGCCCACAGCGCCACCAGGCCCACGACCACGGCGGGCAGGCCGGTGAGCAGCGCCGCCCGCACGGCAGGCGCTGCGCTGCGGCGGTGGCGCCAGACGGTGACCAGCTCCATCAGCGCGGCCACCGTGGCCAGGAGGAACAGCAGCCACACCGTGCCGGGTACCTGCCCGGTCTGGAAAATGGCCAGCGTGAGTGCGCCGTAGGCGACGAATTCGCCCTGCGGAATGAAGATGATCCGGGTGACCGAGAACAGGAGGACGATGCCCATGCCCAGCAGCGCGTACACCGCGCCGTTGGTCAGGCCATCCACCGTCAGCACGCCGGCAATGGTGAGATCCATGGCTGAAATCCAGAAAGGTAATGGCCTGCCCGCCCAGGCACGGTTGCCGTGCTGCTGCGGGGGCAGGCCATGCAGGGTGGTTAAGGAGCGACCTTGAACTCGCCGCCGACGACCTGGAGCATCACCCCGGTTTCATTGGTAAAGCCCCAGTGGTCGGCAGGCGTCCACGCCAGCACGCCCTGCGAGACGACGGTGCGGCCCATGTTCTCGGTGGCGTCGCGCAGCGCAGCACGGAATTCGGGCGTGCCGGGCCGGGCTTTCTGCAGGGCCGCCGTGGCGGCCTTGTCCAGCACGGTGTAGGCATCGAAGCCGTGGGCCGCGAACTGGGTGCGGGTGTTCGGGCCGTAGGCTTTCTCGAAGGCCTGCACGTAGGCGATCGAGAGCGGCTTGGACGGGTGGCTGTCCGGCAACTGCTCGGCCAGCGGGCCGGGGCCGGAGACGACGTAGGTGCCTTCGGCATCCTTGCCCGCCGTGCGCATCAGGTCGCGCGTGGCGGCGGCGTGGGTCTGGTAGACCTTGCCCTGGTAGCCGCGCTCCCTGATGGCCTTTTGCGGCATCCCCGCCCCGCTGCCGGAGGCGACGATCAGCACCGCATCGGGCCGGGCGGAGGCGATTTTCAGCGCCTGGGCGGTCACGCTGGTGTCGTTGCGGGCAAAGCGCTCGGTCGCCACCAGGGTGATGCCGGCCTTGGCCGCTTCCTCGTTGAAGCTCTTGAGCCACAGCTCGCCATAAGCGTCGGTGTAGCCCAGAAAGCCCACGGTCTTGACGCCCTGCCGGCGCATGTGATTGATCAGGGCGTGCGCCATCACGCCATTGCTTTGCGCCAGGCGGAACGTCCACTTGTCCTTGCCGGACGGCAGCGCTGCCGGGGAGGTGGCCAGTTGCAGTGTGCCCGAAGCGGCCGCCGTGTCGGCCATGGCGATGGCGACCGGTGTCGCTGCCGAGCCGATGATGACGTCCACCTTCTCCTCGGTCACCAGGCGCTGGGTGGCCTTGACACCGGCGGTCGGGTCGCTGGCGTCGTCCAGCACGATGACCTTCAGGTTCTCGCCGGCCAGGGTCTTGGGCCAGATGGCGATGGCGTTCTTGATGGGAATGCCCAGGCCCGAAGCCGGGCCGGTCAGCGGCTGCACGACGCCCACGGTGATGTCGGCATGGGCCAGCCCGGTCAACGCCAGGGCCAGGGCGGCGGCAAGGGAGGAGGGGCGCAGGGGGATAAGCAT
>CABIIJ010000003.1 GCA_902175065.1 uncultured Comamonas sp. | reverse complement strand
GGCATCCATTCCTAAAAAATATCCAGGCCATTATTGGTTCCGACAAGGCTACCAAGGCCCGCCCGAAGTGGATGTCATTGTTCCCGTGGCCACCCGCATCCCTGACGAAGTACTGGATCGTATCCGCAAATATAAAGGCTCGCTCAAGCTGAAACTGCGCATGACGCCGGAGACTATTTTGGTGGGGTGGCAAGTCAGAAATGGAAGAAATTACCCTTACAAAAGAGATGAGATTGGAAATCGTCTAATTCATGATTCCGAACTAATGATTGGCGGGGACTTTTGCGAAGCCAGGTCTGTCAATGAAAAAATCAATGGTCAATGGGTACTAATTCATAAAAAAGGCTGGCAATTCGATCCAAAAACCGGTCAAAAGATGGAAATGGATTATTAAATTCATTCCAGACAAAACTTATTCCCACAAATTGATATCGCTCATGAAAAAACACGGCTGGTGTTTTTGATGATTAAGCAACCTATCAAGTCAAAGATTGAACATAATGAAATTCCCCGTACGTTACTTTTTTTACATTATTGTTTTTCTGGGTGGCAGCATACCTGCCTTGGCAGATGTCTCTGCCAAGGCACCAGAAAACACACCTTCTCCAGAAATTCAAAAACTGATCGATCATGCCCTTGCACCCCGAATCACCTGTGATGCACCACCAGCGGTTTATAGTTCGCAGCAACGTAAAGCAGAAGAAGCATTATTTGAATTACCTGAATTCAAGGCTTTTGAAAAAGCGAATAAGAATATAGATGAACTGAAGTTTCTACCTTGGTCAGTTCCAGCTTTGGGTGTCCAGTTTGAAAAGGTTTTTATCTGGTGGAAGGCAACCATGGCTTGGTCGCGCCTTGCGCAGGTGGAAGAATTAAGTAAAGCTTTGCAGGATAAAGGGTTTCATCCACTCCTCCCAGAGGAGTTCGACAAGAAGTGGAAAGATTTGCCAAGTTCTATAAAAAAGTGGGGGTTTGAGCGCCTGACACCCAGTTGGCATTGGAAGATTTTGATAGTGGAAGGTCAAATTCCCGTGGGAGGCAAATCCCCTGCACCAGGCGGGATAAGTTTGATTTGCGGAGTTGATGAAACCGAAAATGATGTCGCGCTAGCCAAACTTGGGCTTCCCAGCAGCAAAGAGTTGGAAGACTTACTACAGCATGGGAAAGAAATCCCTCCGCAATGGGGAGAGCAGATATTAGAAACAAAAAATAGTGATTTACTTCCCATTCTAGCCAGATATTATTATTTTACGAAAGATCAAGTGCAAAATTTACTGAAACATGAGAATTTTTTCGTAGATCGCGCTTTAATTTTTAATGAGAAAATCCCTTTGCATGAAGATGAGTTAAATACATTACTGGAACGTCGGTGGAAGGAGCATCTGTTTGGCCCTTTAATCAGATCCCGAGGGAAGGATTTGAATACCATGCAACGCGCCATGATTTGTTCGACGAGCGATAGACACTCTGATTGTGATAAATTGGAGTAGACTGCATTGGCAATGATTTATTTGTCTTTTTTTCGATTTACATATTGAAGCAAAGAATGAATTCAAACTTTCTCATCCCTGCCCTGGTGATCGGCATTTTTTCAGTGGCTGCTGCACTGCTGGCCTGGTTTGCTATTGATCTGGGGACAAATACCCTCAAGCGCTACCAGGCGACGTTTACGGAAAAGGCCCAGTTTCAGGCCCGGGAGTTTTTTCTATTCATCGATCCGCAGAAGCTGTTTCTGGCCAATCTGGCGCTGATGGGGTTGGGCGGGGTGCTGGTGTGGCTGGTGACGGGTTCGGTGGTGATTGCGCTGGCGGTGTTTGCCGTGATGGCGTTGATGCCCAGGGTGCTGTACCGGTGGATGCGGCTCAAGCGGCTGGCCCGGTACGAGGCGCAATTGCCCGATGCGCTGATGGCTTTGTCGGGCAGCATGCAGGCGGGGGCCGGTCTGGGCACGGCAATCGGGCAGTTGGTGCGTGAGTCGCCCGCACCTTTGGGCCAGGAATTCGGGCTGATGCTGCGCGAGCAGCGCATGGGGGTGCCGCTGGAGCAGGCGCTGGCCAATTTGAGCCGCAGGGTGCCGACACAAACGAACATTCTGGTGGTGTCGGCAATGCGTATTGCGCTGGAGACAGGGGGCAGCCTGGCGCAGACGCTGGAGCGCACGGCCCATACGATCCGCAGCCGTTTGCAGATGGAAGGCAAGATCAAGGCACTGACGGCGCAGGGCAAGCTGCAGGCCTGGGTGGTGGGGATGCTGCCGATGTTTCTGATGCTGGTACTGAACCATATGGAGCCGGAGGGCATGGCCATGCTGTGGCATACCGAGCTGGGTTGGGCCACGCTGGTGGTGATCGCGTTCCTGGAGGTGATGGGGATTTACGTGATCCGCAAGATCATTGCGATTGATGTGTGAGGCAGACGATGAATACGACGACGTGGGTGATTCTGGCGGTGGCCATGACGGCGGGTGTGGCCGTGGCGTTGGTGGTTTGGCTGGTGAGCCGGGCGGTGGCACAGGTACCGCAGGAGGATCGCCAGTACAAGGATCCGCCGCCCCTGGGGTTTCGGCTGGTGTGGTGGCCGGTGCAGTGGGTGGCGTATTTCATCGAGCCGCTGATTCGTGCGCCGCGCTACAGCGCGTTGCTGGCCCGCTTGCGCAAGGCGGGGCTGGATTACAGCCTGAGTCCGGCGCAGTTTGCGGCCAGCCGTTGGGTGTGCGGGCTGGTGGTGGCGTCGCTGCTGGTGTGGGTGGCCGATACGTTTGCCGGCATGAAGCAGGAGTCTTTGACGGCAGAGTTGTATCTGCAAGTGGCGCTGCTGGGGCTGGTGCTGGGGTGGCTGTATCCGGCGCTGTGGCTCAGGGATCAGATTGCGCTGCGCCGCAGCGAGATGCTCAAGACGCTGCCGTTTTTTCTGGACATCGTGACGCTGTGCGTGGAGGCAGGGTTGAACTTTCAAGGGGCGATGCAGCAGGCCGTGAGCAAGGGGCCACGCGGCGTGCTGCGCAATGAGTTTCAGCGGGTACTGCGTGATGTACGGGCGGGCAAGGGCCGGGCAGAAAGCCTGAAAGCCATGGCGCAGCGGCTGGACGAACCGAGCATTGCCAGCTTTGTCGGCGCGGTGATTCAGGCAGAGAACATGGGCATGAGCCTGGGGCCGGTGTTGCGCGTGCAGGCCGATCAGCGCCGCACGGAGCGTTTCTTGCGGGCCGAAAAGCTGGCGATGGAAGCGCCGGTAAAGATGCTGTTCCCGCTGATTGCCTTCATCTTTCCCTGCACCTTCATCGTGCTGTTCTTCCCCATCGTGATGAAGTTCATGCATTCGGGGCTGTGATGGGGCTGGCTTTCGACCTGCCTGCGCAGCTTGTCACGGCCACAGGCCCCCGGACGTTGCAATTGGCGCTGGCCCGCCGCTTTTGGCAGCGTTTCAGGGGTTTGATGCTGGCGCCGCCCTTGCAAGTGCAGCCTTGTCCGCAGGCGCTGTTGCTGACGGACTGTGCCAGCGTCCACGGGTGCTTCATGCGCTATCCGCTGGACATCGTGTTTCTGGCACGGCCAGATGCCTATGGCCTCTACCGGGTGACGAGTACCGCCTGCTTGCCGCGTTGGGGGATGCGTCTAGGGCAGCACTGGTGCGACCCGGTAAACGGCCAGCAGCTACGTGCCGCGCATGTGCTGGAGCTGCCTGCGGGCACGGTTGCGCATTGGGGAGTACAGGCGGGCGACAGGCTATCGGTGGCCTGCGCAAAAACAGACAACCTTCAGGAACTTTGGCTTTAGCACTCACCTCTATCGAGTGCTAATATCCGTTGCTGGATGAAAGGACGAATTGCGATGAACCACACCCCTGCTTGCACTGCAACGACCCTGGCGCCCACCAATCCCTGGGCGATGCTGCCCTCCCTGGGCAACCTGGATGCCTACATCAGTGCCGCCAACCGTATGCCCATGCTCACCCTGGAGGAAGAGCAGGAGTACGCCCGCAAGCTCAAGGAACACAACGACCTGGACGCTGCCGGACGGCTCATCCTGTCGCACCTGCGTCTGGTCATCTCGCTGTCGCGCCAGTACCTGGGTTACGGCCTGCCGCAGGGCGACCTGATCCAGGAAGGCAACGTCGGCCTGATGAAGGCCGTCAAGCGCTTCGACCCGGACCAGGGCGTGCGCCTGGTCAGCTACGCCATGCACTGGATCAAGGCGGAAATCCACGAATACATCATCAAGAACTGGCGCATGGTCAAGGTGGCCACCACCAAGGCGCAGCGCAAGCTGTTCTTCAACCTGCGCTCGATGAAGCAGGGGATGCAGGCCGACGCCGCACTGGGCGACGACGCGACGCTGCGCGACACCCTGACGCCCGAACAGATCGGCACCATGGCCGGCAAGCTCGGCGTCAAGCCCGAGGAAGTCATGGAAATGGAAGCGCGTCTGGCCGGGGGCGACGTGCTGCTGGACCCCAGCCCGAGCGATGACGGCGAGGCTGCCTTCGGCCCCATTGCCTACCTGAGCGACCACAACCACGAGCCGACGGCCATGCTCGAATCGCGCCAGCGGGACGTGCTGGCCAGCGACGGCATCGCCCACGCCCTGGAGGGGCTGGACGAGCGCAGCCGCCGCATCGTCGAGGAGCGCTGGCTGCACGTGAACGACGACGGCAGCGGCGGCATGACGCTGCACGAACTGGCTGCCGAATATGGCGTCAGCGCCGAGCGCATCCGCCAGATCGAAGTGGCGGCGATGAAGAAGATGAAGAAGGCGCTGGCAGAATTTGCCTGAGACGTTTCATCCTAAAAAAAGGAGCTGCTGCCGCTCGTATTCAAAAGGATTCAGGTATGAATCGATCTGAAACCTTTTGGACACCAGCGGCAGCAGCTCCTTTTTTGTAGAGCAGCAGCTTCTTACCCGATCGTCGCTTCGTAGAAAATCTTCCAGCCCCGGGGTTCTTCGTAGCGCCAGTACTGGCGCTTGACCGCACCGCTGCGCTCGCCCTGCACGACAGCACCGAAGGTCACGACCATGGTGTCCTCCACGTCCTGCCAGTGCAGCAGCGACAGGTCCTTGAGCTGCAACTGGCGTCCCTGCTGCTTGGTCAGCTCCGTCTGGAGCTGGTTGCGCCAGGCAGCCAGGTTCATTTTTCTCGGCCCCTGGAAATCCTCCGCATAAAAGTCCAGTACGGAGGCCAGTGCGCCATCGGCCCGGGCCTGCTGCCACGCGGCCAACACCGCCGTAAAAGCTTCCCGCGCCGGCACCAGGGCCTGGGGCTGCACCCAGGTCAGCATGGGGGCAATGACCACCGGGGTCGTGCGGGGCTGCACCGTGCGCAGCAGGCGCTCCAGATCCGGATTGGCCAGTGCGACACAGCCATCGGTGGCCTGGGGCGCGCGGGCGAACTGCTCCGGCGGCGTGCCGTGCAGCCAGATGCCGTGACCGGTCTTGCCGCGCCGCACATCCAGCGGATTGGGGTAATTCAAGGGCAAGGCCCCGGCACCGTAAAACTTGTCCAGCGTTTTCGGGTCGAGGGTGCTGGTGATGAAATACACCCCCAGCGGGGTGCGCTGGTCGCCCTCCAGCGTCTTGTCGATGCCCAGCTTGCCGACCGAGGCGTAGTAATTGGCCACGACACGCAGCCCCTGGGGGCCGTTTTCCAGCAAGTACAGGCGCGAAAGCGCCGCATCGATGGCGATGGCATGGCGGAAGTTGCGCGGCAGCTGGACAAACTGCGCCGGGATACTGCCCAACGGCGGGGCTAGCCCCTGTTTCTGGGCGGCAATCCGGCGCAACGATTCCACCCGCAAGGCGTGCAGCGTCGTCTGTGTCTGCTCGTTCGGGGCATCGGTATTGCCGAAGGTGGCCAGACCATGGGTTCGCGCCAGCAGCAGATCTCCCAGGGCGAGCTGGGCCAATTGAAAGTTCGGGTACTCCCGCACCAACTCTTCGGCCAGCGGCAGGGCCTGGGCTGTCAGGCCCGCGCTGGTGAGCGCCAGAACCTGCATCAGGCGCTGTTCGGCCTGACCATCGCGCAACGCATCCGCCGGCAACTGCGGCGGCCCGCCCAGCGCCACCGGCGGCAGCAGGCAAGCGAACACCAGTGCCCACCGCAGACGTTGGCGCAACAAGTAAAAAAGCACGGAAATGGAAAGTAAATGCAACAAAATTAAACGAAAAAATAGCCGCGCAGAAAAAACGTCTACACGGCGGATTGTGCCAACGGGCCTGATCAGTTGCCCACGGTTTCACGCACGATCAGCCACTGGCCACCGCGCTGTTCGAGCAGCAAGGTCTTGCGGCTACGGGTATCAAGGTTACCGGCTTTGTAATGCTGCGAAAAGCGCACGCTTGCCTGGTCAGGTTGCGGCATCTGCACGGTCAGCTCGGCCAGTTGCACGCTGATGGCGTTCTTGCCCACGATGCGTGCCCGGCGTTCTTCTTCCCACCGTTTGCGGCTTTGCTTGCCCGGGGTTTGAAAATCCGGGCTGTACGCGGCCAGATAGGCGGCCATGTTTTTCGACTCCCAGGCCTTGGCCCAGGCGTATACCGCCGCCTCTACTGCCTCGGCGGCAGCAGGTGCGCTCTTGTCTGCACTGGCCGTTTGCGCCTTGGCAGCGACCGTTGCAGGCGTACTGGCGGCCTCGGCAGCAGCCTTGGCGGCGACCGGAGCAGCAGGCGCTGCTGCAACCGGGGCGGGGGCAGGTTCGGGGGCCGGAGTGGCCGGGGCCACGGGCGCTGCCGGGGCCACGGCCACAACGGCTGCCTGGGCAGGCGGCTGCGGCGCGGAGGCAGGCGGTGCCGCCGGCCTCAAGACCTTGGCTTGGCTTTGGCCAGCGGAGAACAGGTCGTGAATCAGGGCCAGTTTGGGTTTGACCGAATCGGCATGGCTACCGTCAAGCTGCAAGGCCTTGCTGTACGCCTGGCTGGCCAGCTTGGCATAAATGTCCCCCAGGTTCTCATGCGCAGTGGAATAACTGGGATTGGTGCGAATCGCCTGCTCCAGCGCCTGGCGCGATTTGTCGAGCTGGTTCTGGTTGGCGTAGAGCACAGCCAGGTTGTTGTACGGTTCGGGCAGCTCGGGGTATTCCTCGGTCAGCCGGGTGAAAGCGTCGATCGCTTCCTTGTTCTTGTTGTCCATTGCCAAGGCCACCCCCCGCAGGAAGCGCAGCTGGGGGTCTTTGGGGGCTGCCGCCAGACGTTGGTCGAGCAGTTTGAGCGCCTGCTGGGACTGGTTGCTCTTCAGCAGCTCCGTAATGTCCGCGTTATCGGCATGCGCAACAGCCGCGCCCAGGAGAAACGAAACCAGTACCACACGGCGCAACGAGTGCAGGGGGTGGGAGAAAATCTTCATGGGCGCGTTGGGAAAGGTTGGGGAAAAAATGGCGAAACCCGCAAATTGTAATCAACGCCCTGGCAGAAAGACCCTTTAATTGCCGACAGCCCCCAACGCATTGCGTACCGTCGGCAACTGCCGGCGCGAAACGGGCACCGGCTGCGCCAGGCCCTGCAGGCGCAGGCACCAGCCATCCCCCGTGCCGTCGCCACCGTGCCGCTCCAGACCCCGGATGAATACCGGATTGACCAACATGCTGCGGTGTACGCGCAGCAACTGCTGCGGATGGCGCTGCTCCAGATCCAGCAGGCTGCCCTCCAGCACATGGCAGCCGGTGACGGTATGCACCGTCAGCATTTTCAGCTCGGCCTTGACGCAGACGACCTGCGCCAGGGGAATCGGCAGGCTGCGGCCCGGCGCTGCTTCGGCCAGCACCGGGGCCGGCGTGGCATCCACCACGGGCGCCAGCATCTTTTGCGCTTTGGCCAGCGCCTGCTGCAAGCGCTCCAGGCGCACGGGCTTGGTCAGGTAATCGCACGCCTGCACGTCGAATGCCTGGGCCGCATACTGGCTGTGGGCCGTGACGAAAATGATGGCGGGCGGCACCGGCAGTTGTTGCAGGGTGAAGGCCAGGCTCATCCCGTTGGCCCCGGGCATCTGGATGTCCAGCAGCACCACTTGCACCGGGGGCTGGCCCGGCAGCAACTGCATGGCCTGGCTGGCGTTGGCCGCCTCGCTCAGAAGCCAGGGGCGCCCCGGGGCCGCGCAAGCGCCCAGCAGGTGGCGCAGGCGGCTGCGGGCCAGCGGCTCGTCGTCAATGATCAGGATGTGCATGGGCAGGCCGGGGCGTCAATGGCAGGCGCAACTGCACCTGAAACGCATGGGCTTTGTGGCGCAGGTGCAATTGGAAATCCATATCGTAGAGCAGTTGCAGGCGGTGGCGCACGTTCGCCAGCGCCATGCCCAGACCGGGGGAGCTATGCCCGGCCAGGGTGTTGGTCACCGTCAGCATGGCGTGGGACTGCCGGTAGCGGCGCAGGCTGATGCGGATCTGCGCCCCCTGCTCGGCCGGTTCCACTCCATGCTTGACGGCGTTTTCCACCAGGGGCTGGAGCAGCAACGGCGGCACGGCCACATGCAGCACGGCGGGGTCGATGTCCCAGCGCACCTGCATTCGCGGGCCAAAGCGCAACTGCTCGATATCCAGATAGCGCCTAGCCAGTTCCACCTCGTCGGCCAGGGCGATGGTGCTGCGCGGCTCTTGCAGGGTGGCGCGGAACAAGTCGCTCAAATCCTGCAGCAATTGTTCCGCCAGCCCGGGATCGGAGCGCACCAGGGCGATGGCGCTGTTCAAGGCATTGAACAGGAAATGGGGCCGAATCCGCGCCTGCAGCAGCGCCAGTTGCGCCGTCGTTGCCGCCGGGGTGCGGGCATGGCTGCGCAACAGGAGCCAGCCCATGACGCCTGCGGCCAGCAGGCTGCCCACGGCCAGATTGGCCGCCCAGTGTGCCCAGAGCAGATCGTCGGTAAAGTGAAGAATCGCGCTGGCGTAGCCCCCCGCCAGGGCACCCAGCCCCATGCCGATGGCGTATTGCCACGGCAGCGTCAGCCGTTGCAGCCAGCGCTTGGCCGCACAGGTCAGCAGCAGCCAGGCCAGGCTGCCGCACAGGCCGCCGCTGGTCAGCCAGGCCGCCTGCATGAGCCACTGGGCCAGACTGGTGCTGGTATACGCGGCCGCCAGCACCAGCACCAGCTGCACCGCCAGCACGGCCCGCAGCACCACACCCAGCTGGCAGGTGTCAAAAATCCAACCGGAAGTGACCAGGGGTGGGCTGGGTAGAATTTCAGTCTTTTGCATGAGACGCATAGGTATCTGGATGGCGGATGCCGTGTGTTCTCTCTTTTCTGGAAATTATTGCCCCATGTCCGACCTGACGCGCTCCCAACCCTCTTCCAACCAGCTGGCCACCAAGGCCCAGGCCTGGTCGGCATTGTTTTCCGAACCCATGAGCGATCTGGTCAAGCGCTACACCTCCAGCGTGTTTTTTGACAAGCGCCTGTGGCAGGCAGATATCGCGGGCAGCCTGGCGCACGCCGAAATGCTGGCCGCCCAGGCCATCATCGGCCCCGAAGATTACGCCGCCATCCAAAAGGGCATGGCGCAGATCACGCAGGAGATCGAAGCGGGCCAGTTCGACTGGCAGCTCGACCTGGAGGACGTGCACCTGAACATCGAGGCCCGCCTCACCGCCCTGGTCGGCGACGCCGGCAAGCGCCTGCACACGGGCCGCAGCCGCAACGACCAGGTGGCCACCGACGTGCGCCTATGGCTGCGCGGCGAGATCGACGTCACCGTCGAGCTGCTGCGGGCACTGCAGCTGGCGCTGGTGGAAGTGGCGGAAAACAATGTCGAAGTCATCCTGCCCGGCTTTACCCACCTGCAGGTGGCCCAGCCCGTCAGCTTTGCCCACCACCTGCTGGCCTATGTGGAAATGTTCGAGCGCGATGCCCAGCGGATGCTGGACCTGCGCAAGCGCGTGAACGTGCTGCCCCTGGGCAGCGCGGCCCTGGCCGGCACCACCTACCCCCTGGACCGCGAGCGCGTGGCCACCACCCTGGGCATGGAGGGCGTGTGCCAGAACAGCCTGGACGGCGTCTCCGACCGCGACTTCGCCATCGAGTTTTCCGCCGCCGCCAGCCTGGTGATGGTGCACATCTCGCGCCTGTCCGAAGAGCTGATCGTGTGGATGAGCCAGAACTTCGGCTTCATCAAAATTGCCGACCGCTTCACCACCGGGTCGAGCATCATGCCGCAGAAGAAAAACCCGGACGTGCCCGAACTGGCCCGGGGCAAGACCGGCCGCGTGGTGGGCCACCTGATGGGCCTCATCACCCTGATGAAAGGCCAGCCCCTGGCCTACAACAAGGACAACCAGGAAGACAAGGAACCGCTGTTCGACACCGTGGACACCTTGAAGGACACGCTGCGCATCTTTGCCGAAATGGTCGGCGGCCAGGTCAACCCACACACCGGCTGCAAGGAAGGCGGCATCACCGTCAACGCCCAGGCGATGCGGGCCGCCGCACAAAAGGGCTATGCCACTGCCACCGACCTGGCCGACTACCTGGTGAAAAAAGGCCTGCCCTTCCGCGACGCGCATGAAACCGTGGCCCACGCCGTGAAGCTGGCGGCGCAAAAAGGCGTGGATTTGAGCGAGCTGTCCCTGGCCGAACTGCAAGCCTTCAACCCCAACGTGGCCGACGACGTGTTTGCCGTGCTGAGCCTGGAAGGCTCGCTCAACGCCCGCAACACCCTGGGCGGCACCGCCCCGGCGCAGGTGCGTGCGCAACTGGCACGCCACCGGGCGCGGCTGGGATAAAACCGCAGCGCCGGACGACAGTAGCGACACAAACGCTGGCCGAATCAGCCAGCGTTTTTCCATTCCAGCGCCCGCTCGTACAAGGCATTGCGGCTGGCCCCGGTGATTTCGGCGCACAGCTTCACCGCCGTCTTCGTCGGCAGTTCGGCCAGCAGCAGTTGCAGCACGCGGTCATGGTCGGCGGCATCGTCCTGCGCCGCCGCCATCGGGTGCAGCACGACGACGAACTCGCCCTTGCTGCGCTGCGGCTCTTGCGCTAGCCAATTTGCAGCTTCTTGCGCAGGCAGGGTGGTGATTTGCTCGAACTGTTTAGTTATTTCCCTTGCCATAGTTACGGGACGTGCTCCCAAAACCGTGAGCAAGTGTGCCAGATCGTGGATGCGGTGCGGTGCCTCCAGCAGTACGACGCAGCGCGTTTCCTGCGCCAGGGCGGCGATGGCTGCCTGCCGCTCGGCTGCCTTGGTCGGCAGAAAACCGTGAAACACGAACCCGGCACTGTCCCCCTGCGGCGGCACACAGCCGGCCACGCTCAACGCACTGGTAATGCTGCTGGCCCCCGGCAGGGGAATGCTGCGCAGCCCGGCCGCCGCCACCTGGGCGCACAGGCGGGCGCCGGGGTCGCTCACGCCGGGCGTACCGGCATCACTCACGTAGGCGATGCGCTGGCCCCGCTGCAGGCGCTCGACGATGCCTTGCGCGGCCTGCGCCTCGTTGTGCTGGTGCACGGCCAGCAGTTGCGCCCCCGGGCGTTCCAGCCCGTAGCTGCGCAGCAGGCTTTGCGTGTGGCGCGTGTCCTCGCAGGCAATGGCATCGACCAGTTGCAGCACATGCAGCGCCCGCAGGCTGATGTCGGCCAGGTTGCCAATCGGGGTGGCAATGACGTACAAGGCCCCGGTAGGATAGGTTTGCGGCCCGGCAACGGCCTGGGCCGCAGGCAAGGCGGTAGCGAAAAAGGTGCTCAATGCAATTCCTTGGAAAAAAGAGGCCGGCCCCGGCCAGTACCGAACGCGGCCGGCAGGCGGAAGACCGGGCCTGGGCGTACTTGCAGGCGCAGGGGCTGCGGCTGTTGCAGCGCAATTATCGAACCCCGGGACGCGGCGGCGGGGAGATCGACCTGATCTGCCAGGCGCCGGACGGCACCGTGGTCTTCGTCGAGGTGCGCAGCCGCAGCAGCAACGCCTTTGGCGGGGCGGCGGCCAGCATCGGCGCGGCCAAGCGGGCACGGATCGTTTTCGCCGCCCGCCACTGGTGGCTGCGCCATGGCGGCGACCGGCCCAGCCGGTTCGACGTGGTGACCGTGCAGGGCCAGCAGGTGCAATGGCTGCCTGCCGCGTTCGATGCCGCGTAGCCAAGCGTTCCCGATCCTAGCCTTGCCCAGCCATTCTTTCGGTACAGTTTGCCCCTTTTGTTACGTACCGCCCCGGCTGTGGTGGCCGGGGCATCGCTATCATTGCCGCCCTATGCTTGAGCAAAGAATCCAGCAGCACTTTATCGACAGTGCCGATTTGAAGTACCAGTCCGCGCAAGGATTGGAGGGGCCGTTGGTGGCCGCCGTCCATGCCATGTCGGCCAGCATCACCGGAGGCGGCAAGATCCTGGCCTGCGGCGCGGGCGTATGCGCGGTGCAGGCGCAGATGTTCGCCACGCTGTGCGTTACCGGCTTCGAGCGCGACCGCCCGGAGCTGGCCGCCGTGGCGCTGTCTTCGGAAGCGGGCTACCTGGGCACGGCCAGCCAGCCGTCGGTGCATTACCTGGCACGGCAGGTGCGTTCGCTCGGGCAGGCCGGGGACGTGTTGCTGGTGCTGACCGTCGGCGGCAACGAGGCCAGCCTGCTCGAAGCCATCGACGCGGCCCACGAACGCGACCTGATGGTGGTGGCGCTGACCGGTCATACCGGCGGCGCCGTGGCCGCCAGGATGCGCGAGCTGGACGTGCTGGTGTGCGTCCCCCACGAGCGGGCGGCACGGGTGCGGGAAGCGCAGACCCTGCTGGTGCATTGCCTGTGCGACGGCATTGATGTGCAACTATTGGGTGAACAGGAGATGTTATGAACACGAAAACACTGCCGCGCCGCGCCGCGTTGGGCGTGCTGGCCGCTGCCGGAGCGCTGGGCCTGGCCGGATGCGTGCCGCTGCTGGTCGGCACCGGGGCGACGGGGGCGGTGCTGGTGGCCGCCGACCGGCGCACGTCCGGGATGCAGCTGGAAGACGGGCGCATCGAGCAGAAATTCAACGCCCAGGTGCGCGAGCAGATGCCGGAGGCCGGGCGCATCGTCCCCACCAGCTTCAACCGGGTGGTACTGCTCACCGGCGAAGTGCGCACGGCCGACGACAAGGCCAGGGCGCAGACGCTGGCCGCCGGCATCGAGAACGTGCGCACCGTGGTCAATGAGCTGGAGGTGGTGCCCATGGTTTCGGCCCTGGGGCAGCGCACCAAGGATGCGTTCATCACCAGCAAGGTCAAGGCCAGCTTTGTCGATGCCAAGGACCTGCAGGCCAACACGCTCAAGGTGGTGACCGAGCAGCAGGTGGTGTACCTGATGGGTATCGTCACGGCCCGCGAGTCCAAGCGGGCGGCGGAAATCGCCCGGGGCGTGAACGACGTGCGCAAGGTGGTGCGCGTCTTCGAGATAATCACGGAAGACGAACTGGCCCGCTACCAGACCCAGCCGACGCAGCCCGAAACCACCGATGCCCCGGCGGCATCCGGTGCCCCCGTACAGGAGTCTGGCGCCGTGGCGCAGCCGGTGCGGTAAAGAAAAAAACTGCTTTTTGTAAAACAGCGGCGATTTTCAATATAGAATTGCAGGCTTCGCGGCTGTAGCTCAGCTGGATAGAGTACTTGGCTACGAACCAAGGGGTCGTGGGTTCGATTCCTGCCAGCCGCACCATATGAACAAGCCCCAGAGTCACCACTCTGGGGCTTTTTTCATGCCTGCGCAGGCAGCGTCAGGGTGAACACCGCACCGCCTTCGGGGCGATTGCCAGCGGTAATGCTGCCACCATGCTGCTGCACCACGGTGTGGACGTAGGCCAGCCCCAGGCCGATACCGGCGATGGCGTTGTCCTCATGGCGTTTTTGCCGGGCAAACGGGGTGAACAGGCGCGGCAGGGCTTCCGCGTCGATGCCCGGCCCCTGGTCGGCGATGGTGATCGTCCAGCCCGTCGGCACCCATTGCAGGTGGATGTCGATCTCGCTGCCCGCCGGGCTGTATTTGATGGCATTGGTCAGCAGGTTCACCAGCACGCGGCGCAATTGGCTGGGGTCGCCGGCGACCAGGGCCTCCTGCTCCTGCGGCAGCCAGCTCAGCCGTATTTGCGCAGCCGTGGCCTTGGCCCAGGTGTCGTCCAGCGCCTGGTCGACGAGCAGGCCCAGTTCGACCGCTTCGCGCCGGATGGAGGGCTGCTCCAGCGTGCGGGCCAGGTGAACGAAATCGTCGGCCAGACGCAGGGCACTCTGGGCGTTGCGCTCGATACGTTCCAGCAACGGGGGGCCGTCGGCAGGGAGCATCCCGTGGCGCTCCAGCTCGATTTCGGTCAGCAAG
The DNA here is from genome assembly GCA_902175065.1 of uncultured Comamonas sp. Lineage (GTDB taxonomy): Bacteria > Pseudomonadota > Gammaproteobacteria > Burkholderiales > Burkholderiaceae_C > Comamonas. Next base: position 10,014 of record CABIIJ010000003.1, on the reverse strand, counting down.
GCGCTGACCGGCGCCCGCACGTCGTGCGAGATGAAGCGCATGGCCTGTTCGCGCTGGGTTTGCAGGTGCTGCATCTGCTGCAGGGCCTGATCGACCAGCACGATGTGCTGCTGCATGAAATCCCCCCGGCCACGCGGGGCCGCAGGCAGGCGCATTCCCTGCTGCTCCAGGGTGCGCAGCTCCGCCTCCAGAAAATGCAGGGCGGCAGTTTGGCGCCGCCAGCTCCACAACGGGTAGGCCGTGGCCAGACCGAGCAGCGCCGCCGCCGGTTGCAGCACCACGCCGGTCACCACGGCCACACTCCAGGCCAGCGCCAATGCCAGCACGGCCAGGATGCAGCAGGCCGCCAGGGCGCTGGAAGGGCTGAGCAGCAACACCGCCAGCAACCCGGCGCCCACCCAGGCCAGGTTGACCAGCGCGTTGGTGCCGGTCGCGGCGCTGCGCAGGTGGCTTTGCGTCAGGCTGCTGTGCAGGGTGTGGGCCAGCAGCTCGACATTGCTCATGCGAGCCTGGCCAGGGGCGCCCGGGGTGGCTGCCGTGGTGGCCACCCCGGTGGCATTGCTGCCGATGAGCACGTGCTTGTTGCGAAAGGCGCTGGCCGGAATCTTGCCCTGGAGCACGTCGAGGTAGGCGTAGCGGATAAACGTCGGCTGGCTGCGGGCAAAGCCGATCAGCGGCGCTGCCTGGAGCGCCTGTGCGCTGGCCGGGCGCCGGCACGCACTCCGGTCGGGGTGTTCGACGCACAGCATGGCGGTGGTGAAGTGGGGCCAGGGCGCCGCCAGCGCCCCCTGCCAGGGGTGAAAGCGCCGCACGCTGCCATCGGCATCCGGCAGCACCTGGGTGTGCCCCAGCGCGGCAGCGGCCTCGGCCAGCGCGGGCAGCGGCTGGAAAGTCTCGTCCCCGGCAGGCACCACGGGCAGCACGACCCGGCCGCTGGCGGCGATGGCCTGGGCCAGCAGCCAGTCGTCCTCGGGGTAGTCCAGGTCTTCTTCGGTGAGCAGGAAGTCCAGGCCGATCGACTGCGGCTGCCCCTGGCCGATGTGGCGCAGCACCTGCGCGTGCAGGGCGCGGCGCCAGGGCCAGCGGCCAATGGCGGCGATGCTGCGGTCATCGGCCAGCACCAGCACCACCTCCGGCGCGGGCGCCTGCGCGTGCAGGCGGGTGATGCGGTCCTGCAGCCAGGCATTGGCGCTGCCCAGCTGCCCGGGCTGGCTTTGGCTGACGACCAGGGCACTCAACAACGCTGCCAGCAGCAGCCATTGCAGCCAAAGCGAGGAATGGGGGGAGAGCTTCATTAAAACAGGAGCTGCTTGCGCTTTATTTATAGGTATTTCAATTATTTTTATATCTGAAATATAGATAAATAAAGCGGGAACAGCTATCTTTTAATGCAGCAAGCCCAGGCCACTCCCCGTCCCGACCGTGTTGCCCGAGCCATCCTGCACCAGGGGCAGCATCTGCACGCTGCGGGTGGGCGAGAAGCGGCTGAGCAGGCCGTTGCCGTCCTGCACTTGCAAGCGCACATGCCAGGTGCCGGTGGGCAGGCCGGAGACCGTCCACTGCGGCGTGTCCAGCCACAGGTCCAGTTGCGGCTCTGCCGCATCCGGGGTAGCCAAGGCTTGCAGGCGGTAGCGCTGGCCGGGGCCACCGGCCCAGAAGATGGTGGTGTGCCCCTGGTGGCTTTGCACCTGCACATCCTGCGGCAGCGCGGGCGGCGGCTGCAAGGCAAAGGTCTGCACCGCACCAAACGGGCCCTGGTCGCGCACGCCGTCCACCCAGCGCACGCTGGCCGTGCGCCAGGCATAGGCACCCGGCGGCAGGTGGCCAACGTCCAGGGCACAGTCGGCCACATCCAGCCCCTGGGCCACGGGGGCAGCAAAAATCTCGGCGGCATCGCCAGCGGCCACGCCAGCCTCCGGCCCTTGCGCCAGCGCCGCCACCTGCAGCACGTAGGCCCGGGCTTCGTCCACCGGGGTGCAGGCCAGTTGCGTGTCCCCCTGAGGGGCGATGGCCTGCGGCGCCGGGTGCTGCGCCAGCGGCGCGACGGGATGGGCCTTGATGCGCAGCGGCGCCTGGGCCGCCTGGCCGCGAATGCCGTGGGCGTCCAGTGCCCGCACCTGCAACCAGTAGTCGCCATCGGCCAGACTGGCAAAACGCACCTGCGGCGTGGCAAAACGGCCATTGCGCAGCACCTGCCGGCCCGCCGGGTCGGCGGCCACCTGCACCTGGTAGGCACTGGCGCCGGCCAGCGGGGGCAGCGGCAGGTCCAGCCACTGGGCATCGCTGGCCGTCGTGGGCAGGTCGCGGGAATCGGGGGCAGGCAGTTGCCGGGTCGGCGCCGTGGCGTGCCCATCCTGCCCCACGGCTGCGCCCAGGCCCGGGCGCAGCACGGTGGCGGCAGTGTCGGCCTGCCCTTGCAGGGCAACGCGGCCATGCTCGACGGCAGTGCTGCTGCCGCCGCTGTCCGTCACCAGCACATCGAAGCGGGTGCCGCGCACGCTGGTGGCGGCCACGGGGGTGTGCACTTCGAGCTGGCGGGTGGCATCCGGTCGACCGGGAACGGCAACCTCCACCCCGCCCTGCTGCAGCTCCAACACCGATTGCAGGCTGCCGGCGCGGCCCCGGCGGCGCAGTTGCTGCAGGGTGATCTGGCTGCTGGCCTGCACGCGCACGGTCGAGCCGTCGGCCAGACGCACGGCCACAAAGGCCTCCGGGTCCAGCGCCAGCGCATCCCCCTCGTGCAAGGGCTGCCCGCGCTGCACCGGCTGCGTCGCCTGTCCGCTGCGGTGCAGGTTGGCCGTGCCCTGCACATAGTCCACGCTGGCCGTGGCGGCCCGCAACAGGTTCAGCGGGATTTCCAGGAACTGCCCCGGCGGCAGGCGATAGGGGTCGATGTTGCCGTTGTGCTGCTGCAGGGCCTGCCACTGGGCGGTGTCCCCCAGGTAGCGGCGGGCCAGTTGCTCCAGCGTGTCGCCCGTCTGGATGCGGTGCTGCACCGTGGGCAGCCGGGCTGCCGATGCGGCGGTCTGCGCAGGGGCGTACACACTGGTCAGCGCCGCCGCCAGACCCAGAACAGTCAAGCGTCCGATCATCATGCGCCCCCTTCGCTCTGCACATCGAGCCGGTAGCCCAGGCCGTACACGGCCATGATGGCGTACTGGCTGCCGGGGCGCAGCTGCAATTGCTGGCGCAGGCGGGAGATGTGCGTATCCAGGGTGCGCGAGAGCACTTCGGCGTTCTGCCCCCAGACGGCTTCGCGCAGGTAGTCGCGCGACATGAGCCGCCCCGGGTTCTGGAACAACAGCAGCCCCAGGGCAAATTCCCGGTGCGTGAGACTGACCGTGGACGCGCCGAACTGCACGCTCAAGGCACTGCGGTCAAAGCGGTAGGGGCCAAATTGCTGCACCTCCTCCGTGCTGGCCGGGCGGGCCCGACGCAGCAGGGCCTGGAGACGGGCCTTGAACTCTGCCACGCGCAGGGGTTTGGTCATGAAGTCGTCGGCGCCGCTTTGCAGGCCCTGCACGATGTCGGCCTCCTCGCTGCGCAGCGTGACGATGATGATCGGCAGCTCGCTGCCCAGCTCCTGGCGGGCCCAGGCCGCAATTTCCGGGCCGCTGGTGTCCGGCAGCTCCCAGTCGAGCACCAGCAGGTCGAAGCTTTCCCGGCGCAGCTCCTTGACGAGCTGAGCGCCAGTGGGGTAGCCCTGGCAGGTGTGGCCCATGCTGTGTACCACCTGTTCCATCATCTGCAGTTGCTGCGGATCGTCCTCCAAAATGGCTATGCGCATCGCGTCTCTCCTTGCTGTGCTGTTTTTTGTTGATCTTCTCTATCGCCGTTACTGTGCCGCCGCCTGCAGCCGGGCCAGGGCGGCATGCACCAGGGCTTCATCCTCCAGCGGCTGCAACTGCCCGGCCAAGGCCACCAGGGCGCTGGCGCCCTCCTGCTGCAACCGGGCGATACATTGGCCGGCCTGGCGCGGCGCGTCCAGCCCCCGGCTTTGCAACAGCAGTTTGCCTTGCGCATCGACCAGCTTGAAATAGAACCTGCCATCGGCCTCGCGGTATTGCTTGAAACTGGGCAGGGCCGCCTTCACGGCCTTGGCCGCATGGGCACCAGCGCTTTGCTCGGCCAGGCTGCGCAGGCCGACGGCGCTGCGCAGGCGCTGCACGAACGGTACCGCCAGGGCGCGGGCCTTGTGCGCACCGGCTTGCAGGATGGCTTCGACCTTTTCCGGGTGCGCCATGAAATCGTCGTAGCGTGCCCGCATGGGGGCGATTTCGCGCTCGATACAGGCCAGCAGGCGCTCCTTGGCCTCTCCCCAGGCGATGCCATCGGCATACGCCTGGCGCATGGCGGCCACTTCCTCGGGCGTGGCAAAGGCCTGGTAGAGCTGGAACAGCGCCGAACCCTCGACCTCCTTGGGTTCCCCCGGGGCGCGGGAGTCGGTGACGATGGAGGCAATCAGCTTTTTCAACTGCGCCGGCGCGACAAACAGCGGAATGGTGTTGTCGTAGCTCTTGCTCATCTTGCGGCCATCCAGGCCCGCCAGCGTGGCCACCTGCTCCTCGATCACCACTTCGGGCAGGGTGAAATGCTCGCCATACAGGTGGTTGAAGCTGGAAGCGATATCCCGGGCCATTTCCAGGTGCTGTACCTGGTCGCGCCCGACCGGGACTTTGTGCGCATTGAAGATCAGGATGTCGGCCGCCATCAGCACCGGGTACATGAACAGGCCGGCGCTCACGCCATCGTCCAGGTCGCGGCCTGCTTCCTGGTTCTTGTCCTGCGCGGCCTTGTAGGCATGGGCGCGGTTGAGCAGCCCCTTGCCGGTCACGCAGGTGAGGAACCAGTTCAGCTCGGCAATCTCGGGAATGTCCGACTGGCGGTAGAAGGTGACTTTTTCCGGGTCGAGGCCGCAGGCCAGCCAGCTGGCGGCGATCTCCAGGGTGCAGCGGTGGATGCGGGCCGGGTCCTGCGTCTTGATCAGGGCGTGGTAGTCGGCCAGGAAGTAAAAATTCTCCACCCCTGCGGTGTGGGTGGCCGCAATGGCCGGGCGCATCATGCCCGCGTAGTTGCCCAGGTGCGGAGTGCCCGACGGGGTAATGCCGGTAAGAAAGCGGATGGGACGGGAGGTAGTCATAGATCAATCAAACAGAAACATCAAAGGTTGCAGCACCCAGATCAGCGCCTGGTTGCTATAGGCCATCAAGGGGCGCAGCCAGTAGGTGCCAACGATACCGGACAGCACCAGCGCCATGACGATGAAGAAGCCATACGGTTCGACACGCGAAACCGCCATCGCACTGCGCGGCGGCAGCAGCCCGACCAGAATGCGTCCGCCATCGAGCGGCGGCAGCGGAAACAGGTTGAACGCCCACATCACCAGATTCACCAGCACGCCGCCTTTGGCCATTTGCAGGAAAAAGCGCTCCTCCACACCACTGCCGATGAGCACGATCAGCAGCGCCAGCCACAGCAGTGCCTGCAGCAGATTGGCCGCCGGCCCGGCCAGGGCCACCCAGATCATGTCGCGCTTGGGATGGCGCAGGTTGTTGAAATTCACCGGCACCGGCTTGGCATAGCCGAACAGGAAGGCGCCCGAGGTGGAAAAGTACAGCAGCGCCGGAATCAGGACGGTGCCCACCGGGTCGATGTGCTTGAGCGGGTTGAGCGTGATGCGCCCCAGCATACTGGCCGTGTGGTCGCCGAAGTAGCGGGCGGCATAGCCATGGGCGGCCTCGTGCACGGTGATGGAAAACAGCACCGGCAAGGCATAAATCAAAACGGTTTGTATTAAGTGTGCAATATCCACAGGGGCTGCATTCTCTCAGACCCGGCACGCAAATGCCGGTTTTAAAAGGAAAATCTGCTACCGGCAAGACCAGGCCACGGCGCAGGAACCATGCTTGCCTACAAGCCCAGCGCCGCCAGGCTGCCCTGGCCCTGGCGCACCACCACGGGGGCGGCATTGCCAACCATGGCGGTCAGATCGAGCACCGTCGTCGGCTCCAGCGGGCAGGCACCGGCATCGATCACGCCATCGACCTGGTGCTCCAGCCGCTCGCGGATTTCCTGCGGGTCGTTCAGCGGCATCTCCTCACCCGGCAGGATCAGCGTCGTTGCCAGCAAAGGCGCCCCCAGCAGCTCCAGCAGCATTTGCGTACCCTTGCGATCAGGCACGCGCAGGCCAATCGTTTTACGGGAAGGGTGGCTCACCCGCCGAGGCACTTCGCGCGTCGCATCCAGGATGAAGGTATAAGGGCCGGGGGTGCCCAGCTTCATCAGGCGAAACTGCCGATTGTCGACCGTGGCGTAGCTGGCCAGCTCGGACAGGTCGCGGCACAGCAGCGTCAGGTGGTGCTTGTCGTTCACGCCCCGGATGCGCCGCAGGCGCTCGACGGCATCGCGATCGTCCAGTTGGCAGACCAGGGCGTAGCTGGAATCGGTGGGAATCGCCAGCACACCGCCTTTCTGCAGCAGAAGCGCCGCTTGCTTGAGCAGGCGCGGCTGGGGGTTGTCGGGATGAATTTCAAAGTATTGGGCCATGGCACAGTCCTGGGCGGCAAGCATGGCCGCCAAACGCTCGATTGTCGTGGACTTGGCGTTTACGTGCCAGCAGCAGGACTGCCCGATTGGTCAATGCGCTCGCGCAGCAAATCCCAGACGGGCTGCAGCCGCCCGGGCAGCGGTGCCAGCGCTCCCAGCAGGTAACGCGACTCGTCAGGGCTGTGAAAATCGCTGCCGCAGGACACCGCCCAGCCGCGCTCACGGGCCACGGCAGCGTACTGCTGGACTTGGGTTGGGGTGTGGGCGCTGGTGACGACCTCGATGCCCTGCCCGCCGTGTTCGGCAAAGGTATCGAACAGCAATTGCACTTGCAGCGCCGGCAGTTTGTAACGGGCCGGATGCGCCAGCACGGCCACCCCGCCTGCAGCACGGATCTGCTCCACGCAGGCGGACAGGCTGGCCCACTGGTGCGGCGCATACCCTGGCCTGCCCGGCACCAGGTAGTGGCGGAACACCTCGGCGACGCTGCGGCAGCGGCCGATCTCCACCAGGTAGCGGGCAAAGTGGGTCCGCGAGAGCCGGGCGGGGTCCTGCGCATGGCGCAGCGCCCCGGTGTAGGCATTGGGAATCCCCTGGGCGGCCAAACCCGCTGCCATGGCCTGGGCGCGAGGGCCACGACTGGCACGGTTGGCCGCCAGCAACGCCTGCAAGCCCGGATGCCGAACGTCCACGCCCAGCCCCACGACATGGATAGTCTGGCCCAGAAAGCCCGCCGAAACCTCCACGCCGCTGACCCAGGCCAGGCCCAGCGCTTGGGTGCTTGCCCGGGCCTCTGCTTGCCCGGCAAGCGTGTCGTGATCGGTCAAGGCCCACAGATCGACGCCCTGGGCATGGGCTTGCCGGGCCAAGTCGGCAGGAGAAAGCGTCCCATCGGAATAATGAGAATGGCAATGCAAATCGGGGCAGTGATAAACGGAAAGCATCGTATGAATGTGCCAGTATTCCTCACCCCTGTCGGCCAGATGAGAAAAACAAACATGCACCAGAAAACTTCTGGAGAGGGGTGCAATAAAATAAAAAGCAAGGTTCGGCCCGAGTACCCCCAGACCCCGGTGGAATAAGCACAGTGCCTTCAATAAACGTCCACCGGGCTTTAGAAAATCGCACTGTTTTAATCGTAGTGGCGTAAACGCCCATTTTGAAAATCAATTTTTCTATGAACTTCCAACATTTATCCGTAGGGCGCAAACTGTGGGCCCTGGTATTGGGATTGATTGTGGCAATGGTGGCCGTGCTGGGAGGACTGCTCCTGTATTTACAGGATCTCAACACCCAAGCCGCCCAGGATCTGGAACTGACCCAGAACCGCACCGCCCTCTCCATCCGCTGGCGCGGCATGGTGGCGCTGGATGCCCACCGCGCCGTCGTGCAGATGGGCACCACCGACCAGGCATTGGCCGAGCGCATGGAGCAGGAAACTGAAACAGCCACCATTACCCAGGTGCAGCGCCAGATCGAATCGCTGGTGAATACATCGCAAGGGCAAACCCTATTGGAAACCATTGCTGCCGTGCGGCAAACCGCCTTGGGCACCATCCGGCAGGCCAACGAACTGCGCAAGCAAGATAACCTGGAGGGCGCCACGGCCCTGGTGAACAGCACGTTGCGCCCGCAAATCGCTCAGTACGTTCAGGAACTGGACAAATTCGTCCAGTGGCAGGAGACGCGGCGCGACACCGTCAAGCAAACCGCCGCCGAACTGAGCCGGCAGGCCCTGCTGGTCGGCAGCGCCATCGTGGCACTGGTCGTGCTGCTGGCGCTGTTCCTGTCCGCCTGGCTGGTGCGCTCCATCACCCAGCCCCTGACCAAGGCCGTGGGCCTGGCCGATGCCATCGCCGAGGGCGATCTGACCGTGCATGCGAAAGATGACCGCCGCGATGAACTGGGCCACCTGCTGCGCAGCCTCGATGCCATGGCTGCACGGCTGCGCGAGGTGGTCAGCGAAGTACGCTCCGGGGTGGACTCGGTTTCTTCGGCTGCCCACCAGATTGCCACCGGCAACCACGACCTGTCGGCCCGCACGGAACAAACCGCTGCCAATCTGCAGGAAACCGCCGCCAGCATGGAAGAGCTGACCGCCACCGTCACGCAAAGCGCCGATACGGCCCGCCAGGCCAACCAGCTGGCCGCAACGGCAGCCCAGGCCGCCGAACAAGGCGGTGCGGTAGTCAACCAGGTGGTGCACAGCATGCAAAGCATCACCGACTCCAGCCGCAAGATCAACGACATCATCGGCGTGATCGACGGCATCGCCTTCCAGACCAACATCCTGGCGCTGAACGCCGCCGTCGAGGCTGCCCGCGCGGGCGAGCAGGGCCGGGGCTTTGCCGTGGTCGCCGGCGAAGTGCGCAGCCTGGCTGGGCGCAGCGCCGAAGCCGCCAAGGAGATCAAAAGCCTGATCACCGCCAGCGTGGAAAACGTGGAAGCGGGCAGCAACCAGGTCGAACAGGCGGGCAAAAGCATGGAGGACATCGTCTCCAGCGTACGCCGCGTGAGCGACCTGATCGGCGAGATCACCGCCTCCAGCACCGAACAGCGCGACGGCATCGGTCAGGTCAATCAGGCCGTGGCCAACCTGGACCAGATGACCCAGCAGAACGCCGCGCTGGTGGAAGAGGCCAGCGCCGCCGCCAGCTCCATGAGCGAGCAGGCCCAGCGGCTGACCCAGGTCGTCTCCATCTTCAATGTCGGCACCGGCCCCAGCCCAAGCGTCAAACGCCCGGTTCCGGCCCCCACTCCTGCGCCCCGTGCTTCTACGGCAGCCGCTGCGGCACCCGCCAAGCACACGCCTGCGCCAGCAGCCAGGCCCGCCCTCCAGCCGGCTGCCGCCGCAGCGCCCATCCCCACGCCAGCCAAAGCCCCTGCGGCCAAGCCTGCAACCACCCCCAAGCTGCCCGCCGCCAAACCGGCAGCCCCCCGCACGAGCGAGGACGATTGGGAAACGTTTTAAACGGTAACCATTGCCTGAGAACCTGTTCACGCTCTTTTCATGGTGTCCGCAAGGCAGCAAAAAGCCGCAATCTAGGCGCGTGCCGCAGGCCAGGCTGGTGGCCTGGTCAAGGTACGCAACGACGAGTGCGGCTTTTTGCTGCCTTGCCCGAAGGGTTGCCCCGCCAAGACGGCATCTGCTGCGTTGCAAATCCTCGCCGCCCCACCAGGGCGTCTGCGGTTTGCGCCTTCCATCTGCCGCCTTGGCGGGGCAACGGGCACCATGAAAAGAGCGTGAACAGGTTCTGAGAACATGGCGTGCATTGCACAATGCCGCCATGACACACACAAAATTTTTCCAGGGCTGCGCCACCGTTGCGGTGGCGTTGCTGTTCATGGGGTGCTCCCATACGGGTGCCCATGTCGGAGTCGGGGTTCCTGTCGGGCCGGTGAATGTCGGGGTCGGCGTCGGCTCGGGCGGTGTTTCGGCCGGGGCCGCCGTCGGGGCGGGGCCTGTGG
>CABIIJ010000002.1 GCA_902175065.1 uncultured Comamonas sp. | reverse complement strand
GTTTTTTGCTGCCTTGCCCGAAGGGTTGCCCCGCCAAGACAGCATCTGCTGCGTTGCAAATCCTCGCCGCCCCACCAGGGCGACTGCGGTTTGCGCCTTGCACCTGCCGCCTTGGCGGGGCAACGGGCACCATGAAAAGAGCGTGAACAGGTCCTTAGGGTAGATTGCTAGGAAATACTACGTAGCACGTTACGTAGTATCGTATGCGACATCCGTTCAAACAAGGAGGCAATGTGAAAAAACTCTACCCCAGTGCAAGCGCAGCGCTACAAGGCGTGGTTGCCGATGGCCAGCTGCTGGCCGTTGGCGGCTTCGGCCTGTGCGGCATCCCCGAAGCGCTGATCGACGCCCTGCGCGACAGCGGCGTGAAGGATCTGACCGTGGTATCCAACAACGCCGGGGTCGATGGCTTCGGCCTGGGCAAGCTGCTGGAGACGCGCCAGATCAGGAAAATGATCAGTTCCTACGTGGGCGAGAACAAGGAATTCGAGCGCCAGTACCTCGCCGGAGAGCTGGAGCTGGAGTTCACCCCCCAGGGCACACTGGCCGAAAAACTGCGGGCTGGCGGCGCGGGCATTCCCGCCTTTTTCACCAAGACCGGTGTTGGCACCCTGGTGGCCGAAGGCAAGGAACTGCGCGAATTCGACGGTGAAACCTATGTGATGGAGCGCTCCATCGTCACCGACGTATCGCTGGTCAAAGCCTACCGCGCCGATAAAAGCGGCAACCTGCAATTTCGCCTGACGGCACGCAACTTCAACCCCGCCGCCGCCACCGCCGGCAAGGTGTGCATCGTGGAAGTGGAAGAAATCGTCGAAGTGGGCGACATCGCCCCGGACGACATCCACCTGCCTGGCATCTACGTCCACCGCATCGTGCACAACCCCAGCCCGGAAAAACGCATCGAGAAACGCACCCTGAGCGAGAAAAAAGGAGACTGATATGCCTTGGACGCAAGACCAAATGGCCGCGCGTGCGGCGCAGGAGCTGGAAGACGGCTTTTACGTGAACCTGGGCATCGGCATCCCGACCCTGGTGGCCAACCACACCGGCGACAAGGAAGTGTGGCTGCAATCGGAAAACGGCATGTTGGGCATCGGCCCCTTTCCGACCGAAGATGAAGTCGATGCCGACCTTATCAACGCCGGCAAGCAGACCGTCACCACGCTGCCCGGCTCGTCGATTTTCGGCTCCGACCAATCGTTTGCCATGATTCGCGGCGGCAAGATCAACCTGTCCATCCTGGGTGCCATGCAGGTCAGCGGCCAGGGCGATCTGGCCAACTGGATGATTCCCGGCAAGATGGTCAAGGGCATGGGCGGTGCCATGGACCTGGTGGCGGGCGTCAAGCGCGTGATCGTGCTGATGGAACATGTCGCCCGCAAGAAGGACGGCACCACCGACCTGAAAATCATCCCCGAATGCACCCTGCCGCTGACCGGCGTGGGCGTGGTCGATCGCATCATCACCGACCTGGGTGTGATGGATGTCACCCCCGAAGGCTTGAAGCTGGTGGAGCTGGCCCCCGACGTGACCTTTGAGGACATCCAGGCCAAGACGGGCGTGCCGCTGATTCGTTGAACGGCTGCTTCTTGAAAGATAGCTTTTAGCGCCCGCCATGCGGGCGTTTTGCATTGTTTTATAGCTGAAAATTTTGATTGACGTGCGGTAGTAGCTATTATTTTAATTTTACCGAGAACTAGCGCGAAAACACCGTCCCTTTGATCTGGCTGCCCGCTTTCAGCCCCTTGCTGGCAAACCAGCCCTGGTTCATCTCCAGCACAAAGCGCACCGGCACGCGCGAGCAGTGGGAGTTTTCATCCCTTGGCTGCATGTCGGCCAGATTGACGATGGTGCCATCGTCGGCGATGAAGGCAGCGGTCAGGGGCAGCTGGGTATCCTTCATCCAGAAGCATTGCACGCCGGGGCGCTCGAACACGAACAACATGCCCTCATGGGACGGCATGGCGGGGCGCTGCATCAGGCCGATCTGGCGTTCCACCGGGCTGCTGGCCACCTGGGCATCGATGCGGAACATGCCGGCACGCAGTTCCACGCGGGGCAAGTTCAGTTGCGGGATCTGCTGGGCCAGGGCGGTGCCGGCAAAACAAGCCGTCAGGCCGAGCAGGGCGGTAATTTGGCGAAGCAGGGCGGGCATGGGGCGTCACTCCAGGCTGAAGCAGTGCACCTGGGTGCCCTGCGGGTTTTCCAGAAAGCGGCGCAGCGTGTAGCTGACGGTGCGAAAGGACAGTTCCTCCCACGGGATGTCCGCGGGCGCGAACAAGCGGGCTTCCTGGGTTTCAAAGCCGGGGTCGAATTCCAGGCTGCGCAGGTGGGCGCAAAAGAACAGGTGCACCTGGGCGGCGCGGGGTACGCTGATGACGGAGAACAAGCGGCCCATCGCAATGTCGGCACCGGCTTCTTCATCCGTCTCGCGGGCAGCGCCTTGCTCCAGGGTTTCGTCCAGCTCCATGAAACCGGCAGGCAGCGTCCAGGTGCCAAAGCGCGGCTCGATGTTGCGCTTGCACAGCAGGATGCGGCCATCATCGGCCACGGGGATGGTGCCGACGACGTTCAGCGGGTTCTGGTACTGGATGTGGTGGCACTGCGGGCAGACGGCCCGCACGCGGGTGTCGCCATCGCCCGGCAACTGGTGGCACACGGCATGGCCGCACTGGTTGCAGAACCGGATGGGGCGGGGGTAGTAGGACATAGGCCGTGCGTCCGCCTTACACCAGCCGCACTTGCAGCGGGGCCAGCCCGGCCACGCTGGCATCCAGCACGTCGCCGCGTTGCACGGCAGCCACGCCAGCCGGGGTGCCGGTCATGATGAGGTCGCCTGCCTGCAGCTCCCAGGCGGTGGAAAGCGCCGCAATGATTTCCGCAATGTTCCAGATCATCGAAGCAGTGTTGCCGCTTTGGCGTGGCTGGCCATTGACGAGCAGGGTGATCTGCGCCTGTTGCACGTCCCTGGCCTGCGCGGCGGGGGTGATTGCGCCGACGGGGGCGCTGGCGTCAAAGCCTTTGGCGATGCACCAGGGGCGGCCCTGCTTTTTCAATTGCGCCTGCAAGTCGCGCCGCGTCATGTCCAGCCCTACGGCGTAGCCCCAGACGTGGCGCAGGGCATCCCGCACGGGAATGTTCCTGCCGCCGCTGCCCAGGGCCACAACCAGTTCCACTTCATGGTGCAAGTCGCTGGTCAGGCTGGGGTAGGGCATGTCCACCGCGACACCCGCCGGGGCGCTGATGGCGGCATCGGCCGGCTTGGCAAAGAAAAAGGGCGGCTCCCGCCCGGTATCGCCCATCTCCTGGGCGTGATCGACGTAATTGCGGGCCACGCAGTAAATGCGGTGAATGGGAAAGCGCTGCGCGTTGCCAACAATGGGCAGGCTGGCTTGGGGCGGGGGCGAAAAGACGAAATCCATCGAAAACTCTCACGGAAAAAACATGGCAAGACCAGCGCCCAAGTGTGCCATGCCCATCGGGCTTCCCTGGCGTATCCCTTGCTATGCTGTGCGCAATGAAGACCGCCGCTTTTGCCCCCCCCTTGCCCTCTGCCTGGCTGCTGCCCGACTGGCCGGCCATCGCCGGGGTACACGCTATCTTTACCTCCCGTGCAGGCGGGGTGAGTGCCCCTCCGTGGGACAGCATGAACCTGGGCGACCATGTGGGCGACGACCCGCATAGCGTGGCCAGCAACCGCGCACACTTTGCCCGGCAACTGGAACGCATCGGCGGGCAACGTGTGCAGCCCCAGTTTTTGCAGCAGGTACACGGCGTACAAGTCTGTCAACTGCCCTTGGCCCAGGCTGCTGGCCTGGCATTTGATGCCTGCGTTACCGACCAGCCCGGCCACGCCTGCACCATCATGGTGGCCGACTGCCTGCCGATTTTGATTGCACACCGCCAGCTGGGCATCGTCGGCGCCGCCCATGCCGGTTGGCGCGGCCTGGCTGGTGTGGCCGGGGTGGGGGTGATCGAGCAACTGTGGAGCGCTTATTGCCGCCTGACCAATCAGCAACTCAACAACAGCAGCGCTGAGATTGCTGCACAGACCCAGGTGTGGCTGGGCCCGTGCATTGGCCCGCAGGCGTTCGAGGTTGGCGCCGAAGTGGTTGCCGCCTTTACCGCGGCCGTGCCTCAGGCGCGTCGCTGCTTCCAGCCGGGGAATACCGCGCAAAAATGGTGGGGCGATTTGTCGGCCCTGGCCCGCCAGCGGTGGCAGGCACTGGGTGTGCAGGGCCTGTATGGCAATGACTCCAGCCCTCCATGGTGCACGGTGGGCAACCCGCTACGTTTCTTCTCGCACCGCCGCGACGCTGGCCCCCTGGGCAGCACCGGGCGCATGGCTGCGGCCATCTGGCGCACAGGCAGTTGAGGGCAGCGGCGCTGCTGTTGCTGCTGCTTGCGCTGCATCCCATTGCGCCTGCTCGTGCTGGCGTTTGGCCTGCAAGCGGCGCTTGCGCCCGGGCGTGCCCAGGATGTAAGCCAGGATGGCGCAAGGCAGCAGGCCGTACAGGACCAAGGTTATCGCTGCGCCCAATAGGCTGCCGTTGGGGGCGCTGGCTTCGGTTATCGCCATCATCACGGTGACGTAGAGCCAGGCAATCACGATTAAATACATTGCGGTGGTATCCAGAGAGGGTAAACGCGGAAATGGACGCTTTTTAAAGCCTAGACAGATTACTCTGGTTTATATTGTCACCCTGATGTAAATTGGCAACAATCTTACAAAACGTACATATCGACAAGGAGTATTGGTCTATGGCCTCGGAACCCATCTGGACGGAGGGCGTTCAACAATTTTTCACCGAGCATTGGGCCAAAGCCATGCAGACCTTCGGTCAGTTGGGCGCAGCTCCCTCGACGGAGGCAGCCCAGGTGCAGTTTGACATGGAAAAACTCCAGTCGCTCCAACAAAACTATATTGCACAAGCGAGCCAGTTGTGGAGCGGTGGCATCAGCAACCCGCCGCAAGTGCCTGCTGATCGCCGCTTTGCCAGCCCCAACTGGGCCAAGAGTCCCCTGGCCGCATTCACGGCGGCAGCGTATTCGCTCAATGCGCAGGCACTGATGGGCATGGCCGAGGCGGTGCAGGCCGACGAGAAAACCCGCCAGCGCATCCGTTTTGCCGTTGAGCAGTGGGTGGCCGCCATGGCGCCGAGCAATTTTCTGGCGCTCAACCCCGATGCCCAGCAAAAAGCCCTGGAAACCAAGGGCGAGAGCCTGACCAAGGGCCTGCAGAATATGCTGCAGGATATGGAAAAAGGCTACGTTTCGATGACCGACGAGAGCGTTTTCCAAGTCGGGAAAAACGTTGCCACCACCGAAGGGGCCGTTGTCTATGAAAATGAGATATTCCAGTTGCTGGAATATAAGCCGTTGACGGAAAAGGTACACGAACGCCCATTTTTACTGGTGCCGCCATGTATTAACAAGTTTTATATATTGGATTTACAGCCTGAAAATTCGTTGATTCGCTATGCTGTCAGCCAGGGGCAGCGCACCTTTGTGATTAGCTGGCGCAATCCCGATGCTTCATGCGCCGAACTGACATGGGACGACTATATTGAGCGTGCCGTCATTGAAGCCATTGGTGTGGTGCAGGAAATCGCTGGCGCCAAGCAAATCAATGCGCTGGGGTTCTGCGTCGGCGGCACTATGCTTGCCACGGCGCTGGCTGTTCTGGCGGCCCGTGGACAAAAACCGGCAGCCAGCGTGACCCTGCTCACGACCTTGCTGGACTTTACCGATACCGGCATCCTGGACGTGTTCATCGACGAGGCTTTCGTGCAGACGCGTGAAGCCCAGATGGGGCAGGGCGGCTTGCTCAAAGGCCAGGAACTGGCCGCCACCTTCAGCTTCTTGCGCCCCAACGACCTGGTGTGGAACTACGTGGTCGGCAATTATCTGAAAGGGGAAACCCCGCCGGCTTTCGACCTGCTTTACTGGAACTGCGATTCCACCAACCTGCCCGGCCCCTGGTACGCCTGGTATCTGCGCAATACTTATCTGGAAAACAATCTATGCAAGCCGGGCAAGTTGACCGTTTGCGGCGAAGTGCTGGATCTGGGAGCGTTGGATTTGCCGGTATACATCTATGGTTCGCGCGAAGACCACATCGTGCCCATCCATGCTTCCTATGCCGCCGCCAAGGTGCTGCCGGGCGAAAAGCGTTTCGTCATGGGAGCCTCGGGGCATATTGCCGGGGTTATCAATCCGCCGGCAAAGAACAAGCGCAGCCATTGGATCCGTAGCGACGACGCTCTGCCCGAAACCCTGGAAGCCTGGCAGGCCGGTGCCCAGGAGCTGCCAGGCAGTTGGTGGAGCGATTGGTCGAGCTGGCTCGCAGGCCACGCAGGCAAGCTCGTCGCTGCGCCCAAGCGCTATGGCAAAGGCACAAAGTTCAAGGAAATCGAGGCCGCGCCTGGCCGTTACGTGTTACAAAAAGCGTAAGAATGCCTTCGAGTGTTCTCAATGCCTTTTTGTATTTCTTTACCTTCAAGGAAAATTTATGGAAGACATCGTCATCGTTTCTGCAGTCCGTACACCGGTAGGTAAGTTCGGCGGCAGCTTGGCCAAGGTGCCGGCCACGGAACTGGGTTCCATCGTCATCAAGGAAGCCCTGGCCCGTGCCAATGTGGGCCTGGACCAAGTGGGCGAGGTCATCATGGGCCAGGTTCTGGCCGCCGGGGTTGGGCAAAATCCGGCCCGTCAGGCCATGATGAAAGCCGGTGTGGCGAAGGAAACGCCGGCCCTGACCATCAATGCCGTGTGCGGCTCGGGCCTGAAAGCGGTCATGCTGGCTGCGCAAGCCGTGGCCACTGGCGACAGTGAAATTGTCGTGGCCGGCGGACAGGAGAACATGAGCCTGTCGCCCCATGTCCTCAAAGGTTCACGCGATGGCCAGCGCATGGGCGACTGGAAGATGCAGGACACGATGATCGTCGACGGGCTGTGGGATGTGTACAACCAGTACCACATGGGCATCACGGCGGAAAACGTCGCCAAGGAAAACGCCATCACCCGTGCCCAACAGGACGAGCTGGCCATTGCCAGCCAGCAAAAGGCCACGGCGGCGCAGGACGCCGGCAAGTTCAAGGATGAAATCGTGCCGGTGGTCATTCCCCAGCGCAAGGGCGATCCGGTGGTGTTCGATACCGATGAATACGTGAATCGCAAAACCAGCCTGGATGCCTTGGCAAGCCTGCGTCCGGCGTTCGACAAAGAGGGTACGGTCACGGCCGGGAACGCCTCGGGCATCAACGATGGCGCGGCTGCCGTGGTCGTGATGAAGGCCAGCAAGGCCGCTGCTTTGGGGCTTAAACCCCTGGCCACCATCAAGGCCTACGCGACCAGCGGCCTGGATCCCGCCACCATGGGCATGGGGCCGGTGTTTGCCACGCGCAAAGTGCTGGACCGTGCGGGCTGGGCCGTCGCCGATGTCGATCTGTTCGAGTTGAACGAGGCCTTTGCCGCCCAGGCCTGCGCCGTGAACAAGGTGTTGGACATTGACGCCAGCAAGGTCAACGTCAATGGCGGGGCCATTGCCATCGGCCACCCCATCGGCGCTTCGGGCTGCCGTGTGCTGGTGACCTTGCTGCACGAAATGCAGCGCCGCGACGCCAAGAAGGGCATCGCCTCGCTGTGCATTGGCGGCGGCATGGGCGTGGCCCTGGCCGTTGAGCGCAACTGATAACACGCTGTTTTATCCCTGCGGGCTCGTGGCTTGACCCATGCCCGCAACCATCTGTAGAGACATCAAGGAGGAGATTTTTATGAGCCAGAAAGTAGCTTATGTGACCGGCGGCATGGGGGGCATCGGTACCGCGATTTGCCAGCGTCTGCATGACGATGGTTTCAAGGTGATTGCCGGTTGCGGCCCGACACGCGACTATCAAAAGTGGCTGGACGAACAAAAAGCCCTGGGCTATACGTTCCACGCTTCGGTCGGCAACGTGGGCGATTGGGAATCGACCGTCGACGCCTTTGCCAAGGCCAAGGCCGAGCACGGCAGCATCGACGTGCTGGTGAACAACGCCGGCATTACCCGCGACCGCATGTTCGTGAAAATGACGCCCGACGATTGGCGGGCCGTGATCGAAACCAACCTGAACTCCATGTTCAACGTCACCAAGCAGGTGGTGGCCGACATGGTGGAAAAAGGCTGGGGCCGCATTGTCAACATCAGCTCGATCAACGGAGCCAAGGGTCAGGCCGGGCAGACCAACTACTCGGCCGCCAAGGCCGGGATGCACGGCTTTTCCAAGGCGCTGGCACAGGAGCTGGCCAACAAGGGTGTGACGGTGAATACGGTCAGCCCCGGCTATGTCGGTACCGACATGGTGCGGGCCATCCGCGAGGATGTGCTGGAGAAGATCGTGGCCACCATCCCCGTCAAGCGCCTGGGCGAACCCAAGGAAATTGCTTCGATGGTGGCTTGGCTGGCTTCCAACGAAGGTGGCTATGCCACGGGCGCCGAATTCTCGGTAAACGGCGGCCAGCATATGCAATAAGCCTTGCCTGGGTCTGAATTGGGCCTGAAGCAAAACGCCTGCAGCAATGCAGGCGTTTTTTGTTGGGGCCAAGGAACATTGGGCCAGTCTGCGCTAGGATGCGCCGCCCAGCCGGGCGATTCAGCGCTTGCGATCGCGTTCGTCTTCAGGCCAGATGGCAGTGGGGTTCATGACAGACTCCAAAGGGGAAGAAAATACCAGGGTGCAGGGGCGGAGATCACAGACGTGCCGGGCTGCGTTTGCGGTCACGTTCGTCTTCGGGCCAGATGGTGGTCGGTTGGGTAATCGTCATTGCTTTCACTCCTTTATGGAACCCTTAACGCCGGGGCGGGATGTCTGGTTTACTGCCCCGGCCAACTTTTTTGGATTTTTTGATGTCTTTGAGTGTGTGGCTGCTGTACGTGTCGCTGGCAGCAGCGGTAATTGCTTCGCCGGGACCTTCGGCATTGCTGTGCGTTTCGCACGCTGTCGGGCATGGCGCCCGCAAGGCGGTGGGCACGATCGTGGGCGGGATTACGGCGTCCATGACCCTGATGCTGCTCTCGGCCCTGGGCCTGGGGGCGGTGATTGCGGCATCCGATACCTTGTTCAGCGCCATCAAATGGGCTGGCGCTGCGTATTTGCTCTACCTGGGGGTGAGCACCTGGCGCAATGCCCGCCAGGCCCGGCCGCAGGCGGGGGAGGAGGTCGATGCGCCGACCGTTCCCGCTCCTGTGCAGGAAAAAGCGGCCACGTTCTGGACGCTGTACCGCAAGGGGCTGATGGTCGGCCTGGGCAATCCCAAGGACCTGCTGTTCTTCAGTGCGCTGTTTCCGCAATTCATGAGTGCCAGCGCCCCGATTGCCGGACAGCTTTTGATCCTGGGCAGCACGTGGATGGTGCTGGACGGTTCGATCATGCTGGCCTATGTGCTGGCCGGGGCGAAGCTGTTGGCCCGGCTGAACCAGGGCGGTGCGGGACGCTGGTTCGACCGGGTGACGGGCGGTGCCTTCGTCACGGCGGCGGCGCTGCTGGCCAGCAGCCAGCGTTGATGGTAACCCTTGGGCTTTCCGGCGCCCAAGGGCGGCACTTCAATAAAAGAAGCTGTTTCCACTTATCAGTCCTATATTTCAGAATGAAAACAATCTGAAATCCTTGTAGATAAAGCGGAAGAAGCTCCTTTTATTTTTCCTCTAGTGCGTTCTCGCCTGCTGCATCGTCCATCAGATACGCTGCCGGGTTGTGGATGGCCGCTTCGGCACGGAAGTAGCCCAGCACCGTAGGCACGCTCTGGTGCCCCGTCAGTGCCATGGTTTGCGCCAGGGAGATATTGCGCCGTCCGGCCTCCGTAATGAAGCCTGAACGCAGCGAGTGTGCGGAAAAGTCCCCCTCCACGCCCGCCAGGCGACACCGTTCCTGCACGATCAGGCGCACGGCGGCGGGGCTGAGTCCCGCCCCGCCGGCATCGATATGGCCGCCCTTGCGAATGCGCCGAAAAATCGCCCCCTCGGCAATCCCGCTGGCCGCCAGCCATGCCTCCAAAGCCGCGCCGGCAGCACCCAGCACCGGCTTCGCGCTGTCTGGCGTAGCCCGGCCCGCCTGGTTGGTTTTGCTGACCAGCAACTCATACATGAAACGTCCCGGCCCCAGGCGGCGCAGGAAGCGCATGTCCGCTTGTGCCACTTCGGAGCGCCGACGCCCGCCGCTGCTCCAGGCAAACAGCAGCAGCGCCCGATCGCGCAAACCCGTGAGGCTGTCGTCGCAGGTGGCCAGGAGTTGCTGCAGCAAATCTTTCGTGAGGGCGGCCTTTTTCTGCACCCGGCCACCCTGGCGGACATAGGTTTTGCGGGCACGCGAGAGCACCTCGCGCACGCGCGGATCGTGGCACGGGTTCGGCAGGTTGCGGCTCTGGTGCGCCTTGGAAAGCACGGCCAGCCGATGCACCAAGGTGGCGTGCGCCGGTGCGCCCAGCCGGCTCTTGCAGCCCGATTGCACCAGGGCGGCATCCACTTCGGGCGGCAATTCCCCGCGCAGGCCGGTGGCCGTCTGGCGCGGTGCGTGGTCGGCAATGAATTGCAGTACCACCTCCACCGACAAGGGCAGGGCAATGGTTTGCCCCAGGCGCAGTTGCAGCCAGCCCGCCCAGTAGCGCATGGCGCTGGCGTAGCTGCGCAGGGTGTTTTCCGCTTCGCCCTGGCGCAACAGTTCTTGCAAGGCCTGCAAGGTGGTGGCGCTCAGGCTGGCCAGGGGGGTGGGAGGCGTCGTTGACGCCGCCGCCGCAGGCAATGCCAGTGCATGGGGAGCTGCGGACGTTTTCCGGGGGGACAAAGACGAATCCGTGTCCGTAAAGCGGTAGGTATGGTTTTTTTGCATTTATTTGTATAAAATAATATGTAATACAAATGTTGTTTGATAAAATTGTCTAATAATTTTTGATAAACTTCTCTTATCGAAAGTAAATTATCGCCTATGTCGTACATCACCCCAAAAACCACCCGTGGCGTGCAGGAACAGGACGTTTGGGCCGCTGCCGATGCCGTCCTGCAGCAGGGTCAGCGCCCGACGATCGAGCGCGTGCGCCAGCACATGGGGCGCGGTTCGCCCAATACCGTCGGGCCGATGCTGGAGAGCTGGTTTGCCCGCCTGGGCGAGCGCCTGGTGGCAGCGCAGGGCGGCGCTGGCACCGGGGAGCGATTGCCCCAGCCGGTGCAGGAGGCGATGCACACGCTCTGGCAAACCGCGCTGGCCCAGGCACAAGCGGTGGCACAGGAGGCCTTGCAGGCGCAGCAAGTCCAGCTCGCCGATGCCCAGGTGGCCTTGCAAGCGCGGGAGCAGCAATTGCAGCAGCGCTCGGATAACCTGCAGCAGCAAAAACAGGCGCTGGATGAGGCGCTGAAACTGGCGCAGGCCCAGCAAGCCGACCTTTCAGAACGTCTGGACGCCATGCAGCAGCAACTGGAACAGCGCGAGCAGCTATTGCAAGCGCAGCGCAAGGAGTTCGACGCCCTGCAACAGCAACGCGATGGGGAGCGCCACCAGCACCAGGCTGCACTGGCGGCGGCAGCGCAGGAGCGCCAGCGCCTGGCCGAGCAGTTCTCCGGCAATGAAAAACGCTGGCTGGGTGAGCTGGATCGCAGCCGCCAAGAGGTGGAAAAGCTCAAGAAACAGCAGCAGCAAGCCGCCCAGGAGGCGCAAGAGCTGCTCGCCCAGGCCCGCAGCCGCCAGGCCGAACTGGAAAACGAGTGCCTTGCCGCACAAGGCGCCTTGACGACCACGCAGCACAGCCTGGAGCTGGCCAATGAGCGCATTGGCGAATTGAAGGAGGCACTGCACCAGCAGCGTCCGGCCCCTGAAGCGCCAGCGCCGCGCAGCGGCCCATCGCTACAGCGGCGGGCCTTGGCGCAAAAGAGTTTGACGCGGCGGCGTTAGAACCGGTTCATGATCTTCAGGAAGACTTCATCACCCTGATTTTCCCCACCGTCACACCCGCGCAGGCGGGTGGCAATGGGTATGGCAGTGATACGGGGAAGCCAGCCTTCGCGGGAAGGGCGAAGGCGAAGGAAGGGCCGGGAATAAAAAAATCGGTTTTCGAGAGCGTGAACGGGGTCTTATTTGCCAGCTGGCGCAACCGGAGTGAACAAGGCGCTGACCTGGGCAATATCGTCCAGGTTCAAACGTCCGGCAGCCTGGCGCAGTTGCAGATAGGCAAGGAGAACCTGGTAGCGGGCCCGCAGCCAGTCTTTTTCCGCATTGGCGGCCTGCACCTGGGCCGCCAGCACATCGGCATTGATGCGCACGCCCACCTGGTAACCCGTCTGGGTGGCCTGCAGGGCGGTAGTGCTGGAGACGACCGCTGCCGCCAGCGCGGTGCTCTGCTCCTGTGCGGATTGCCAGCCGAGAAATGCCTGGCGCACGGCCAGTTCCACATTGCGCTGGGCATCTTCCTGCTCGGCCTGGGCCTTGGCGGCAAGGCTCAGGGTTTCGCGCAGGCGGTTCTGTACGGCAAATCCGGCAAACAGCGGCAGTTGCAGCTTCACGCCCACCGTGCCTGCGGTGATGCGATGGGGCATGGGCAGGGTCATGCTGCCATCCGGGTTGCGCTGCTGGCCATAGCTGGCCTGCAGGTCCACGGTGGGCAGATGTCCGGCCTGGGCTTTCTTCACTTCCAGTTCGGCTATCGCGCGGGCAGTGGCCGTTTGCTGCAGCAGGGGGTGGGCGGCGGGCAGTTCGGCCAGCCACGCTTGCACCTCCTCTGCGCTGGTCGCAGGCAGCGAGGCAGAGGCGGGCAGCACCCAGGGCTGGGGCGTTGTCCATGTGGTGAGCTTTTGCAGCGCCAGCGTTTGCAGGGCGACGTCGTTGCTGGCGGCCAGCCATTGCGCCTGCACCATGTCCAGGCGGGCCTGGGCTTCGCGCACGTCGGTGACCGTCACCAGTCCGACGTCGAAATTGCGCTGGGCCAGGGTGCTTTGCTCCGTCACGGCCTGGCGCAAGGTGCTCACCACGTTCAGCACGTCCTGCGCTTGCAGCGCGGCCAGATACGCCTGGGCAACTTGCAGCAGCAGCTTCTGCTGCGCAGCGGCTTGCTGCGCCTGGGTCAGTGCCAGGCCTTGCTGGCCCTGGCGGTACTGCGCCAGATTGGCGGGACGGTACAGCGGCTGGGTCAGCTCCACTCCGGCGCTGCGCTGCCAGGACGGCTGGGTTGTCCTGACATCGCCCACCAAGGGGACGGCGGCGCGGACGGTGCTGTCGCTGTGCTGGGTGCTGGCTTGCAGGCCGATTTGCGGCAGCAGCAGGGCGCGGCCCTGGGCTTGGCGGTGGCTGGCGGCGTCTACGGCCAGTGCCTGCGCCTGCCACCCGGCATCGTGGGCCAGGGTGCTCTGGGCGGCATCGAGCAGGCTTTGGGCATGGCTGCCGGCCCATGGCCCCAGCGAGAGCAGCAAGCACAGGGCGGCAGGCCGCAGGGGCCGGAAGGGTTTCATTTGTGGGCTTCGAGACGGTTAGTAATGCCCGATGCCCGGGTCGCACTCGTGCGCCCAGGCATCGATGCCGCCGGTGATGTTGGCGACATGGGCAAAGCCTTGCTGGGCCAGGTAGGCGGCGACGCGCATACTGCGGGCGCCGTGGTGGCACAGGCAGGCGATGGGCCGCTCCCTGTCCAGCTCGTGCCAGCGGGCGGGAATGTCGGCCATGGGGATGAACACCTGTTCAAACCGGGCGTCCTGGCCCAGGCGCACCACGTCGCATTCCCAATGCTCGCGCACGTCCAGCACGAGCGGCAGCGTGGCCTGCCCGGCGAACTGGGCCAGCCAGCTGTCCATTTGATTGGGGCGCACTTGGTAGAACATGCCGCCGACAAGACCCTGGTGGACTTAAAAGACGAATTTGGACTTGCCTGCAAAGCCTTGCAGGCGCGGGGCGACCGTGTCCCACGGTGTCGTGGTGGTGGTTTGCCCGCCGTTTTTCTGGACGATGGTGAAGCGCATCATGGGCAGATCGCCGACGATGGCTGCCAAACGGCCGCCGTCTTTCAGATGCGCCAGCAGTTGTGCCGGCACCTCGGCCACCGAGCCGCTCAGGACGATGACGTCAAACGGGCCGTCGTTCAGGGCGTCCTTGCTGCCATCGGCCACGCGCACGGTGACGTTGTGGCATTCGGCGGTGGCCAGGTTTTCGCGGGCCGTTTCGGCCAGTTCGGCGTCGATCTCCAGCGTGGTCACATCCTGGCACAGGCGCGAGAGCAGGGCCGCCATGTAGCCCGAGCCAGTGCCGATTTCCAGCACGCGCTCGTGCGATTGCAGTTGCAGGTCGTTGGCGATGCGGGCGTCGATTTTCGGGGCCAGCATGCACTGGCCGCGCTCGATGGCGAAGGCATCTTCGCGCAGCGGGATTTCCGCATCCATGAAGGCTTTCTGGTAGTGCGCAGGGGGCACGAAATCTTCACGGCGCAGGGTGTGCAGCACTTCCAGGACGGCGCTGTCGCTGACGTTCCAGGGGCGAATTTGCTGCTCCACCATGTTGTAGCGGGTGTGGGCAAGGGTGTCTTGGGTGGCATCGACCGGACTGTTCAAAGGCAAGCTCATGGCGGTAGGAGTGTCTCGTAAAAGAAATCGGGACGGGTGGCACGCACACCCGCAAACCCGCTGATTCTAAAAGCGGAATAAGGGGCAGGGGGGTAATTGCTGTCGCGCAGGGGGAGATTGCCCACGGTGCAGCTATTTTTTCCCGCCCAACAGGTTGCCCAGCACCCCGCGCAGCAACTGGCCTGCGGCGCGATTGACCATGGAGCGGGCCTGGGACTTGACGACGCTTTGCACCAGGCCGTCCTTCTTCCCGCCGCGCGGGCCGGTGCTGCCGAACAGGAATTCGTTGAGGCCCTGGGCCAGCCCGGAAGAAGCACCCTGCGCCTCCTGGCTGGCCTGAGCGGCAGCGCTGGCGCGGTCACGCAGGATCTCAAAGGCTGATTCCCGATCGACCATTTCCTCGTAGACACCGGCAACCAGCGAGTTTTTCAACAAATCCTGGCGCTGCGCAGCGCTGATCGGGCCGATCTGGCTGCCCGGAGGAGCTACGAACGCACGCTGGGTAACGTTTGGACGGCCTTTTGTATCCAGAAAGCTTACCAGTGCCTCGCCAACAGCTAGCTCTGTGATAGCGGCCTCGATGTTCAGTCCGGGGTTGGGCCGCATGGTCTGCGCCGTGGCCTTCACGGCCTTCTGGTCTTTGGGCGTGAAGGCCCGCAGGGCGTGCTGCACGCGGTTGCCCAGCTGTGCCAGCACGCTGTCGGGGATGTCGGTGGGCACCTGGGTGACGAAATACACGCCCACGCCCTTGGAGCGGATCAGGCGCACGACCAGCTCGATGCGCTCGACCAGCACCTTGGGCGCGTCGTTGAACAGCAGGTGTGCCTCGTCGAAGAAGAAGGCCAGCTTGGGCTTGTCCAGGTCGCCCACTTCGGGCAGGCGCTCGTACAGCTCGGAGAGCAGCCACAGCAGAAAGGTGGAATACAGGCGCGGCGACTGCATGAGCTGGTCGGCGGCCAGGATGTTCACCATGCCCCGACCCTGGGCGTCGGTCTGCATCAGGTCGTCGATGTTGAGCATGGGTTCGCCGAAGAACGCATCGCCGCCCTGCGTTTGCAGTTGCAGCAAACCGCGCTGGATGGCCCCCACGCTGGCGGCCGAGATGTTGCCGTAGTCGGTGGTGAACTGGCGGGCGTTGTCGCCCACGTACTGGAGCATGGAGCGCAGGTCTTTCAAGTCCAGGAGCAGCAGGCCGTTGTCGTCCGCCACTTTGAAGACGATATTGAGCACGCCCATCTGCGTGTCGTTCAGGCCCAGCATCCGGCCAATGAGCTGCGGCCCCATGTCCGAGATCGTCGCCCGCACCGGATGGCCCTGCTGCCCGAAAACGTCCCACAACTGCGTGGGGCAGGCCACGGATTCGGGCGGTTCGATACCGCGCTCGGCCAGGATCTGGGCCATTTTGGTGCCGATGCTGCCGCCTTGGCTAATGCCCGTCAGATCGCCCTTGATGTCGGCCATGAACACGGGAACACCGGCCAGGGACAGGCTTTCTGCCATTTTCTGCAGGGTGACGGTCTTGCCCGTGCCGGTGGCCCCGGTGATCAGACCGTGGCGATTTACCAACGGTAACAGCAGTTCGCACGGGCCGCTGGCGTTCTGGGCAATGGGCAGGGCTAAGGCCATATTCGGGTTTCCTCTCGGAGGGCTTGAAGTCAAACGTAGAATCCTTGGTTCCCGAGATTAAACCAAGACAAAAGGAATTCTTGTGGCAGGACACAGCAAATGGGCCAATATCCAGCACCGCAAAGGTCGCCAGGATGAGAAGCGTGGCCGTATCTGGACGCGCATTATTCGTGAAATCATCGTTGCCGCCCGCCAGGGCGGGGGCGACCTGAATGCCAACCCGCGCCTGCGTCTGGCCGTGGACAAGGCCAAGGCCGCCAACATGCCCGCCGACAACATCAAGCGCAACATCGACAAGGCCACGGGCAACCTCGACGGCGTGACCTACGAGGAAATCCGCTACGAGGGCTACGGCATCGGCGGCGCGGCCATCATCGTGGACACCATGACCGACAACCGCGTGCGCACGGTGGCCGAAGTGCGCCATGCCTTCAACAAATACGGCGGCAACATGGGCACGGAAGGCTCGGTGGCTTTCCAGTTCAAGCATGTGGGCCAGTTGATTTTTGCGCCGGGCACCAATGAAGACCGGGTGATGGAAATCGCCCTGGAGGCCGGTGCCGAAGATGTCATCGCCGACGACGAAGGCGCTATCGAGGTGCTGACCGCCCCCGGCGACTTTGAAGCCGTGAAAAACGCCCTGGAAGCCGCAGGCCTGGCGCCGGAAGTAGCCGAAGTGACCATGCGGGCCGAAAACACCATCGCCCTGGAAGGCGAGGACGCCGAGCGGATGCAGAAATTGCTGGACGTACTGGAAGACCTGGACGACGTGCAAAACGTCTATCACAACGCAGAATTATGAAAATACTCGTTATCGGCGGCGGTGGCCGCGAGCACGCCCTGGCGTGGAAGCTGGCCCAGTCGCCCAAGGCGACCAAGGTCTTTGTGGCGCCTGGCAATGGCGGCACCGCCCTGGCTGGCGGCAAGCTGG
Source organism: uncultured Comamonas sp. (assembly GCA_902175065.1). Lineage (GTDB taxonomy): Bacteria > Pseudomonadota > Gammaproteobacteria > Burkholderiales > Burkholderiaceae_C > Comamonas. Next base: position 28,186 of record CABIIJ010000002.1, on the reverse strand, counting down.
AGAACCTGCCGATCACCGACGTGGCAGCCCTGCGCGAATGGGCGCAGGCAGAAAAAATCGGCCTGGCCGTGGTCGGCCCCGAAGCGCCGCTGGCCGCCGGGGTGGTCGATGAGTTCCGCGCCCACGGCCTGAAGATTTTCGGGCCGACGAAGGCTGCGGCGCAGCTGGAAAGCTCCAAGGCCTTTTCCAAGGCCTTCATGCAGCGCCACGGCATTCCCACGGCGGCCTATGACACCTTCACCGACCCGGTGGCTGCGCACGCCTACATCGACAAGCTCGGTGCCCCCATCGTCATCAAGGCCGATGGCCTGGCCGCCGGCAAGGGCGTGGTCGTGGCAATGACGCTGGAAGAAGCCCACGCAGCCGTGGACTTCATGCTGGTCGACAACAAATTCGGCGTGCAGCACAACGAAGGGGGCGCTCGTGTCGTCATCGAGGAGTTCCTCGCGGGCGAAGAGGCCAGCTTCATCGTGCTGGTGGATGGCAAGAACGTCTGCGCCCTGGCCACCAGCCAGGATCACAAGCGCCTGAAAGACGGTGACGAAGGCCCCAACACGGGCGGCATGGGCGCGTATTCGCCGGCGCCCGTCGTGACGGCCGATGTGTACGGTCGCGCCATGCGCGAAATCATCCTGCCCACCGTGCGCGGCATGGAAAAGGATGGCGTACCGTTCACCGGCTTCTTGTACGCCGGGCTGATGATCGACGCCCAGGGCCAGCCCAAAACGCTGGAATTCAACACCCGCATGGGCGACCCGGAAACCCAGCCCATCCTGATGCGCCTGAAAACCGATCTGGTCGAGGTGCTGCTGGCCGCTACCGATGGGCGTCTGGAGCAAGTCGAGCTGGAATGGGACCGCCGCACCGCGCTGGGCGTGGTCATGGCCGCAGCGGGCTATCCGGAAGCGCCGCGCAAGGGCGACCTGATCACCGGCCTGCCCGCCGAAGCCGATGACGCCGTGGTGTTCCATGCGGGCAGCGAACTGGATGCGGACGGCAAGCCGCGCACCAGCGGCGGGCGCGTGCTGTGCGTCACCGCCCTGGCCGACAGCGTGCGCCAGGCCCAGCAGCGTGCGTACGACGCGGCCCGCAGCATCCATTTCGACGGGATGCAATACCGCCGCGACATCGGCTACCGCGCCATCAAGGGGTGAAAACATGACGGCAGTGGACAGCGGCAGCGTGCGCAGCTATTTGCTGGGCCTGCAAGAGCGCATCACCGGCGCCCTGGAGCAAGCCGAAGGCCCACAGGGCGCCCGCTTCGTGCGGGACGCCTGGGCCAAAGGCCCCGAGGAACGGTTGCAGGGCGACGGCGTGACCAAAATCCTGGAACGTGGCCGGGTGTGGGAGCGGGCCGGCTGCGGCTTTTCCCACGTGCGCGGAGCGCAGTTGCCGCCTTCGGCGACCCAGCACCGCCCGGAGCTGGCCGGTGCGCCGTTCGAGGCCATGGGCGTGTCGCTGGTGTTCCACCCCGTCAATCCCTACGTGCCCACGGTGCACATGAACGTGCGCATGATCCGCGCCCAGGCCGCAGGGCAGGAGGCGGTGTGCTGGTTTGGCGGCGGCATGGACCTGACGCCCGTCTATGGCTTTGAAGAAGATGCTCAGCATTTTCATAGCACCTGCCGCAATGCCCTGGCACCCTTTGGCCAGGATCTGTACCCAAGGTTCAAGGCCTGGTGCGATGACTACTTCTATCTGAAACACCGCCAGGAGCAGCGCGGTATCGGCGGCATCTTTTTCGATGACTTTGCCGAGCTGGGCCAGCAGCAGGGCTTTGCCATGCTGCAAAGCGTAGGCGATGCGTTTCTGGGCGCCTACCTGCCCATCGTGGAAAAACGCCAGTCCATGCCGTATGGGCAGGCGCAGGTGGATTTCCAGCGCTACCGCCGGGGCCGCTACGTAGAGTTCAACCTGGTCTGGGACCGGGGCACGCACTTTGGCCTGCAATCGGGCGGACGCACGGAATCCATCCTGCTGTCGATGCCATTGCACGCCGACTGGAGCTACCAGCGCCAGGATCCGCCCGGCAGCCCGGAGGCCGAGCTGCTCACCCAATACCTGGTGCGCCGCGACTGGATTGATGGCTGACAGGATTTTGTTTGCCCGCAGTTCTGACTGTTTGCAGCAGCATTTTCAATACCAATAAAAAAACGGCCTGATCAGGCCGTTTTTTGTTGGCGGCAATTTTCTGATTGCATGGCTATTCCATCAGAATTTTTGTTTTATTCAGGGCAGCAAGCCTTTTTTTTCATTGGACAGCACACCATTTTGAACGTATTTTATTGTCAACAATGTAACTGTTTGTTGGATTAACTGCTACGACTATCGATATGAAAGAAGAAATACGGGCGATGGGTATACTGTCGCCTATTTTTCTGAATCATCGAATGTCTATTTACAGTCTCAAACCTCGTTTTCAAACTCTGTTGCGGCCATTGGTGCAGCGCCTGGCCCGCGCTGGTGTTACAGCCAACCAGGTAACGCTTTTTGCATGTTTGGGTTCAATAGCTTTAGGGCTGGGGTTGTATATGGTCGGGGCTCCGAAAGTGGCACTGGCAGTGTTGCCGCTATGGCTGTTTGTACGCATGGCACTGAATGCCATTGACGGCATGTTGGCCCGTGAGCATGACCAGCAAAGCGTGCTGGGGGCATATCTGAACGAGCTGACCGATGTTGTCTCCGATGCGGCGCTGTACGTGCCGTTTGCGCTGGTTGCACCTTTTGAGCCTTTTTGGGTTGGCACCGTGATTGTGCTGGCAGGCTTGTCCGAGTTTGCTGGAGCAATGGGAACCGCGGTAGGTGCGTCCCGTCGCTACGACGGGCCCATGGGTAAAAGCGACCGTGCCTTTGTCTTTGGGGCACTGGCACTTTATCTAGCCCTGGGCGGGCCCCATCCGCAGGCTTTGGCTTGGGTGATGCCGGTGCTTGCCGCTTTGATCGTGTGGACCATCGGCAACCGTATACGCCGTGGTTTGCAGGAAGTCCGTGTCGCTGGCACGGAGCGCTGAATCCTTTTACATCGGATCCAATATGAGCCTTACACAACGCCCATTCAACACGCATGAATTTTGCACGCACGACGGCGTACCGCTGTTCTACCGCCATTGGCCGATCAGCAGTGGCAAATCCCGTGGCGCCGTGCTGTTGTTTCACCGTGGTCATGAACATGGCGCACGCATGGCGCATTTGGTCGATGAACTGAATCTGCCCGATTTCGATTTTTTTGCCTGGGATGCTCGCGGGCATGGGGAATCTCCAGGGGCACGGGGCCATAGCCCAAGCTTTGCGCATTCGGTACGCGACGTGCAGACCTTTGTGGAGCATATTTCCACTCGGCATAGTATTCCCGAGCAGGAGCAGTACGTAATTGCACAGAGTGTCGGAGCCGTGCTGGTCTCTACCTGGGCACACGATTACGCGCCCAAGGTGCGCGGCATGACCCTGGCTTCACCGGCATTCAAAGTCAAGCTATATGTGCCGTTTGCCCGTGCCGGCTTGCAGTTACTGCACAGCTGGCGCGGGTTGTTTTTCGTCAACAGTTATGTCAAGGCGCGTTTTCTGACGCACGATCCGGGCCGCATTGCCAGCTATGACAGCGATCCGCTGATTACCCGTCCGATTGCCGTCAATATCCTGCTCGATCTTTACGCTGCCGCTGACCGGGTGGTCGCCGATGCAAGCGCCATCACCTTGCCGACGCAATTGCTGATCTCGGGGGCCGACTGGGTCGTCCACCATAAGCCGCAGCACCTGTTCTTCGAGCGCCTGGGCAGTGCGGTCAAGGAAAAAGTGGAATTGCCCGGCTTCTACCACGACACGCTGGGCGAGCGTGATCGGGCGCAGGCTCTGGCCCAGGTGCGTGACTTCGTGCTGCGCTGTTTCGACCAGCCCGTGCCTGCCGTTGATTTGCGCATGGCTGATCAACAGGGGGCCACCGCCGAAGAGGCCCGCCGCCTAGCGCAGCCCCTGCCGCTGCTGTCGCCCAAAGGGCTGTATTGGAGCGCAACCCGCGCCGGCTTACGCTTGGGCAGCCTGCTGTCCGATGGCCTGCGCCTGGGCCGCGATACCGGTTTCGACTCCGGCAGTACGCTGGACTATGTGTACCGCAATCAGCCAGCCGGGGTGCCGCTGGTGGGCAAGCTGATTGATCGGAACTATCTCAATTCGATCGGCTGGCGCGGCATCCGCCAGCGCAAGCTGCATTTGGAGGAGCTGCTGTGCCAAGCCATACAACACCTTGCCGATGCTGGCACGCCGGTGCGCATCATGGACATTGCCGCCGGCCATGGCCGTTATATTCTCGATGCCGTGGCAAGCAGCCCGATCACCATCGAATCCATTCTGCTGCGTGATTACAGCGATATCAACGTGCGCGATGGCCGCAAGCTGATCGCCGCGCGTGGCCTGGAGGGCCGGGCCGAGTTTGCCCAGGCCGATGCGTTCGAGCGCAGCAGCCTGGCTGCCGTCACACCACGGCCAACCTTGGCCGTGGTGTCCGGTCTGTACGAGCTGTTTGCCGACAACACCATGGTACGCAACTCTCTTGCCGGAATTGCAGATGCCGTGGAGCCGGGTGGCTATCTGGTCTATACCGGCCAGCCCTGGCATCCCCAACTTGAACTGATCGCACGGGCTTTGACCAGCCACCGCCAGGGGCAGGCATGGGTCATGCGCCGGCGCACGCAAGCCGAGATGGATCAGCTTGTGGCGGAAGCCGGTTTTGAAAAGCTGACCCAGCGCATCGACGGCTGGGGAATCTTCACGGTGTCGCTAGCCCGGCGCAAGGTAGCGCAGTGACGCTGCGCCCTCCGTATTTCAAACGTGCCGCAGCGTGGTTGCTGTTGCTCGGGCCGCTGTTTTATTTGAGCTACGGCCTGGCCAACTGGTGGGCGGCGACGCGCGGTAGTGTGCCTTCCGTCGCATTCGGGTGGGAGCGGCATATTCCGTTCCTTTCGTGGACGATCTTTCCTTATTGGTCGCTCAATTTCTTCTATGCCCTGTCGCTATTTCTGGGGCGCAGCCGCCACGCCATCGACCGCCATGGGGCGCGGTTGTTGACGGCCCAGGTGATTGCTGTGGCCTGTTTTGTCGCCTGGCCCTTGCAGTTCGGTTTCGGGCAGCCAGAAGTCAGCGGCCCGCCGGGGCTGTTGTTCGATGCACTGCGTGGTTTTGACCAGCCGTTCAATCAGGCACCTTCGCTGCACATCGTCCTGACGGTGATTTTGTGGGATTGGTACCAACATCGGCTTCAGGCCCCCTGGGCGCGTGCTGTCTTGCACGTCTGGGCAATGCTCATCGGCATTTCGGTGCTGACGACGTACCAGCACCACTTTCTGGATATCCCGACAGGGATGCTTTTGGGGATGTTCTGTGTCTGGCTCTGGCCGCTGGAACGGCGTTTGAGCATGCCCGCAACATGGCGATGGACTACCGTGCCCAAACGCCTTTGTTTGGGTGCCGCCTATGCTGCGGGAGCTGCGCTCTGCCTGGGGGTCGCCTTATGGCTGGGCGGCTGGGGGCTGTGGCTTGCCTGGCCGGCTGCGGCTCTGAGCATCGTGGCGCTGAACTATCTGGGGCTGGGGGCACGCGGCTTTGGCATGGATGGGCACGGACGCATGCATTGGGCCGTCCGCTGGCTGCTGGCACCGTATCGCATCGCTGCCGCGATCAATGCACGCTTATGGACGCTTGGACAAGCACCTGCCCATGAGGTGTTGCCCGGCGTGTGGCTGGGGCGTATGCCGACGGCTCGCGAATGGCGCAATGCCGGGCAGCCCGTCATCGTCAGCCTGTGTGCCGAATTGCAGCCGCCAAGCCCAGCGCGTGCCATGCAATTGACGCATTGTTTGCCACTGCTGGATTTGGTTGCGCCGACACCGCAGCAGTTGCAGCTGGCGGCCAGCCGCATCGAAGCCGCCTACCGGCAGTCCCAGCATAGCGGGCGCCCATTGCTGGTCTGCTGCGCACTGGGCTATGCACGTAGCGCGGCGGCATTGATGGCCTGGTTGCTGCATACCGGCCAGCAAGCATCGGTGGTTCAGGCGCACGCTTTGCTGCGCTCGGTGCGCCCCCGGCTGGTTGTGCAGGAGCCTGTCACTGGTGCCTTGGCAGCACTGCTCTCCAAACGAGTTCAGACGTGACAGCGCAAGAGCGTGCCAATTGTGCAGTGCTGGCAGCCTGGTTGGATGCCTTGGCGCCAGTGAGTGCGTGGTCGTTGCTGATGAGCGTGGCCAGTGTCCTTGCTCTGTGGCTGGCAGCAACCCCGGCAGGGACAGGAATGCCTTCAGCGGGCTTGCTTTGCGCCTTGCTGCTGGGGCTGGCAGAGCGTTACCTAAGGGTACGGATTGTGTTTGACCGGCACCTGTTTGCGGCACTGGCGGCAGGGGTGCTGCCTCAGCCGGGCGCATTGGATGTCGGCCTGCACCGGCTGGGACTGCGTAAAGCGGCGGCGCAACCGCGCCTCTTGGATGAACGCATCAACGGCACACTGCGCCTGGCACGCGCCCAGGTGCTGGTGGTGCTGATCCAGATGCTGGTGTTGTTTTGCTGGATAGTTGCATGACAGAAGAAATTCAGGGCCTGTCTTTTTGGCGCACCACGCTGGCAGCCCTCACCGGGAGGCTGGTAGTGCTGGCCGCTCGCCTGATTACCGGATTGCGCAGCCAGTGGCATGACAACGCAGCCATGTCCGAGCCCACGCTGTATTTCGGCAACCATACAAGCCATGGCGATTTCGTGCTGATCTGGGCCGGACTGCCGCCGGAACTGCGCGGGCAGACCCGCCCGGTCGCCGGGCAGGACTATTGGCAAGTCTCGTGCCTGCGCAGTTTTATCGGCGCAGACGTATTCCGGGCGCTGATGATCCAGCGGGATGCCGGCACGGCAGGGCACGACCCGATCCAGCAGATGGCACAGGTTCTATATGCTGGGGATTCGCTCATCATGTTTCCGGAAGGCACACGCAACGTCGGTGATACCGTCCTGCTGCCATTCAAGCGGGGGCTATACCACTTGGCTCGCGAATGCCCGCAGGCCCGCCTGGTTCCCGTGTGGATCGACAACATCCGCCGCGTACTGCCCAAAGGGACGGTTTTGCCGGTGCCCCTGGCCTGCACCGTCCACTACGGTGCGCCGATACGTTTGCACGAGGGGGAGGACAAAACTGCTTTTCTGGCCCGGGCGCGGCAGGCCATGCTGGACCTGCGCCCTGAGCATGACCGCCGTGACGATGTCCACGGCAATCCTTGGCAGGAGCCTTGAACCCATGAATACAAGCTCCTCCCTGCACATTACCTTGCTGCTGTTTGGCGGCGTTTTTGCCGTGCTGGTGCTGGCATCGACCATCGGCGGATTGCTCAAATGGCGCATTGCCGGTGGCAACCCCCATGCGGTCATCGACAACCTGAATGCACGCGTCAATGCGTGGTGGATCATGGTGGCGGTCATCGGTCTGGCGTTTGTCTTTGGCAAACGCGGGGTGATCGCGCTTTTCTTCCTGATTTCGTTTCACGCCCTGCGCGAGTTCATGACCCTTACCTACACCCGGCGCGGCGACCATTGGGCCCTGGTGGCGGCGTTCTATATCTGCCTGCCGGTGCAATACGCATTGATATGGGTGGAGTGGTATGGCCTGTATTCGATTTTTATCCCGGTCTACGCATTCTTGCTGCTGCCCATTCTGGCCGCGTTTGGCGGAGATACCACACGCTTTCTAGAACGTGCCGCCAAAGTGCAATGGGGGCTGATGATTTCGGTGTTCTGCATCAGCCACGTTCCGGCCCTGCTGACGCTGGAAATTCCCGGTTTTGAGGATCGCAATCTGCTGCTGATTGCGTTTCTCGTCATCGTCGTGCAGGGCAGCGATGTGTTGCAGTACATCTGGGGCAAGCTTCTGGGGCGGCACAAGGTGGCGCCGGAGCTGTCACCCTCCAAGACCTGGGAGGGGTTGATCGGCGGCGTGGCCAGCGCAACGTTGCTGGGAGCGCTGCTGTCCTGGGCCACGCCCTTTGCCATGTGGCAAGCGGCCTTGATGGCGCTGCTGATCTGCCTGATGGGCTTTCTGGGCGGGCTGGTAATGTCCGCAATCAAACGCGACCGTGGCGTCAAGGACTGGGGCACGATGATCGAAGGGCACGGCGGCATGCTTGACCGGCTTGATTCCGTCATCTTTGCGGCGCCCATTTATTTCCACGTCCTGCGTTATTACTGGGTGCCGTGAGGAGGGCGAAAACCTGTCCTGCAAAGGCTGTGAATGCGGCAAGAAAATATGCAATGAGAGAGAATGCGCATTTGCTGAAAATACGACGCTTGCGCTGAATGCGGAATGCACGGCAAATTCGGCTGCGGGCGTGCATGGTCTTGCCATGAACGACTCGCTCGGCTCCTGGCAGCGTGATCTGCCAGGGCACTTTTACCTGACCAGATTCACTTTCGGGGCATTTGCCCCCCTGCCTGATGAGTACCACCCAAGACACCGCCGTCAAAAAAGACCTGACCAAACTGCAACGCGCCATCATCGATGGGCTGGAGGATGTCAAGGCCCAAGACATCCAGGTCTTCAACACCGAGCATTTGTCCCCGCTGTTCGAGCGCGTCATCGTTGCCACCGGCACCTCCAACCGCCAGACCAAGGCCATCGCCAGCAGCGTGCGCGATGCCGTGAAGAAAGCCGGTTTTGCCGTGCCGCGCCATGAGGGCGAGGCCAATGGCGAGTGGATCATCGTCGACTGCAACCAGGCCGTGGTGCACATCATGCAGCCGGCCATCCGCCAGTACTACCGGCTGGAGGAAATCTGGGGCGAAAAACCCGTGCGCGTGAAATTGGGCGGCGGCAAGCCCTCCAAACGCACCGCTTCGGAAGACGCCAGCGCAGAAACCGCTGCGGCAACCCCGGCGAAAAAACCCGGCGTGCGCAAGACGGCCAGCACCGCAACTGCCAGAACCGGGGCCGCCAAACCACGTGCCGCCAGCACGGCCAAAGCCGGTAGCGCCAAAACCAGCGCCGCCAAGGCGCCTGCCAAAAAGGCCGTCACCACCACCAAAGTGGCCGGTGGTGCCGCCGCTGCGGTGAAAAAGGCCCCGGCCCGCAAAACCGCTGCGCCCAAGACGGATGCAGCGGTGCAGACCGTGGTCATCAAGCCCACCGCTGCCCGGGGTGCGGCCAAGAAACCCGGCGCAATTCGCGCAGCTGCCAAGACAGCAACCAAAACAACTGCCAGGAAGGCATGAGGCTGTTCATCGTCGCCGTCGGCCAGCAGGTGCCCGCCTGGGCGCAGACGGCCTATGACGATTACGCCAAGCGTTTTCCGCCTGAGTTGAAGGTGGAACTCAAGGCCGTGAAAACCGAGCCGCGCAGCTCCAAGACCCTGGCCACCCTGTACGCGGCCGAGCGCAAGCGCATCGAGGCGGCCATCCCCAGGGGCTGCCGCATCGTCGTGCTGGACGAGCATGGCACGCCGCTGCGCACCACGGCCCTGGCCCAGCGCCTGAAGAACTGGCAGCTGGAGGGCGACGACGTGGCCCTCGTCATCGGCGGGCCGGACGGGCTGGAGCCTGAATTCAAACAGGCCGCACACGAGCGCATCCGCCTGTCCGACCTGACCCTGCCGCACGCCATGGTGCGCGTGCTGCTGATCGAGCAGCTGTACCGTGCCTGGTCGGTCAACGCAGGCCATCCCTACCACCGTGAATAAAAAGGAGCTGTTGCCGCACGATTTGATTGGGTTTCAGATATAAAACGCTTTGAAATCCTGATAGATACAGCGCAAACAGCTCTCTTTATGAATATGCCCCCCTGGATTTACCTGGCTTCGCAAAGCCCCCGGCGCAGCCAGTTGCTGCAACAGCTGGACATGGCCCACGAACTGCTGCTGCCGGGCAGCGACGAGGATGCCGAAGCGCTGGAGGCCGCTCTGCCGGACGAAGCCCCGGTGGACTACGTGCAGCGCGTCACCCGCCTGAAACTGGAGGCCGCAGTCCAGCGCCATGCCCGGCGGGATTTGCCGCCGGCCGCAATCCTGTGCGCCGATACCACGGTGGCGCTGGACGCTGCCATTTTGGGCAAGCCGCAGGACGAGGGCGATGCCGCCCGGATGCTGGCCCGGCTTTCCGGGCAGATGCACCAGGTGTTCACCGCCGTGGCGGTGGCCTGGGGCGATCGGCGCTGGACCGCGCTATCGGTATCGCAAGTGCAGTTTGCCGCGCTCACGCCGCAGCAGATCGCGGCCTACGTGGCCAGTGGAGAGCCGATGGGCAAGGCCGGCGCCTACGGCATCCAGGGGCGGGCGGCGGCGTTCATTGCCCATATCGAAGGCAGTTACAGCGGCATCATGGGGCTGCCGCTGTTCGAGACGGCGCAGCTCTTGCGCAGCGCCGGGGTTTTGAAAACCTAGGCGCCATTCAGGCGCAGTGGCTGGCCAGCCGGGCCGTGTCGGGGATGTGGATCTCGCGCTTGTCCACGGTGATCAGCCCGGCGCTTTCCAGCTCGTGCAGCACGCGCGAAAAATACTCCGGCGTGATCGACAGTCGCGAGGCGATGGTGGCCTTGCTGACCGGCAGGGACACTTTCAAGGCGGCACTGGCGCTGCCGGCAGCGGCCGGAGTCTCCTGGTGCAGCAGGTAGCCGATGACGCGCTGCATCCCGTTGTGCAGCGAGTAGGCCTGCACGTCGTGTACCAGGCCATGCAGGCGCCGCGAGATACCGGCCAGCATCCGCATGGCAAAGCGCGGATCGTCCTCGATCTCCCGCACCACGGCGGCCTTGCCGACACTGAGCACGACGGATTCACTGAGCGCCTGGGCGTTGATGATGTAGGGCTTGCCGGTGAACATCAGCGCCTCGGCAAAGCTCACGCCCGGGCCGGCCAGTTCGATGACCTTTTCCTGGCCGGCAGGCGAGAGGGCAAACAGCTTGACCTGCCCGGTGACGGTGACGTGAAACTCCTCGCACGGCATTCCCACGGTGAAAACGCTCTCGCCCCGGGACAGCTTGCGCAGGCGGCAGCCGCCGGCCAGGCGCTCCAGGTCGGGCGGGGCGATTTCCTGAAACAGCGGCAAATTGGCCAGGTAGCGGGGAATGTCAAACTGCTGAAGATCCATGGGCCGGGATTATTAAGGGAAAGTGCAGGGGAGGTGGTCTGTGGGTTTGATTTAAGTCAAATTAAAAGGCTTGTGGATTTGACCCTGGTGCTAGCGTGTCAGGCCCGCGTAGGCGGCGGCCAGGCGGCCCACCAGATCCTGCGGGCGATGCACCAGCGCATAGCCTTGCGAGCCGAACAGGTGGGGCAGGTAGTCGTGCGCGTCGGCGTCGATGGTGACGCAAAACGGCGTCAGGCCTGCCTGCCGCGCTTCGCGGATGGCCTGGCGGGTGTCTTCCAGGCCGTAGCGGCCTTCGTACACGTCCAGATCGTTGGGTTTGCCGTCGGTGAGGATGAGCAGCAGGCGCTGGTGTTCGCCGCGTTGGCTCAATTGCGCCGTGGCGTGGCGGATGGCGGCGCCCATGCGGGTGTAGTAGCCGGGGCTGATGGCATTGACGCGGGCGATGCAATCCTTGTCCCACCGTTCGTCAAAGTCTTTCAGGTGGTTGATGCGCACCTTGGTGCGGCGCACGGAGGAAAAGCCCAGCATGGCAAACGGGTCGCCGCTGGCGTGCAGCGCCTCGCCAAAAACGTAGAGCGCGTCCCGGATCACGTCGATCACCCGGGTGAAGTCGTCGACGTGGGCGTCGGTGGACAGGGACAGGTCGGCCAGCAGCAGGGTGGCCAGGCTGCGCTCGGTGCGCACGCGCTGCTGGAAGACGGGCGGGGTGCTGCTGCGCGGGCCCTGGTCGGCCTGGTAGCGTATCCAGGCGTCCAGGTCGATGTCGTCCCCCTCGGTCTGGCCGCGCACGCGGCCCTGGGCGGCCCGCAGCGCCTCCAGGCGGCGGCGCATCCGCCGCGCGATGGTGCGCAGGGCCACGGGCGGGGTGTACGGCTCGGCATCGCGGGCAGTGTAGGTCTGCACGCTGCAATGCTCGGGCACCAGCGCCTGGCGCTTGTAGTCCCATTCGGGGTATTTCAGGCCGGGGCCCAGCGGCAGGTCGTCGTGGGCGGCGCTGGGCAAATCGAGGTCGAACTTCACGCGCGAGGCGCTGGACTGGCCATCCGGGGCGATGGCCAGCTCGTCCATGTTGTTGGCGGCGTTGAGCTGGTTGCCGTCGTCGTCATCGTCGTCGGCGCGATTGACCTTGGTGAACTCGGTCCACGACATGAAGGATTCGGCGCGGAACATCATGATGAAGGGCGCTTCGTTGCGCTCGTCGCGGATGGCCTGCGCGGCGCGGCGGCGGCGGTCGTTGGCGCTGAGGTTCTGCGTGCCGTTCTGTTCGCCGTCCTGGTCCCTGGTTTTGCGGGCGGCGTCCAGCGAGGCGGGCGGCTGGCCCAGCCACAGCCAGAGGGGGGCGACGTCGGCCTGGCTCAGATCGCCGGGGCGGTCATCGGGCAGGGCCTCGCCACGCAGGGCGCATTGCACGGCCCGCTCGGCCTGGGCGGCGCGGCCCCGCAGGCGGGAGAGGTCGGGGCGCTCGGCCAGCTGCGCCCGGCGCAGCTTTTCATAGTTCTTCTGCAGGCCCGGGAAGGTGCGCAGGGCGGCCTCGGTGGCAGCCACCTGGCTGGTGAGCCAGTCGCCGCTTTCCTGCGTTTGCGCGGCCAGGGCAGCCAGCCACAGGTACAGGGCGCGGTTTTGCGCGGCACTGCCGAAAACGCTGATGGCCGGGGGCAGGGAGAGCACGTCCGGCTGCCACTGCCCCAGATAGGCGTGGGTGCCGCTGCCGGCCACGCGCTGCAGAAAGCTGCGCTGGTTGTGGACGCGGGTGGCATTGGCCGGGGCCAGGCGCACGGCCTGCGCCCCGCCACCGGCGCGGAACATCAGGCCGATGCTGCGCTGCACTTCTTCCAGGCGCACGGCGCCGGGGTTGTCCCGCCCATCGGCGGCGCGGGTGATGAAGCGGTGCCATTGAATGCCAACCCATTCTTCCATGGTGCAAATCTCTCAAAGAAAATAGCTGCTTGCACTTGATTTACAAGGATATCAAGGGGAAATTGCCTTGAAATCCCGTCCAAACCAGCGCAAACAGCTATTGAATTTTTAATGCAAGAACAATGGTGCGTCAGTTGCGCTCAGGCGTCGCCCAACACGGCGACGGCCACTTCGGCCAGGGCCGAGGCGGTATCGGCATCGTCGGTCAGGGCGTCGATCACGGCGGCCTGGCAGGCCGTCCGCAGGGGGATGCCGCTGGCCACCAGGCGTCCGGCCATCACCAGCAGGCGGGTGCTGACGGTTTCTTCCAGGTCCTGCTCGGTCAGGCGGCGCAGGGCTTGCGCCAGGCCGACCAGTTTCTGGGCGGTCAGGGTGTCTACCCGGGCTTCGTGCTCGACGATGCGCAGCTCCACTTCCGGGGCCGGGTAGTTGAAATTGAGGGCAATGAACCGCTGGCGCGTGCTGGGCTTCAGGCTTTTGAGCACGTTCTGGTAGCCAGGGTTGAAGCTGACCACCAGCATGAAGCCGGGGGCAGCAGTGATTTGTTCACCAGTGCGCTCGATGGGCAGCACGCGGCGGTCGTCGGCCAGCGGGTGCAGCACGACGGTGGTGTCCTTGCGTGCTTCCACCACCTCGTCGAGGTAGCAGATGGCGCCCTGGCGCACGGCGCGGGTGAGCGGCCCGTCCGACCAGACGGTGCCACCATCGGTCAGAAGGTGGCGCCCGACCAGATCGGCGGCCGAAAGGTCGTCATGGCAGCTCACCGTGATGAGCGGGCGCCCGAGGCGGGCGGCCATGTGTTCGACGAAACGGGTTTTGCCGCACCCCGTGGGCCCTTTGATGAGCACCGGCAGCTTCTGCTCGAAAGCATGGGCAAACAGCGCCGCCTCGCCGCCTTGTTCGGCGTAGTAGGGGGTCTGCTGCTCAGACTGCAGGTTGCGGGTATCGCTGTGGTCCATGGGGTGGGTTCTCCGTTGACAAAAGGAAAATTATGCGGCTTTCAGGGCCATCGCATCCGCATCGCTGGCAACGTGCTTGCCGCCGATGAAGAAGCTGTAGAAGTACATGAACTGGCCGACCAGGAAGGTCACGCCGCCAACGATACGCAGCCAGTAGTAGCCACGCAGTTCGTCCTGGGTGTTCATGAAGGACAGGGCCTCGCCTTCAGGCAGCCAGCGTTGCAGGTAGGCCTGCATCACACCGGCAATGGTCAGCGCCAGCACCATCACGCACATGCCGATGGTCATGATCCAGAAGCTCTTCTTCTCCATGGATTGGGCCTCGGGGCTGTTGGCCAGACGGCCACGCAGGTGCGGCATGGCATAGCTGATGATGGTGATCACCACCAGCACATACGCGCCGTAGAAAGCCAGGTGGCCGTGCGCTGCGGTGAGCTGCGTGGCGTGGGTGTAGTAGTTCACCGGTGCCAGCGTGTGCATGAAGCCCCAGACGCCCGCGCCCAGGAAGCCCACCACGGCCGTACCCTTGGCCCACAGGATGGCGGCCTGGTTGGGGTGGTTGCGGCGGCGTTGCGCGACCATGTTGTAGGCGAACAGCACCAGCAGGAAGAAGGGGATGGGCTCCAGAGCGGAGAACACCGAACCGATCCACAGCCAGTAGCCGGGCATGCCGATGAAGAAGTAGTGGTGCCCCGTGCCCAGCAGGCCGGACATCAGCGCGAAGGCGATGACCAGGTACATCCACTTGTCGATCACTTCACGGTCCACGCCGGTGGTCTTCACCAGCACGTAGGCCAGCAGCGAGGCCAGGATCAGCTCCCACACGCCTTCCACCCACAGGTGCACCACGAACCACCAGTACATCTTGTCGCGCACCAGGTTTTCCGGGTTCACGAAGCTGAACAGGAAGAAGATGGCCAGGCCCCACAGGCCCATCAGCAGCACGGTGGAAATGCTGGTCTTGCGGCCCTTCAGGATGGTCATGCTGATGTTGTACAGGAAGCCCAGGGCGACGACGACGATGCCCACCTTGGTCGGCAGCGGTTGCTCCAGGAACTCCCGGCCCATGGTCGCCAGGAGATCGTTCCCCGTGACCTCGGCCAGCCGTGCGTAGGGCACCAGCAGGTAGCCCAGGATGGTGGCAGCGCCGGCGACGAGGAAGATCCAGAACAGCGCAACCGCCAGGGCGGGGCTGTGCAGTTCGGTTTCCGCCTCTTCAGGCACCATGTAGTAGGCCGCGCCCATGAAGCCGAACAGCAGCCACACGATGAGCAGGTTGGTGTGCACCATGCGGGCGATGTTGAAGGGGATGTAGGGGAAGAACAGGTCCCCGATCAGATATTGCAGGCCCAAGGTGATGCCGAAGATGATCTGACCCGCAAACAGCCCCATGGCTGCAATGAAGTACAGCTTGGCGACCGACTGGCTTTTGTATTTCAAGACTTGGTTTGTCATAGTTGTTTCTCCCTGGGTCAGCCTTCGATGTTGGGCGGCCAGTTTTCGGTGTTGATCTCACCGGTCCACTTCAGGAACTCAACCATGTCGTCCAGTTGCTGGTCGGTCAGGTTGAATTGCGGCATTTGGCGGCGGCCCGGGGCGTTGGTGGGCATCCCCTGCATCCAGGCCTTGATGAAGTCCGGGCCACGGCGCTTGTACACGTTGCCCAGCTCCGGCGCGAAGTACGCGCCTTCGCCCAGCAGCGAGTGGCAGCCGATGCAGTTGTTCGTCTCCCAGAGGTGCTTGCCGCGTACCACCGATTCGGTGATGTTCTGGGCGTTGGAGCGCTCGGGGATGCGCCGCTCGCTGTCAAAGATCAACCCGGCGAACACCAGTCCGAAAAAGACCGTGCCTCCGTAGAACATGTTGCGGGCCATTTGTTTGGTAAACCCGCTGTGTGTTTGGCTCATGTGCAAGCCCTCCTTCTTAAAAGAACAATCAAATCTTCATCTTTTGCAGGAAAAAAAACCTTGAACTTAATCAAGGAACGTAGCGATTAGTACCTAAGGGTATACCAAAGGGATGCGCCAAACAGCAGGACGGCCATCACCACGATCCATGCCAGCATCAGGTAGCGCCACAGGCGCGGGCCATGGCGCAGCTCCATGAAGTCCTGGATGATGCACCAGCCCTTGAGCACGGAAAGGGCCAGCACGATGCCCGCCGTCACCAGGGCCGACTGGCCGGTGGCGTTGTGTTCCCCCAGCCACCAGGTGAGTGCGGTGGCACTGAGCAGGATGCTCCAGATGATGTTCAGGCGAAGGTCGGTCATGGCGGCAAGAATGGATTGCTATCAATAAAGGGGCGTTTACCGCTGATTCTCAAACGATTTCAAAGATGAAAAATCTTGAAAGTTTTGTGTATTCAGCGGAAGATGCTATTAAAAATCAGCGCAGCACGTACACCAGCGGGAACAGGATCATCCACAGCAGGTCGACCATGTGCCAGAAGACGGTCACCGTCTCCAGCGTATGGCAGTTCCCGGGGGTGTACTTGCCGCTGCGCGTGGGCGCCCAGACCAGGGCGAACAGCACGCAGCCGACCAGGGCGTGCAGGAAGTGAAAGCCCGTGAGCATCACGTACAGCATGTCGAAGGTGTTGTTGGCAAAGTCCAGGCCCATTTCCCACTTGTGCCAGTACTCGATGCTTTTCACCACCAGAAAGCCGATGCCCAGCGCCAGCGCCCCCAGCAGCCACCAGGAAGCCTGGCGGCTGCGCCGGGTGCGCACGGCGTGCAAGGCCCAGGCCGCGCAGGCGCTGGCGCTGACCAGCAGCACGGTGTTGACCGCGCCCGACCACAGCGCCAGCGTGGCCTGCCCGGCGGCAAACACCTCGGGCTGGGCCAGCCGCGCCCCGGCAAAGCCGATGAAGAGGATGGCGAACGTGGTCATCTCCAGCAGCACCAGAAGCCAGATGACAAAGTCGCCCGGCAAGGTGGCTGCCGCCTCGTCCGGGACGGCAGGATTTGAAGATTTATTTTCCGTCGATGTTTTTAAAGACGGGTGGGGATTCAATGCGAGGTGCCCTCGCTGCGTGAGATCTTGTTCCATACGTTGTATTTGCCCACCGGCTTGACCATGGGCAGACGCTTGACCTCCTTAAAGCTGCGAGCGTCCAGGACGATGATAGCCCCGTCCATTTCCCACACGCTGGCCAGGGCGTAACGGCCGTCCTTGGTGAATTCGATGTGCGCCAGGGTCTTGCCCGGCTCGCGCACCTGGGCCACGGGTTCCAGCGTGCGCTTGTCGATGATGGTCAGCGTGTCCTTGGCGGCGGGACTCATCATCGAATCCGTCCAGGCGTAGGGCGTGTTTTCATGGCTGCGCATGAAAAAGCCCGCTCCGGGCGTGGGAATGGTACGCACGGTCTGCCAGTTCTTCATGTCGATCACGTCGATGGCCCCGCCGCCCAGGTTGGGGCTGGCCAGCACGGTGGTGTCCTGGTAGGCGAAGGTGATGCCCGAACCCAGGTGCGGCATCCCGGCAATGGGCAGGTCGGCCACTTTCACCCGCGCATCCAGGTTCACCACCTGGGCGCTGGGCTTGCCGTCGCCCTTGCGCGGGCGGGTGGCGCCCAGGGCATGCTGGTAGCTCTGGTCGAAGAAGAAGTCGTCCAGCGGCTCGCTCAAAGGCGTGCGGCGCACGTTCAGGTAGCCGGATTTGGCGATGCCTTCCTTCATCTTGTAGTCGTGCACCAGACCGTCGTAGATCGGCGCGGCGTTCTTGTCGTAGGAGATTTCCCAGATTTCCGGGATGTCCTTGAGCGCCACGACAAAGCTGTTGCGCGGCGTGGCGTCGTACACCGCCGAGGCGCGGGAGCTGGCCTTGCCGTCCTGCGTGGCGGCGTCGTAGGTTTTCACCAGGTTCAGATCGGCATCGAACAGCGCCAGGGTGTGCGGCAGGTAGTTGGCGGCCATGACCCATTGCCCGTCGCCGCTGACGGCCACGTTGCGCATGTTCAGGCCCGCCCGCACTTCGGCCACCACCTCCAGGCGGTACAGGTCATACTTGGTGATCCAGCCGTCGCGCGAGCCGAAGAAGACGTAGCGCCCATCCGGCGTGAACTTCGGCCCGCCGTGCAGGGCAAAGCGGCTTTGGAAGCGCTTGATCACCTCGAACCTGTCGCCGTCCAGCAGGGAAATGTGGTGATCGCCGCCTTCCACCACGACGAACAGGTTCATCGGGTCGGCCTGCCACAGCGGGACGTCGGGCGTGCCTGCGGGCAAGGGGGTGGCGATGCGCGAGGCGGTGATGTCGGCCTCCGTCCAGCGCGGTGCGGGCACGACCGGGGTGCGAATCCAGTCGGCCAGCGCCTGGATTTCCGCCCCCGAGAGCTGGTCGGCAAAGCCCATCATCTGCGTGGCCTGGCGGCCTTCCTTGATGACGCGCAGCACCTCCGGGGCGCGGGTGCGCTCCAGGCTTTCGGGCAGCAGGGCCGGCCCCATCAGGCCGGTGCGCTGCTCGCCGTGGCAGACGGCGCAGTGCTGCTGGTAGAGGGCGGCGGCGTTGATGGTAGCCGTCGGTACTGTTGCTTGTGCCGTTGCTTGTACCGTTTGTGCCGCTGCGGCGCTGGCCAGGGCGGTCAGGGCCAGGCCCAGCAGGGGGGGGAGCAATTTACGCATGTTGAGTCTCCGGGCTACGGCTGCGGGTGATGCGGGAGGAGGAGGATGAGCGCGAGGCAGGGGCCTCGAACGGCGTGCTGGCTGCGCCGACTTCCTCGTCGGTCAGGTAACAGCCGGGGTCTTCGAACCAGGGGTTGCCGGTGAGCTGCTGCGCCCGCACGCGGGTGTTGCCGTTGCAGATCGCCAGATACTTGCAGCCCGCACAGCGTCCTTCGACCGGGCGCGGGTGCTGTTTCAGCCCGGCCATGAGCGGGTCGGAGGTGTCGTTCCAGATTTCCGAGAAAGGCCGGTCGCGCACGCAGCCCAGGTCGTGGTGCCACCACATGGTGTCGGGGTGGACGTGGCCCAGGTTGTCGATGTTGGCCACCATCTGCCCGCTGGCGTTGCCGCCCCAGCGGGTCAGGCGCTCGGCCATGGCGCTTTCCCATTGCGGCAGGTGCTGGCGCACCCAGTGCAGCAGAAAGGGGCCGTCGGCATCGTTGTTGCCGCTGACGTAATCGTCCATGCAGCCCGCCTGTGCATCTTCCCAGGCGCGGTCGAACAGCAGGTTCATGGCGGCGCGGGTGGACTGGTGGTGGGCATCCTTGTCGCGGTGGATGTTGCCGCGCCCGGCGTAGTTCAGGTGCGAGAAGTAGAACTTGTTCGCCCCTTCGTCCTTCATCAGTTGCAGCAGGTTGGGCAGGTCGTGGGCATTCATGGCCGTCATGGTGAAGCGCAGGCCCACCTTGACGCCGAATTCGCCCAGGAAGCGCACGGCGGCCAGGCTGCGGTCGAACGCACCGTCCAGGCGGCGGAACTTGTCGTGCGTGGGCTTCAGCCCGTCCAGGCTGATGCCCACGTAGTCGAACCCGGCCTGGGCGATGCGCTGGGCCAGCGGGCGGTCGATCAGGGTGCCGTTGGTCGACAGGCCGGTGTAGAAGCCCATCTCCCGCGCCCGGGCGGAGATGTCGAAGATGTCCGGGCGCAGCAGCGGCTCGCCGCCGGACAGGATGAGGGCGGGCACGCCGAAGCCCTTCAGGTCGTCCATCACCGTGAACACTTCGGGCAGGGTCAGCTCGCCCACGTAGTCGTGGTCGGCGGACAGGGCGTAGCAGTGCTTGCAGGTCAGGTTGCAGCGGCGGATCAAATTCCAGATCACCACCGGGCCACGGGCCTGGCGTTCGCACACCTGGGGGTAGCAACCGGTTTGTTCGGCTTTCGCCAGTTCGCGCATGTATTGGCTGATACGAAACATGGAGAGGCTCCTTTGCTTGTGGGTCTGTCTAATCTCTCAGGCGCAGGCCGGTTTTTTTCAAAATCGCCGTGGAATAGAGGATGTCGTGGCTGCGGCAGGCGCTGCCCAGGATGGCGGCCACCTCTTCGGCCTGGGCCTGCACCGCTTCCCGGCTGGTGCCGTGCAGCATGGCAAACAGGTTGTATGGCCAGTCCGGCAGGTGGCGCGGGCGGCGGTAGCAGTGCGAGACGCCGGGCAGCAGGGCGATTTTTCGGCCCAGTTCGGCGACCTGGGCATCGTCCACGTCCCACACGCTCATGCCGTTGGCGATGTAGCCCAGGCGGTAGTGGTTGGGCACGGCGCCGATGCGGCGGATCAGGCCGCTGGCCAACATGCTGCTCAAACG
Source organism: uncultured Comamonas sp. (assembly GCA_902175065.1). GTDB lineage: Bacteria > Pseudomonadota > Gammaproteobacteria > Burkholderiales > Burkholderiaceae_C > Comamonas. The sequence goes on along the minus strand of CABIIJ010000002.1, from coordinate 7,973 downwards.
TTCACGCACCTGCTCGCCGCTGACGCCCAGCATGGCCCCCACGGCTTCGTAGGGGCGGGCTACCAGGGGCAGGCCGCCCTGGGTGGCGGCGATCAGGGCGCGGTCAAAATCATTCAAGGCCATCGTCGGCTCCTTGGCTGGCCAGGGCGGGCAGGCGCAGCTCGACAAAATACTCTTCTTCCTTGGGGAAGGCGTACACCGGCAGGCCCACGGCCTCCTGGATGCGGGCAATGGCGTCCTGCGCCAGCGCCGGGGTTTCGGCGGCGACGACGAACCACATGTTCAGCCGGTGCGTGCGCCGGTAGTTGTGCGCCACCTCGGGGAAGCTGTTGACCACGGTATTGACCACGTCGAAGCGCTCTTCGGGCACCGCCAGGGCGGCCAGCACAAACTGCCCCCCGGCGCGTTCGATCTGGAACAGGGGGCCGAAGCGGGTCAGCACGCCCTGGGCCAGGAGCTGGTGCAGGCGCTCGATGACGCGGTCCTCGCTCCAGCCCAGTTGCGCCCCGACGGTGGCAAACGGACGGTCGTCCAGGGGAAAGCCGCCATGCAGGTGGTTGATGAGCTGGGCATCGGCGGGCGTCAGGCCCAGGAGGGGGGGAGGGGGAGTTGGCATAGTGCTTGTCCGGTACAAATTTAATATCTGCTGGCGCTGGATATATAAGGATTCAAGGCATAAAGCATTCTGAAATCAATGTATATCAAGCGGTAGCAGCTATCGCTTGAGGAGTATTGGCAAACCGTTGCGCCCCGGTCTGCTTGAAGCGGCGCAGGGAAAACAGCGTGGCCCGGGGCATTGCGTGCAGGCGGGCATGGGCCATGGCTTGTTCCACCGTCTGCAACACTGCGGCGCGGTCGCGCCCATGCACCATGCAGTACAGGTTGAAATCCCAGCCCGGCACCCGTACCCGCTGGTAGGCCAGGGTCACGCCCGGCACCTGCGCCAGCGCCAGCCCGCAGGCATCGACCTGCGCCGCCGGTACGTCGAACACCGTCATGGCGTTGGCGGAAAAACCCAGCTCGTGGTGGCGCACGACGACGCCAAAGCGGCTCATCTGCCCGGCATCCAGCCAGGCTTGCAGGCGTTGCAGGATTTCGGCCGTGCTGCATCCCAGGGCGTCGGCCCAGGCATCGAAGGGCTGCTCGACCAGCGCCAGCCCCTGCTCGGCCAGGGCCGCCAGGGGCCAGTCCTGCGCCGCCAGGGGGGCGGCCCAGTGCGTGGCCCCGCTGGCCGTGGATTGCGCCTGGCGCAGGTCGAACCCGGTATCGATGCGGTAGGGCCGCACCATGGGCAGGCGCAGCACCGGCAGGCCGGTGGCCGCCTCGATGCCTTGCAGCAACTGTTCGACCTGGGCGGCATCGCTGCCGGTGGCGACGAACCACAGATTCACCTGGTGTTCGCGCTCGTAGTTGTGATTGACCCCGGCAAAGCGGGAGACGACGGCGGCCACCGCCTCCAGCCTTTCGGGCGGCACCGCCATGGCGGCCAGCAGCGAAGCCCCGCCCGCACCGGGAGCAAAGACCGCGCCGATGCGGCTCAGTGAACCGCGCTTTTGCAACTGGCCGTAGTGGGCCAGCACCTGCGCAACGGACAACTGCTGCGCCCGGGCAATCGCCGCAAAGGGCGCGGCGCACAGCGGAAAGCCGCGCTGCCAGTGGTTGAGCAGGGCCAGTTCGGTCGGGCTGTGGGGTTGCTGCATGGCCTCGACCACCTAGAAACCCATGCGCTGGGCGCGGGCGGTAAAGAAGATGCCGCTGGGCGCATCCACATCCAGGCTGGCCTGCAACTGGCGGGTGTGGGTGTCGACCACCTGCACCTGGTTGCTGTCGCGGCAGCTGATCCACACCGACTCGCCCCGGGGGGTGAATTCCATGTGCAGCACGGCCTTGCCCGGCTCGATGGTCTGCACCACTTTCTGGCTGGGGGTGTCGATCACCTGCACGCGGTGGTAGTCGGGCACCGAGAAGTTCACCCACACCTGACGGCCATCCGGGCGGGCCATGACGAACACCGGCTGCCCGGCGACGGGGATGCGGCCCACTTCCTGCCAGGTCGTGGTATCGACGATCAGCACCTCGTGGCGGCCAATGGCCGGCAGGTAGGCATGGTTGCCCGCAATGGCCCAGCCGCGCAGGTGGGGCATTTTGTAGACGGGCAGGGGCTGCTCCCCGCGCCCGTAGCCGCCCAGGATGCGCCGCGCCTGCGGCTGCTCGGCCCACAGGTCGACCATGGCCAGCCCATCCTCGCCAAACAGCCCGGCAATATAGGTGCGGCCATTGGGCGAGAGCAGGGCGTCATAGGGCTGCTTGCCGATGTTCTCCAGCGTGGTGACCGTCGGCTGGCGCGGGTTGCTGCAATCGGCAATGCAGATGGCGCCGGCATCGAACAGGCTGTAGATAAAGCGCTGCCGGGGCAGGTCGGCCAGGCCCACCACGCGCGAGCGCTCGCCATTGGGCATGGTGGCAGGCACGTCGGCCAGCAGCTCCAGCGTGGCGGCATTGAACACCTTGATGCCGCCGGGGGTGTAGTTTTGCGCCACCACCAGCGAACCGTCGGCGCTGATGGCCCCGCCAATCGAGTTGCCCGCCTGCATCACGCGATGCGTGATGCGCTGGGCCAGGATGTCCACGCGGGTCAGCCCCCCGTCGCGCCCGAAGACAAAAGCGTAGCGGGCATCGCGTGAAAAAACGACCGAGGCATGGGACAGATCGCCCAGCCCCTCGACCCGGCCCACCGCCTGGCGCGTGCTGGTGTTGATCAGCGTCAAGGCGCCCTTGGCGCGTTCGATGACGACGCCCAGATCGCCCGTGCCCTGTACCTGCACGGCGGGGGCTGGGGCGCTGGTGGCACGGCTGCTGGCGCAGCCCGTCGCCAGCAAGCTGGCCCCGGCAGTAAGGGAGAGTAAAGCGCGGCGTTGCATTTAATGGGCACTCCTATGTTCTTCAGGGAAACCTTGGAAAAGTTGTTCGGCAATCCACCGCGCCTCCAGGGGCGTGAGCATGGCGCTCCATGGCGGCATGGGAGTGCCGGGAATGCCGTTGAGGATCACCGCTTGCAGGTACTCGGGCGGCTTGTGGGCCAGGGCCTGGCTGGTCAGCGCCGGGCCAAGCCCCCCGGTCAGGCGCATCCCGTGGCAGGAGCCGCAGTCCTGACGCACCATGTGCTTGAGCGCCTCGATACGCTGCGGTGGCGGCGCCTCGGCCCACGCCGCACCGGCGGCCAGCACCACCACGGCACCCCAGGCCCAGCGGGAAAATAACGATCGGGTCATGGCAAATCCTTTGACTCAGGCCAGACTGCTTGAGAACCTGTCCGCATCCCACACCCCTTCGCGCCGGGATCGTGAACCGGTTCCGAGCAGTTCTGGAACAATTCATGGACACAATCGTGCCGATGCAATAGGGAATAGTCCTTAAACTGGTTCAAGGACGCCTGTTGCCAATCCCAGAACAATGTCCTCACCCCATTGCCAACAAGGAAAAACCATGGATTTTGTTGAAGATGCACGCTGGTTTACGCCCAGCGCCGAGCACAGCGGGCCAGGGCATGTCACCCTGATCGGCGCAGGCCCGGGCGCAGCCGATCTGCTGACGCTGCGTGCTGCCAAAGCCCTCGGTCAAGCGCACATGGTGCTGTACGACAACCTGGTCAGCAAGGATGTGCTGGCCCTCGTCCGTCCCGGGGCGGAATTGATCTACGTTGGCAAGGTGTCCTCGCACCACACCTTGTCGCAGGAATCCATCATCGACCTGATGGTGCGCCTGGCACAAAGCGGGCGCAACCTGGTGCGCCTCAAGGGCGGGGATGGCTACATCTTCGGCCGGGGCGGGGAGGAAGCCCAGGCCCTGGCGCAGGCGGGCCTCACCTTCGAGGTCATCCCCGGCATCACCGCCGCGCAAGGCGCGGGCGCCTGCGCCGGCATTCCGCTGACCCACCGCGATTACGCCGCCACCCTGGTTTTTGCCACCGGGCACCTGCGCGGCAAGGACGAAGTGGCGCTGGACTGGCCAACCCTCTCGCGCCCGCGCCAGACCGTGGTGATCTACATGGGCATCGGCACGCTGCCCATCATCTGCCGCGAACTGCTGGCCCACGGCCTGGCCGGCGACACCCCGGCAGCCCTGGTCGAACGCGCCAGCCTGCCCGACCAGCGCTGCGTCACCGGCACCCTGGCCCAATTGCCACAACTGGCCCAGGACGAGCGCATCAAGGCCCCGGCGCTCATCATCATCGGCCACGTCGTGCGCCTGCACGAGCAGCTCTATCCCGCGCAAATGCCCGCACCGGCATTGCAGGCAGTGCTGTAAAAAAGGCCATCCGTTTCAGGCATGATCGCCGCATGATCCATGCCTGAAACTCGGCCTTCCCATGCAACAACAAGACATCCTTATCAACTGGGCGCCCCAGGAAACCCGCGTTGCCATCGTCGAAAGCGGTGCCGTGCAAGAGCTGCACATGGAGCGCACGCTCGAACGCGGCCTGGTCGGCAACATCTACCTCGGCAAAGTCGTGCGCGTGCTGCCCGGCATGCAATCGGCCTTCATCGACATCGGCCTGGAGCGGGCCGCCTTTCTGCACGTCGCCGACGTCTGGCACCGCCAGGAGGGCGGCGAAGCGCCCATGTTCACCCGCGAAGCGCCCGAACCGATCGAGCGCCAGGTCTTCGAGGGCCAGCCCATCATGGTGCAGGTCATCAAGGATCCCATCGGCAGCAAGGGCGCCCGCCTGTCCACGCAAATCAGCATCGCCGGGCGGCTGCTGGTCTTTTTGCCGCAGGACGACCACATCGGCATCTCGCAGAAAATCCCCCTGCAAGAGCGTGACGCCCTGCGCAAGCGCGTCCATGCCCTAGCCCATGCCAGTTGCACCCAGGAGCCGTGTGGCGGCTTCATCCTGCGCACCAACGGCGAAGAGGCCACCGACGCAGAACTGGCCGAAGACATCGCCTACCTGCGCAAAACCTGGGCGCAAATCAAAACCGGCGCCCAAACCCGGCCGCCGCTATCCGTGCTGCACCAGGATCTGAACCTGCTGCAGCGCGTGTTGCGCGATCTGGTGGGCGAGCACACCAACAGCATCCGCATCGACTCGCGCGAGCAATTCGACAAGCTGCTGGCCTTTGGCCAGGAATTCATGCCCAGTGCGGCCGAGAAACTGCAACTCTACAAGGGCGAGCGGCCCATCTTCGACCTCTACGCCATCGACCAGGAAATCACCAAGGCGCTGGGCAAGCGCGTGGACCTGAAATCCGGCGGCTACCTCATCATCGACCAGACCGAGGCGCTCACCACCGTGGACGTGAACACCGGCGGCTTTGTCGGCGCCCGCAATTTTGACGACACCATCTTCAAAACCAACCTGGAAGCCGCCCAGGCCATCGCCCGGCAACTGCGCCTGCGCAACCTGGGCGGGATCATCATCGTGGACTTCATCGACATGGCCCACGAAGAGCACCGCGAGCAGGTGCTGGCCGAATTCAAGAAGCAACTGGCCCGCGACCGCGTGAAAACCATGGCGGGCAACTTCTCCCACCTGGGGCTGGTGGAAATGACGCGTAAGCGCACCCGCGAATCGCTGGCCCACATGCTCTGCGAATCCTGCCCCGTCTGCCAGGGCAAGGGTAGCGTCAAGACCGTGCGCACCGTCTGCTACGAAATCCTGCGCGAAATCCTGCGCGAAGCCCGCCAGTTCAACCCCAAGGAATTTCGCATCGTCGCCCACGCCGACGTGATCGACCTGCTGCTGGAGGAAGAAAGCCAGCACCTGGCAGGCCTGAGCGACTTCATCAAAAAGCCCATTTCCCTGCAGGCCGAAGCCGGGCTGGGACAGGAGCAGTACGACATCGTGCTGCTGTGAGAACGCAGTGGAATTGTTCCGGGCGGTAGTGCGCCTGCGCGGGAAGGACGAAATATCGGGAGGAGCCGCTCAGTACCCCAGCGTGCGCCCGTCCGGGTTGCGTGGGTCGGAATAGCCCCAAAGCTCCTGCCCCTGCACCTGGATGGTCTGGGTGCGGCCCATCGCCGGTTTGACGGCCACGTTCTGGCCCTTTTGGCGCAGCAGGTGCAGCGTGTCGGGCGAGAAGCCCTTTTCGACGCGCAGTTCGTCGGGAGTCCATTGGTGATGGAAGCGTACCGTGGCGGCGGCCTCGGCCGGGTTCATGCCGAAGTCGATGCCATTGACGATCTGCTGCAGCACGGTGGTGATGATGCGTGCGCCGCCGGGGCTGCCGGTCACCAGCCAGGGCTTGCCGTCCCTGAGCACGAAGGTCGGCGTCATGGACGACAGCGGGCGCTTGCCGGCCGCCACGGCGTTGGCATCGCCGCCGATCAGGCCGTAGGCGTTGGGCACGCCGGGCTTGGCGGAAAAGTCGTCCATCTCGTTGTTCAGCAAAATGCCCGTGCCGGGCGCGACGATGCCGGTGCCGAAGTTGGTGTTGAGCGTGTAGGTGACGGCCACCATGTTGCCCGCCTTGTCCACCACCGAGTAGTGGGTGGTCTGGTCGCTCTCGTAGGGCTGTGGCTTGCCGGGCCTGATGTCCCGGGCGCTGCCGGCCTTGTCGGGGTGGATCTGCCGGGCCAGCGCGTCGGCGTATTTTTTCGAGGTCAGGCCCGCCAGCGGGATTTTCACGAAGGCCGGGTCGCCCAGGTATTCGGCGCGGTCGGCGTAGGCCAGCTTCATCGCCTCGGCCATGTGGTGGATGGTTTGCGCACTGTTCACGCCCCATTCCTTGATCGGCCAGCGCTCCATGATGTTCAGGATTTGCACCAGATGCGCACCGCCGGAGGAGGGCGGCGGCATGGTCACGACCTGGTAGCCGCGATAGCTGCCGCGCACCGGTTCGCGCTCCACCACCTGGTAGCTGCGCAGGTCTTGCAGGGTCATGGGGCTGCCGTGCCGGGCCATTTCGGCGGCGATCTTCTGGGCGATTTCACCCTCGTAGAACGCCTTGGCCCCGTTCCGGGCGATCAGGCGCAGGGACTGGCCCAGGTCTTTTTGCACCAGCCGCTCGCCCGCACGCAGCGGGGCGCCGTTTTTCCAGAAGATGGCCCTGGTGGCATCCCAGCGGCCCATGGTGGTTTTTTCCCGTTCCAGCGCCTTGGCCAGGGTGTCGCTGACCGGGTAGCCTTGTTCGGCCAGTGCGATGGCCGGCTGCACGACCCGCGCCAGTGGCAGGGTGCCCCATTTTTTCAGTGCATGTTCCATGCCCGCCACGGTGCCGGGTATGCCGACGGCATGGTGGGTGTGGAGCGACTGGCCGTCGATCACGCCGCCCTGGTCGTCCAGGTACATGGTGCGGTGGGCGGCAGCGGGTGCCATCTCGCGGAAGTCCACCGCCACGCTTTTGCCGGTCTGGGCGTCGTACACCATCATGAAGCCGCCACCGCCGATGTTGCCCGCGTTGGGCAGTGCCACAGCCAGCGCAAAGCCCACGGCCACGGCGGCATCCACCGCGTTGCCGCCGGCCTTGAGCACGTCCAGGCCGATGTGCGAAGCCAGCGCCTGCTCGGTGGCGACCATGCCATTCTTCGCCACCACGGGGTGGAACACGTCCATGCCGAAGTCGTAGGCGGCGGCAGCCTGCGCGGTTGCCGTGGTCGGTGCCAGCACCGACATCGACGGCGGTAACGGCGCGGTGCTGCAGGCCGCCAGCAGGGCCAAGGCCAGGCCGGTCAGCATCCATTTAGGGGTGGAGGGGCGCATGGAAGCTCCTTGGTTAAGAACCTGTTCACGATCTTTTCATGGTGCCTGCAAGGCAGCAAAAGGCCGCAATCCAGGCGCGTGCCGCAGGCCAGGCTGGTGGCCTGGTCAAGGTACGTAACGACGAGTGCGGCTTTTTGCTGCCTTGCCCGAAGGGTTGCCCCGCCAAGACAGCATCTGCTGCGTTGCAAATCCTCGCCGCCCCACCAGGGCGACTGCGGTTTGCGCCTTGCACCTGCCGCCTTGGCGGGGCAACGGGCACCATGAAAAGATC
>CABIIJ010000001.1 GCA_902175065.1 uncultured Comamonas sp. | reverse complement strand
GCGCAGCCAGGGGAGGGCGGGGACAGCCATGATGATTCCTTTATTAGTTATTTAAGCAATCAGTTAAATAATCAATAATGTATCATGGTTTCCCGTTTCTGCCCTTTCCTGCCATTCCCCTCTGCCGCCATGCAAGACCTTCCCCCCCAAGCCCTGGAACAAGTCGCTGCCTACTTCCAGGTGCTGGCCGAACCCACCCGGCTGCAAATCCTGAACCTGCTGCGCCAGCGCGAATACAACGTGGGGGAACTGGCCCAGGCCTGCGGCTACACGGCGGCGAATATCTCGCGCCACCTGTCGCTGATGACCAAGCAAGGCATGGTCACCCGCGAGGGGCGCGGCACCAGCGTCTACTACCGTCTGGCCGACGATTCGGTGGATGCGCTGTGCGACCTGGTCTGCGGCAACATCGCGCGGCGGCTGGCACAGGCGGCCGCCGCCAGCGATGCGTTTCGGGCGGCGTTGTAGAAAGAGAAAGCGTTGTTGCTCTCGGAAAAGGAGCTTTTTCCGCTGATGTAAAAAGGGTTTCAGATGGTTTTTCATCTGAAACCCTTTGTTTTTAAACGGAAGAAGCTTTTTTATTAATAGCGCGTAATGACTGCCTGCAGAATAATTGCATCTAAATTCATAGCAAGCAATGATGCCTTGTCATAGCTGCATCTTCTTTCTCCATCACACCCGCGAAGGCGGGTGTCCGGCGACAGCGTTCATCGGGCGCACTGGATTCCCGCCTGCGCGGGAATGACGAGGGATGGTGGGTGTGACGCTGGGTGAGGATGGTTATCCGGCAGCAGTCACTGCCTCGGCCATGCCCTGATGGCGCAGCAGCGCATCCAGTTGCGGTGCCCGGCCCCGGAAGGCGGTGAAGTTTTCCAGGGCGCTGCGGCTGCCGCCGCGTTCCAGGATTTCGTGCAGGTAGCGCTGGCCGGTGGCGCGGCTGTGGCTGCCGTCGGGGTTTTGCGTTTCTTCAAACGCGGCGTAGGCGTCGGCGGAGAGCACTTCGGCCCATTTGTAGCTGTAGTAGCCCGCCGCGTAGCCGCCCGCAAAGATGTGGCTGAAGGTGTTGGTGCTGCGGTTGTAGGGCGTGGTGGGCAGCACGGCGACCTCGTCGCGCACCTGTTGCAGCAGGGCGAGGTAGTCGCCCGCCGGGTCGTGCCGGGTGTGCAGCAGCATGTCGAACAGGGCAAATTCCACCTGGCGCAGGGTTTGCATCCCGGCCTGGAAGTTTTTGGCGGCCACCATTTTGTCGAACAGGGCACGCGGCAGCGGTTCGCCGGTCTGGACATGGGCGGTCATGTGGCGCAGCACTTCCCATTCCCAGCAGAAGTTTTCCATGAACTGGCTGGGCAGCTCGACCGCATCCCATTCCACGCCGTTGATGCCGGAGACGTCCTTTTCCGCCACCTGCGTCAGCATGTGGTGCAGCGCGTGGCCGGATTCGTGGAACAGGGTGATGACGTCGTCGTGCGTGAGCAGGGCGGGCTGGCCATCCACCCCGTCGGCAAAGTTGCACACCATGTGTGCCACCGGGGTTTGCAGCTGGCCGCTGTCCGGGCGCTGCCAGCGGCTGCGCACGTCGTCCATCCACGCGCCGCCGCGCTTGCCGGTGCGGGCGGGCTGGTCGAGGTAGAACTGCGCAATCGTCTTGCCGTCGCGTTGCAGGGCGTAGAACTGCACGGCGGGGTGCCAGACGGGGGCCTGGTCGGGCACGATGGCCACGTCGAACAGGGTTTCGATGATCTTGAACAGCCCGGCCAGCACCTTGGGCGCGGTGAAGTATTCCTTGACCTCCTGCTCGTTGAAGGCGTAGCGCTGTTCCTTGAGTTTTTCGGCGATGAACGTCCAGTCCCAGGGCTGCGGGTCGTTCAGGCCCAGGTGCTGGCGGGCGAAATCGCGCAGGTCGCGCACGTCCTGCTCGGCGTAGGGGCGGGCGCGGTGGGCCAGGTCACGCAGGAAGGCGATGACCTCGTCGGGCGTATCGGCCATTTTCGGCACCAGGGAAACCTGGCCGAAGTTCTCGTAGCCCAGCAGCTGCGCTTCTTCGCGGCGCAGGGCCAGGATTTCTTCGATGATGGCGCGGTTGTCGTACTGGCAGCCGTCGCCCTCGGCCTGGTCGGAGGCGCGGGTGACGTAGGCGCGGTAGAGCTTTTCGCGCAGGGCGCTGCTGTCGGCAAACTGCATCACCGGCAGGTAGCTGGGGATTTTCAGGGTGAGCTTGTAGCCGTCCTGGCCCTCGGCCTGGGCGGCGGCGCGGGCCGCCTGCTGCACGTCGGCGGGGATGCCGGTCACTTCCTCGGCGCTGGCGTAGTAGGCCCAGCGGTCGGTGGCGTCCAGCGTGTTTTCGCTGAATTTTTGCGCCAGGGCGGCGCTGCGCTCCTGGATGGCGGCAAAGCGTTCCTTGGCCGCGCCCTGCAATTCCGCGCCGGAGAGGACGAAGCTGCGCAGCGCGTTGGCGTGGGCCTTGCGCTGTTCGGGGGCAAGGGCGGCGACATCCATCGCCTTGTATTTGGCGTACAGGCGTTCGTCGGCACCCAGGCGCGTCCAGAACTCGGTGACCACCGGCAGGGCAGCATTGAAGGCGGCCCGCAGTTCCGGCGTGTCGGCCACGCTGCTCAGGTGGCTGACGGCACCCCAGGCGCGGCCCAGGGCCTCGGTGGCGGTGTCCAGCTCCTTGGCGACGGCTTGCCAGTCGGCAGGGAAGTCGGGGGCGGTGACGGTTTCCAGCGCGGCGCTGGCGCGGGCGATGAGCTGTTCGATGGCGGGGGCAACGTGGGCGGCCTGGAACTGGTCGAACAGCGGCAGGCCCGAAGTGTCGAGAAGGGGATTGGTGGTCATTGCAGGCATGTTGTGGTGCGGCGGGCGGATTCAAGCTTTGGTTTTTAGAACCTGTTCACGCTCTTTTCATGGTGCCCGTTGCCCCGCAAACGCAGCAGATGCTGTCTTGGCGGGGCAACCCTTCGGGCAAGGCAGCAAAAAACCGCACTCGTCGTTGCGCACCTTGCTCAGGCCACCAGCCTGAGCTGCGGCACGCGCCTAGATTGCGGCCTTTTGCTGCCTTGCGGGCACCATGAAAAGAGCGTGAACAGGTTCTTGTGATAGCTTGTGCCGCTTATAACACAATGGTTTCAGCATCATCCAATGCTGAAACCATTTGACCATCAGCGCAACAAGCTATTTATTTCTTGCGGCTTTGCCACGCCATCAGGGCCAGCGCCAGCACCACCAGCGGCTGCATCCCGAGGTTGATGCCGTTCCAGCCGACGCTGTGCAGCAACTGCCCGGAGCCGAACGAGGCGACGGCCACCGTGCCGAAGACCAGGAAGTCGTTGAGCGCCTGCACCTTGGTGCGCTCGGCGGGGGTGTAGCACTCGGTCAGCATGGCGGTGGCGCCGATGAAGCCGAAGTTCCAGCCCACGCCCAGCAGGATCAGCGAACCCCAGAACTGCAGCAAATCCTCCCCCGCCAGGGCCAGCAGGCCGGAGGCGGCGATCATCACCAGCCCCAGGGCGGTGATTTTGCGCTTGCCGAAGCGCCCGATCAGCCGCCCGGTGAAAAAGCTCGGGCCGAACATGGCCAGCACGTGCCACTGGATGCCCAGGGCCGCCTCGCCCACGCTGTGCCCGCAGCCGACCATGGCCATGGGGGCCGCCGTCATCAGGAAGGCCATCAGCCCGTAGCTGACCACCCCGGCAGCGGCGGCGGCGATGAATTGCGGCGTGGCGGCAATCTGCGCCAGGGGGCGGGCCGTGCCGGTGGCGGCCTGTTTTTTCGGCGCGGGCAGGCGCAGCAGCAGCACGATGGGCAGGGCCAGCGCGGCCAGGGCCGCCTGGCTGTAGAAGCTGCCGGCAAAGGGCGTGGCGGGCAGGGCATCGCGCGTCCAGATCACCACCTGCGGGCCGATGATGGCGGCAATCAGCCCACCGACCATGATGCGCGAGATGGCCTTGGCTTGCAGGTGCGCCTCGGCCACGGCATCGGCGGCGGCAAAACGGTAGCTTTGCACGCAGGCGGCGTAGAAGCCCGCCAGGGCCGTGCCTATGCAAAAAGTCACAAAGTCCGACTGCGCGATTCCCTGCGCGGCGACGATGCCCGACACCACCCCCAGCACCGCGCCCAGCACATAGGCCCAGCGCCTGCCCAACTGCTGCATCAGCCAGGCCGCCGGCAGGGTGGAAAGCGCCAGCCCCAGCTGGTAGATGCTGACCGGCAAGGTCGTCGCCGTGGGGTTGCTGGAGAGTTGCTGGCCGACCAGCCCGCCCAGCGAGATGATGATCGGCGGCGAGGCACCGCCCAGTGCCTGGGCGGCGACCAGCAGGCCCAGGTTGCGGGCCTGCAATGCCGAAGTGGAAGAAGGGGCGGAAGAGGGCGCGGCGGCGTTTGGCATAGACCGCGATTATGGTCTATTTCGTTATTTAATTATTTAGTTAAATAGATTTAAGGGTCCTCTGCACGAATCGAGCGGTAAGCCTGCGCTGCGGATCGGGATGGGATGCAAGGCGCAAACCGCAGCGATAGCCGCAGCTATCGCGAGGATTTGCAACGCCGCAGACCGCCCGAGGCCGCAGATGCAGGCGGCGCGGCGATTTGTGCAGAGGATCCTTAACTATTTCTTGCTGCGCAGCACCAGCACGTCGATCGCTGCGGGCACGCCCAGGCGCAGGGTGAACCCGGCCCACAGCCCGGCGCCGTTGCTGACGAACAGCACCATGTCGCCCACGTCGTAGCGCCCGCGCACGAAGCCGTTGTTGGCCGGGGCCACCACCCATTGGTCAAAACCCCGGATGTGCCCGCCGTGCGTGTGCCCGGCAATCTGCAGATGCACGCTGTGCTGTGCGGCGTATTCGCGGGCCAGCTTGGGCTGGTGCCCCAGCAGGATGTGGAACTGCGCCTGCTGCGCCTGGGCCTGCTTGGCGACGCTGACGATGTCCGGGGGCACGCCGCCGCCGGCATTGTGGCTTTGCGCGTAGGCCGGGTCGCCCACGCCCGAGAGGGTCAGGCGCTTGCCGCGCACGGTGATGGTGTGGGCCTGGTTGGCCAGGTAGGGCAGGCCCAGGCGGGCAAACACCTTGGCCCAGGCATCGTAGCCGCTGTAGTACTCGTGGTTGCCGGGGGCCGCCCAGACGCCATGGGGGGCGGTCAAGTCGGCCAGGGCGGCAATGTTCACGGCCTGGGTGGCCACGTCGCCATCGATCAGGTCGCCGGGCAGCACGATCAGGTCGGGCCTGGCGGCGTTGGTGCGGTTGACCACTTCGCGCACGTAGAAGGCATTGTTGATCGGGCTGGCGTGCAGGTCGGCAATCACCGCGATGCGCAGCCCGTCCAGCTCGGGGGGCAGCTTGGCCAGGGCCAGCTCGTGCTCGCGCACCTCGGGCACGCGCAGCCCCTGGATGGCGCCGTGGCCGCAGACCAGCAGCATCACGCTCACCGCCAGCAGGGTGTAATGCGGCTGCCACAGGTGCCGGGCCAGCCCCGGTGCGCCCAGAACCTTGCCCAGCAGCGCCAGCCCATCGCGCAGCAGCGCCAGCAGCCACGCTGCCGCGATGCTGGCAAACAGCCATCCGGCAGGCACCTGCAGGTAGGCCACCGTCGTGTAGCTGGCGGCGGTATTGCGTGCCGCCCAGATCAATAACGCGGGCATCGCCCCCAGAAATGCCGTCACCACGACTGCCGCCACGTAGTAGCGTTTGCCTGTGGCCAGCAAGGGGTGCCACAGCCACAGGGCGGCCAGCAGTGCGATGGGGGCAAGCAAAGTCAGCATGGATTCTCGACAACCTGGTACGTGTGTTGTGCCCTGTGGGCAAAGCGGGAGAGCATAACAAGCCGCCCTGCAGGCCTTTTGGTAAGCGAAGGTAAAGGCAGCATGGCCCGGCGCCGACCGGACGCATCAGGGCACATCATGCCGATCATCGCCCGCCCAGCGGCAACACCAACAGCCCCACGCTGATGATTGCGGAGAAGGCCGCACAGTGGGTGGCGGGCGGGGAGTAGCGATAATCCCGCCCCTTATGCCTTCTATGTCTTCCTTGCAGATCACTTTCCCCGAAGCCCTCCCCGTATCCGCCCGCCGCCAGGAGATTGCCGATGCCTTGCAGGCCCACCAGGTCATCATCGTCTGCGGTGAAACCGGCTCCGGCAAAACCACGCAGCTGCCCAAGATCGCCCTGGCGCTGGGCCGGGGCGTGTGCAATGCGCCGCAAGGGCAGCGCGGGCGGCTGATCGGCCACACCCAGCCCCGGCGCATTGCCGCCAGCAGCGTGGCCAAGCGCATTGCGCAGGAGCTGAACACCCCGCTGGGCGAGGTGGTGGGCTTCAAGGTGCGCTTTCAGGACACGCTGCAGAAAGGCGCATCGGTCAAGCTGATGACGGACGGGATTTTGCTGGCCGAGACGCAGACCGACCCGCTCCTGAAAGCCTACGACACCCTGATCATCGACGAGGCGCACGAGCGCAGCCTGAACATCGACTTTTTGCTTGGGTATTTGAAGCAAATCCTGCCCCAGCGGCCCAATTTGAAGGTGGTGGTGACCTCGGCCACGATTGATGCCGAGCGCTTTGCCCGGCACTTTGCCGATGCCCAGGGGCAGGCTGCGCCGGTGATCATGGTGTCCGGGCGCACCTACCCGGTAGAAATGCGCTGGCGGCCTTTTGAGGAGAAAAAGGATTACGGCCTGAGCGAGGCCATTGCCGATGGCGTGGACGAGCTGTGGCAAGGCGGCGCGGGCGGCGACATTTTGATCTTTCTGCCCGGCGAGCGCGAAATTCGCGAGGCCGCCGACCACCTGCGCCAGCACCTGCAGCACTACCCGGCGCTGCGCAATAGCGAGGTGCTGCCCCTGTTCTCGCGCCTGTCGCAGGCCGAGCAGGACCGCATTTTTGACAGCCACAGCCAGCGGCGCATTGTGCTGGCGACCAACGTGGCGGAAACCTCGCTCACCGTTCCTGGCATCAAATACGTGATTGACGCAGGCACAGCCCGCGTCAAGCGCTATTCATTCAGAAGCAAGGTGGAGCAGTTGCTGGTCGAGCCGATCAGCCAGGCCGCTGCCAACCAACGCGCCGGGCGCTGCGGGCGCGTGGCCAACGGTATTTGCATTCGCCTGTACGACGAGGCCGACTTCAACCAGCGCGATGCCTTTACCGACCCGGAAATTTTGCGCTCCTCGCTGGCCGGGGTCATCCTGCGCATGAAGGCGCTGGGGCTGGGCGATGTGGTGAACTTCCCCTTTTTGCAAGCCCCCTCGGGCCGGGCGATTGCCGATGGCTACCAGCTCTTGCAAGAGCTGGGCGCGGTTGATGAGCGCGGCGGCCTGCTGCCCATGGGCAAGGCCCTGTCGCGCCTGCCGCTGGACCCGCGCGTGGGCCGCATGATTGTCGAGGCCCGCAGCCGTGGGGCGCTGGCCGAGGTGCTGGTGATTGCCGCCGCCCTGAGTGTGCAGGACGTGCGCGACCGCCCCCTAGAGGCGCAGGCCCAGGCCGACCAGCAGCACGCCAAGTTTGACGATGAGAAAAGCGAGTTCTCCGGCTACCTGCGCCTGTGGCAGTGGCTGCAGGATGCCCGCGGCGGCAAGGCCGTGGCCAAAAGCCGCAAGGAGATGGCGGCCCAGGCCGCGCACAAGGCACCGGCGGTAGCGCAAAAAAATCAGTCTTTTTTGCCTGTAGCCCAGCGTATACAAGCGCCTGCAGCTACTGAGTCGATAGCGCCTGAGCAAGACACCCACAAACTCAGCAACCGCCAGTGGGAGCAGTTGCTGCGCCAGAACTTCATCAACATCCGCCGCGTGCGCGAATGGCGCGATATTTATTCGCAACTGCTCACCGTGGTGAAAGAGCAGCAGTGGCAGATCAATACCCAGGCCGCAGGCTACGAGGCGGTGCACCTGTCCATGCTGTGCGGCCTGCTGGGCAACATCGGCTTCAAGGGCGAGGAGAGCGAGGCCTACCTGGGCGCACACGGCATCAAGTTCCACCCGCATCCGGGGGCGCACCTGAGCAAAAAGCCGGGGCGCTGGATTGTGGCCGCCGAGCAGGTGGAAACCTCGCGCCTGTATGGCCGGGGCATTGCGGCGATTGAGCCGCAGTGGCTGGAAGAAGTCGGTGCCCATCTGCTGAAAAAACAACTGCTTGACCCGCACTGGAGCAAGAAACGCGCCGACGTGATCGCTTTTGAACGCGCCACGCTCTACGGCCTGGTGGTCTATAACAACCGGGGCGTGAGCTATGGCCGCAAAGACCCGCACGATGCGCGGCAAATGTTTATCCGCCGCGCCCTGGTCGAGGGCGAGTGGGAAACCACCTGGCCGTTTTTGGCCGCCAACCAGAAAACCATCCGCAAGGTCGAAGAGCTGGAGCACAAAAGTCGCCGCCAAGACGTGCTGGTGGACGATGCGCTGATCTACGCCTTTTACGACCAGCACATCCCCGACGGCATCTTCAGCGGCGCGACTTTTGACGCGTGGTACCGCCAGGCCAGCAAAGAGCAGCCCCAGCTGCTGCGCTTGTCCAAAGACGAACTCATGCGCCACGAGGCGGCGGGCATCACCACCGATGCCTTCCCCAAGCTGGTGCGCCTGGGCGGTGTCGATTGCGCGGCCAGCTATTTGCACAGCCCGGGCGATGCCCGCGATGGTTTGACGGTGACGGTGCCGCTGTTCGCCCTGAACCAAGTCAGCGAAGACCGCGCCGAGTGGCTGGTGCCGGGAATGCTGAAAGAAAAAATCCAGGCCCTCCTGAAAAGCCTGCCCCAGCGCCCGCGCAGCCGCCTGGTGCCGCTGCCCGAAAGCGCCGAACGCCTGGCCGCGCTGTTCACCCAGCCCGAGCGCTGGGGGCAGGGCGGGCTGATCGATGCCCTGCTGGAGCAGGTGCGCCAGGAGACCAGCCTGGACGTGAAACGTGCCGATTTCAAGCCCGACATGCTGGGCACCCACCTGTTTATGAACCTGCGCATCATCGACGAGCATGGCCGCCAGCTGGCGCAGGGGCGCAATATCGCCGCCCTCAAGGCCCAGTGGGGCAGCAAGGCGCGGGGGGCTTTCCAGGCCTTGGCTTCATTAAAAATAGCTTCTTCCGCTGAAGATAAAGCTGTTTCAGAGCCAAAACAGCCTAAAAACACCAATTTAAAAGCGCAACCAGCTCCTGAAAAAGATAAATCACCGGGAACGGCTGCGCCCCATGCCGCAGGCGCACGCCACACCAGCTGGGACTTTGGCCAACTCCCTGAGCTGATGGAAATCCAGCAGGGCAAGCAGACGCTGATCGGCTTTCCCGCCCTCATCGACCAGGGCGATGCCGTCACCATCGAAGTGTTTGACGAGCCGGACATTGCCGCCGCCCGCCACCGCCAGGGCCTGCGCCGGCTGTGCGCCCTGCAGGTGAAAGACGCGCTGAAATACCTGGAAAAAAACATCCCCGACCTGCAAAAAATGGCCGTGGCCTATATGCCGCTGGGCACGCAAGAAGAGCTGCGGGCGCAGATTCTGGATGTGGCGCTGGAGCGCGCTTTTGTGCAAGAGCCCTTGCCCCAGGATGCCGCCCAGTTCACCCAGCGCGTGCAAGAGGGCCGCGCCCGCCTGACCCTGATCGCCCAGGAAGTGGCCCGCCTGGCCGCCACCATCCTGACCGAATACGCCAGCGCCCAGCGCAAGATCAAAGACACCAAAAACGCCCAAGAGGCCACAGAGGACGCAGGCAAGCAGCTACAAAATCTGATGCCCAAGGACTTCATCGCCCGCACCCCCTGGGCGCAGCTGCAGCACTTTGCCCGCTACCTGAAGGCCATCACCATCCGCCTGGACAAAGTCCGCGCCGACCCGGCCCGCGATGCCGCCAAATTGAAGGAACTGCAACCGCTGCAGCAGCGCTATACCCGCCTGCTGGCCCAGCGCAAAGGCCAGCACGATGCGCGGCTGCAGGAATACCGCTGGATGCTGGAAGAGCTGCGCGTCAGCTTCTTCGCCCAAGAGCTGCGCACGCCGTACCCGGTCAGTAGCAAGCGCCTGGACAAAGTGTGGGCGCAGTTGCAGCATTGACGGCCTGAACAAATACCTGCCCCATCACCCTTGCCATGGCCACTGACCGCTTCGCCCCCACCGCCGATCTGCCGCGTTTGACCAAGGAGGTGATGGTGCTCACCACCCTGGTGCAAGGTGCGGGTGTGTACGCTTTGCTGGAGGGCTGGTTTGGCCCTGCCGGGCCGCTGCGGCTGATCGCCCTCTCTTTGCTGCTGGCGGTGCCAGGCTTCTTCGTGCTGTCTGTGCGCCAGCTGGGCGACCGCCTGCTGTGGCGCGGTATGGGGGCGCTGGGGCTGCTGCTGGTGGCCTTGCATGGCAGCGTCTGGTGGCTGCTGGGCAGCCAGGGTGCACGCAGTGGCAGCGCCTGGGTGCCCTGGTTGCTGTGCCAGGGGGCATTGCTGTTTATCGCCCTGGCCTGGATGCAGGCGCTGCAACAACAGCGCAGCCTGCGCCGCGTGCCGTATGCTCTGTTGTTTGATTACGCCTGGAACAACGCCGTGGTGCTGGGCTTTGCCCTGCAATTTGTTGCCCTGGGCTGGGCCGTGCTGGGGTTGTGGGCCGGGCTGTTTGCTTTGGTCAAGGTGCGGCTGTTTGCCGATACTTTTACGGCCCCGGCCTTCGTGTATATGGCCACGGGGTTGATGGCCGGCCTGGGTGTGCTGTTGGCACGCGGCCAGCCCCGGCCCCTGCGCCTGATGCTGCAACTGGTGCTGACCCTGTACCGCCTGCTGCTGCCGCTATTGGCGCTGGTGGTGGTGTTGTTCGTGGCTTTTTTGCCCTTCACGGGCGTGCAGCCGCTGTGGGAAACGCGCAAGGCGGCCCCGCTGCTGATGGGCGTGCTGCTGTGCCTGTTGGTTTTTGTGAATGCCGTTTACCAGGACGGCAGCCGCCAGGCAGCGCCTTACCCCTTCGCGCTGCGGGCCTTGATTGCTGCCGCCCTGGCGCTGATGCCGGTGCTGGCCACTCTGGCCCTGTGGGCCGTGGCGTTGCGCGTGCGCCAGTACGGCTGGACGCATGAGCGCATCTGGGCCTTGACCATTGCCGGCGTGCTCATGCTCTATGCCCTGGGCTATGCCTGGGCGGCGCTGGAGCGCGATGCCGCCGCGTGGCTGCAGCGCATTGGCCGTATCAATCCGGCCATGTCCTGGCTGGTCATGGCGCTGCTGGTGCTGTTGCACACCCCGTTGCTCGATCCTTACCGTATTGGTGCGGCCAGCCAGTACCAGCGCTTGGCGGACGGCACGCAGGCACCGACGCTGCAGGCCCTGCAGGATTTGCGCTTTGATCATGGCCGCCACGGGCTGCCAGCGCTGCAGCGTTTGCAAGGTTTGCCCGCATTTTCCCAAGGGGAGGTGGCGCAGGATGTGCGCCAGATGCTGGCTGCCGAAGCCAAGCGCTACCTGCCCCGGCAGGCCAGCGCGCTGTCGGCCGCCGATTGGCGCAACCTGCTGGCCGTCGCCCCCGGCCATGCCCAGCCGCCCGAGGACTGGTGGCAAGCGCTGGCCAATAAGGAAATCACCAGTGGCAGTGTCTGCCGGGGCGCGGGACAAAAATCCGCTCCAACAGCGGGTGCGCAGCCATCCCCTGATCCGCAAACGGCCTCTTGCCTGGTCTTGCAAGCGTCTCTGGACAGCACCAGCGAGCAGCCCCAGCAGCTGCTCTGCACTACGGCGCGATACAACCTGTCGTGCCGGGTGTTTGCCCGTGACCCTCAGGTGCAGGAGCCTTGGCAGCAGGTCGGGGAAGTGCGCTGGCCCCAGGCCACCGGCCAACAGCACGCGCAACTGGTGCAGGCCTTGCGGGAAGGGCGCGTCCAGGTACAGGCCTCGCCCTGGCGTGACTTGGCCGTGCCGGGGCTACCGACCGGACGGGTGCAATAGGGCAGGAGCACTAAATACCTGCCCGAAGAGGGATTACATCGCCCCGTGCCCGCCCAGTTGTCCGCCAATCACGCCCTTGAGGGCATCGCGCACGTTTTGCGCCACCACGCGCATGGTTTGCGGGTCGGCTTCGGCGTTGATGGCGTTGAGTTCGTTGTAGTGCATCAGCAGCAGACCGCGCAGGGTGCGGAAGGCGTTGCTGCAATGCTGGATGTCGCACAGGCTGGTGTCGTTGGCCAGTACCCGCTCGGCAACGCCGGGATCGAGCAGGCGGATTTTGCAGATGATGGCCAAGCGCACAATTTCCAAATCCAGCTCCTTGAGCCGTGCCTCACGGTCAGTGGGCAAAAAGCGGCTGGCGTTGGTGTTCATACAGGCTCCTGAATCCAGAAAAAGAAGCAAAACTGGTAGCTTAAAACCACAATGCCCGATTGGTCAATGCAACACCTGGATACAACCAAGTGAAACGCTCTGCCTCAAATGCCAACAGCCCCGGATGGGGCTGTTGCTGGTAGAAGGGCAGGCCGTCCGGCAGGGGTGGGTGCTCAGCGCTCCAGCATTCCCACCTTGCCGTCCTTGCCGTTCCACTCGTCGGCATCGGGCATCGCTGCCTTGCGCTTGGTGATGCTCGTCCACCCCTTGGCAAAGGCCAGGTCGGCATTGAGCTTGATGAACGGCAGTTGATCGGCGGGTACATCCTCTTCCGCAAAAATGGCGTCGGCTGGGCACTCGGGGATGCAAACGGCGCAGTCGATGCACTCGTCGGGGTCAATCACCAGCATGTTCGGGCCTTCGCGGAAGCAATCCACGGGGCAAACGTCCACGCAATCGGTGTATTTACATTTGATGCAGTTCTCGGTGACGACGTGTGTCATGGCAGTCTTTTTATTACTGAAGAAGCGGAGGAATCCCTGATTTTAGGGATTTTCCGTAGCGCTGGCAGCCCAAGGCCCTATTGGCAATGCTGGCAGTGCCCATATTTTGCGGAAATTTGCGCGGTCGAAAATTCTTTCCCGAGGGACAAAGCAAGGCATTTCAAGCAGTTCCGCAGATGTACGGCCTTGTCCCGGGGGGTGAATATAATCCGCAACCTTTGCCAGCCTCTTGTAAGCCGTAGCGTGACCGATTTCCCTCCTGCCCCGAAAAATAATTGCCTGACTGAAAATTCTGCTCCCATTGCCGTGATCGGCATGGCGTTTCGCTTTCCTGGCGACCATAGCGAGGAACAGGAGTTTTGGACTGCACTGCAAAACCGGCAGGACTTGATCACCCAGGTGCCGTCCGGGCGCTGGGCGACGCAAGAGCTGCAGCATGGCAGGCGTTCCGAGGCCGGGCGCAGCGTCACCTATTCTGCGGGCGTGCTCTCGCGCATCGAAGAATTCGATGCGGGCTTTTTCGGTATCTCCCCGCGCGAAGCCGCCTGGCTTGACCCTCAGCAGCGCCTGCTGCTGGAACTGGCCTGGGAGGCGCTGGAGAACGCCGGCGTGCCCGCGTCCCGGTTGGCGGGAACCAATTGCTCGGTGTATGTCGGCATCTCCGGCTTGGATTACGGCACCCGCGCCCTGGACGATCTGGCCAGCCTTTCGGCCCACACCATGACGGGCAATACCCTGAGCGTGGCCGCCAACCGTATCTCCTATGTATTGGATCTGCATGGCCCGTCTCTGGCCGTGGATACCGCCTGCTCGTCTTCTTTGGTGGCCCTGCACCATGCCTGCAACAGTTTGCGTACAGGCGAGGCCTCGACGGCCCTGGTTGGCGGCGTCAACCTGTTGCTGCACCCTTATCCCTTCGTCGGGTTCACCAAGGCATCCATGCTGTCCGCCGATGGGCGCTGCAAGCCCTTCGACACTGCCGGCAACGGCTATGTGCGCTCCGAAGGCGGTGCCGTGCTGTTGCTCAAACCCCTGGCGCAGGCGCAGGCCGATGGCGATGAAATCCATGCCGTCATTCGCGCCACCGGGGTGAATGCCGACGGCTCACGCAAGACCGGCATCACCATTCCCAGCCGCGATGGGCAGGTGGAACTGATGCGCGAAGTGCTGGCCAAAAGCGGGCTGGCGGCAAGCGATGTGGACTTCATCGAAGCCCACGGCACAGGCACCCCCGTTGGCGATCCGATCGAGGCCGCTGCCATCGGCGCCGTCTATGGGCAGGGGCGCAGCCAGCCGCTGCCGATCAGTTCGGTCAAGGCCAATCTGGGCCATATGGAACCGGCTTCCGGCATGGCGGGCTTCGTCAAGGCCGTGCTGGCGCTGAAAAACCAGTCCCTGCCGCCCACGCTGCACCTGCAAACCCCCAACCCCAACATCGACTTTGCCGGACTGAATCTGCAACTGGTGTTTGACCAGCATCCCCTGCAGACATCCCCCGGCAAGCCCCTGGCTGCCGGGGTGAATTCGTTTGGTTTTGGCGGCGCCAATGCCCATGTGCTTCTGGAGCAGTACCTGCCACAGGCTGGTGCGGTTGCCGCCCCGCCAGCCCCGGAGGGGGCGCTGGCGCCGCTGCGGATTTCCGCCCGCTCGCTGCCTGCCTTGCGTGCCCTGGCCCGGAGTTATGCGCAGTTGTTCCAGAATCATCCGCAGCGCTACTACGACGTTGCCCATGCGGCGCTGTTTGGGCGAGAACACCTGTCCCAGTGCCTGCTGCTTGCGCCTGCCAGTGTGGCGGAGGCCATAGAGACGCTGCAACGCTTTGCCCAGGGCGAGGAAGTCGGCGCCCTGCCGGCTCTGGTGCAGGAAGAAGCCCTGGCCTCCAGTGGCAACATTGCCTTCGTTTATGCCGGCAACGGCGCCCAGTGGGTCGGCATGGGGCAAACCTTGCTGGCGACCAGCCCGCGCTTTGCCAGCATCGTGCAGGAGCTGGATGTGGCCATGCGCCCC
This sequence comes from uncultured Comamonas sp., assembly GCA_902175065.1. Taxonomy (GTDB): domain Bacteria; phylum Pseudomonadota; class Gammaproteobacteria; order Burkholderiales; family Burkholderiaceae_C; genus Comamonas. The sequence continues at coordinate 33,689 of CABIIJ010000001.1, read as the reverse complement.
CAGGCGGGCTTTTCCCTGCTGGAGCAGTTGCAGGCCGATGCGGCCTGTTCACAGTTGCAGGACACCGCCGTGGCCCAGCCCCTGCTGTTTGCCATGCAGGTGGCCATTACCCGGCTGTTGCAGGAGCAGGGCGTGCAGCCCGCCGCCGTTCTGGGCCACAGCGTCGGTGAAATTGCCGCCGCCTGGGCGTGCGGGGCCTTGAGCCTGGAACAGGCCATCGCCGTGATCTGCGCCCGCAGCCAGGCGCAGAACCTGACCCGTGGCCAGGGCCGCATGGCCGCCGTGGGCATGTCGGCAGCCGCTGCGCAGGAAGCCATCGCCCGGCTGGGCGCAGAGGGGGGGATTGCTGCCGATATTGAAATTGCCGGCATCAACAGCCCGGCCAACGTCACCTTGTCCGGCAGCCTGCAAGACTTGCAGCGTCTGGAGGCGCTGCTGGCGCCGCAAAAGGTGTTTTTCCGTCTGCTCGATCTGGACTACGCTTTCCACAGCCACTACATGGAAGGCGCCCGGGACGATCTGGCCCGGCGCTTGCAAGGGCTGGCGCCGACCGCGGCCACCCAGGCGCAATTCATTTCCACCGTGACGGGAGCTGCGCTGGCCGGTACCGAACTGGGTGCCGATTACTGGTGGCTGAACGTGCGCCAGCCGGTGCGCTTTGCCGATGCCGTGGCCCAGGCCGCCGCCCAGGGCTGCCGTATTTTTGTGGAAATCAGTCCCCACGCCATCTTGCAGCGCTACGTCAAGGAAAGCCTGGATGCGGTGCAGGCCACAGGCCGTGTGCTCCCCACCCTGCAACGCAACGATGATAGCTTTCAGCGCTTGCAGGATGCGGGTTTGAAGGCGATTTTGCTTGCAGATGTCCAAGTGCTGAAAGCCCATTTTCCCTGCCCTGGGCAGCGTATCCGTTTGCCCAACTATCCCTGGCAGCGCGAACGCCACTGGCAGCCCACCACGGTCGAGAGCCTGCAGGCCCTGCAGCGCCGCCGTGTGCATCCGTTGCTGGGCTGGGCCATCCCCGATGCCGTATTGACCTGGGAAAACGTGCTCGATCCCACCATCCTGCCCTGGCTGCCCGATCACCAGGTGGGTGGTGCCATCGTCTTTCCGGGGGCCGCGTACGCCGAAATGGCTTTGGCAGCGGCCCGCCAATGGCTGGGCAGCGGGCCATGCGCCCTGCAGGAGCTGGACATCCTCTCTCCGCTGGTGTTCGATGGCGAACACGCCCGCAGCCTGCGTCTGGTGGTGCAGCCGCGTGATGGCAGCTTTCAGATTTTCAGCCGCCAGCGCTTGTCCAGCGATGCCTGGTCCCTGCACGCCGCAGGCCGTCTGCTCCAGGCCACCCAGCAAGCCCCCCAGGCACGTATTCCACTGGTTTCGATCCCCGCTGCCTCTGCAGCAGCGCAGGAGCTGGTCGAGCACACCCGGCACTACCAGCTCGCCAAGATCCTGGGGCTGGACTATGGCCCGGTTTTCCAAGGCATCGACTGCGTTGCGGTCGATGCGGCCAGCCGTTGCCTGCAGGCACGACTGGCGTTGGATGCGAGTGTGCATCTGGCCGCTTATGTGCTGCATCCTGCTGTCCTCGACCTGTGCTTTCAGGCGCTGGTGGATTTCTTTGCCGAACCCATTGCCAACGGGCGTGGCATTGCCCTGTTGCCGGTCAAGATCGGCAAGCTCGACGTGCGCAGCAGTGCGCCGGTGGTGACCTTCCGTGCCCATTTGCGCCGCTTCGGCACGCGCTCGGCGCTGGCAGATTTCGAGTTGTTCGACGTTCAGGGCCAACTGGTTGCCAGCGCCCAGGGCTGCCGCTTCCGTGCTGCGTACCTGAAGCATGGGGAGGATGCTGCCATCCAGCAATGGCATATCGCCCCCTGGCTGCAGCCGCATCCTGCAGCCACGGCCCGGCCCATTGTCAGCGTCGCCGATCTGGCCGCGCATCTGGTCGACGGCAACAGTTCCGAGGAACGGCAGCGCTGGTTTACCGAGACGCTGCCCCTGCTGGAAGCCTTGTCCCTTTCCTTCGCATTTGAAGCCTGTCGGCAATTGCAGCAACGCCAGCCTGCCGACTGGCAAGCCACCCTGGCGCAGACGCCGTATGGCCAATGGCTGCTGGATTTGCTGCGCAGCCAGGATTTGCTGGATGGCACGGCCCTGGTCGCGGAGGCTGACCTGCCCCCCGCCCAGGAGTTGTGGCAAGCCCTGCTGCGTGATGCCCCGGCGTGCCTGCCCCAACTGTCCCTGCTGGGCACGGCGGGGGCTGCCTTGCCGGCATTGCTGACCGAACCGGATGCCCGCCAACTGCTGCACGCCCAATTGCAGCGCTCGCCCATTGCCGAATCGCTCTACCACACCGACCCGGCCTATCTGGGCACGCGCAGCCTGTTGCAGGCTTTGCTGCAACGCCTGGCAACTGCTTTGCCGCAAGGGCAGCGCCTGCGGGTGCTGGAGATTTCTGCCGGTTTGAGCGAATTGCCAAAAACGGCCCTCCATGCCTTGCCTGCCGACCGTCTGGATTACGTGCTGGCCTTGACCAGCGAAGACTTGGCAACACGCCAGGCGGCGGAATACGAGGAGGATGCCCCCATCCTCGTGGCCCACTATGCCGCCACTGATGGGGCGCTGACCGCCGAGCGCAGCCTGCCCGCGCAGTTTGATGTGGTCATCGTGCAGCACAGCCTGCACCGCATGTTCAACCCCGAAGCTGTCCTTGCAAAACTACAAGCCAAATTGGTCCCTGGGGCAATTCTGGCAATCGCTGAACGCTATCCGGATTGGAGCGTCAATCTGATCCAGGGGCTGGATAGCGCCTGGTGGCAGCAAAACAGCCAGGGCCAGGCTACTTCCAGCCTGTTGGCGCCAGCCGCATGGCTGCAATCACTGGCAGCGGGCGGCTGGCTGGATGCGGCGCTGATCGAGGAGCCTGCCGCGCAGCAATTGCACGAAGGCGCTTATCTGCTTCTGGCGCAAGCCCCTGTTCAAACTGCCGATGTGCCGGTGGCAGAGCCTGTGACCGCCCAGACCTGGCAACTGCTGGCAGATCAGGGCACAGCGGCTGCGGCCCAGGATTTGCAACAGCGCTTGCAGGCCCAGGGGCAGCACGTATTGCTGGATGACGCTGCTGCTCCGGTGGTGCACCACATAGTCTGGATGCAAGGCTGGCAGGACAGCCCTGAAGACAGTATTGCCACCGTCACCCGCCTGCTTGAACTGGTGCAGACCGTGCAGCAGCAGGAGACACCGCCACGCCTGTGGATCATTACCTGTCAAGGCTTGCGCAGCCCGGCTCAATCGGCGTTGTGGGGCTTGGGGCGTGTGGTCATGAATGAATGCCCGCAACTGACCTGTACCTTGATTGATCTGGATGCCGTCGCTTCGCAGGCCAGCTTGCTGGCGCAGCTGGAGCGCGAGTTGCTGCAGCCCGACGGCCAGAATGAAATTCTGCTGACCGAAGGTGTCCGCCACGTTCCGATGCTGCAGGAGCATGAACCGGCTGCGGCCACAGGCCTGCAGGGTGATGAAACAGGGGAGGAGGGCGCACGCTTCAAGCTGGACTTCCTGGTGCCCGGCCAGTTGCGCAACCTGCTGTGGCTGCCGCAGGAATCCGCGCCGTTGCAGGCGCATGAAATCGAGGTGCGCACCCAGGCCACCGGCCTGAACTTCCGCGACGTGATGTATCTCATGGGCCTGCTGCCCGATGAGGCCGTGGAAAAAGGCTTCGCCGGGGCCAGCCTGGGGCTGGAGTTTGCAGGTGTCGTCAGCCGTGTCGGCAGCAGCGTCACGCACTTGCAGGTCGGCGATGCCGTCATGGGCTTTGGCTCTTCGTGCTTTGCCAGCCATATCGTTACCCGTGCCGATGCCGTGGCCCCCATGCCGCAAGGCTGGGCATTCGAAGCGGCGGCCACGGTGCCCACGGTGTTCCTGACGGTGTATTACGCCCTGAAGCAACTGGCCGACGTGCAGCCGGGCGAGCGCGTGCTGATCCACGGTGCTGCCGGGGGCGTGGGGATCGCTGCCATCCAGCTGGCCCGCCATTTGGGCGCGGAAATTTTTGCCACTGCAGGCACGGACGAAAAGCGCACCTTCGTGCAACTGCTGGGTGCCGACCATGTGCTCGACTCGCGCAGCCTGGAGTTTGCCGAAGACGTTCTGCAACTGACCGATGGCGAGGGCGTGGACGTCGTGCTCAACTCCCTGGCCGGCGAGGCCATGCGCCGCAGCCTGGACGTGCTCAAGCCCTTTGGCCGCTTTCTGGAGCTGGGCAAGCGCGACTTTTTCGAAAACACCCCGGTGGGCCTGCGTCCGTTCAAGGACAACATCAGCTATTTCGGCATCGATGCCGACCAGCTGCTCACGGGGCGGCCACAACTGGCGGCCCGCCTGTTTGGCGAAGTCATTGCACTGTTTCGCGAGGGAGTGCTGGCCCCCTTGCCCTACCGCAGCTTTGCCGCCGATCAGGTCGTGGATGCCTTCCGCCTGATGCAGCAGGCCCGCCACATCGGCAAGATCGTCGTCACGTTGGCCAATGCCAAGCCGCCAGTCCAGCAGCCCACGGCGGCACAGGCGATACAACTGGATGGCAAGGCCACCTGGCTGGTGACGGGCGGCCTGTCCGGCTTTGGCTTAGCGTCGGCCCGCTGGCTGGTACAGCATGGCGTGCGCCATCTGGCCCTGGTCGGGCGTCGCGGGGCAGACACTCCTGGCGCAGCCGCGCTGCTGGAAGAATTTGCCAGCCAGGGCGTGCAAGCCCTGGCGCTGGCCTGCGACATCACCCAGCCGGGGGCTGTGCAAGCGCTGGTGGCCAACATTGCCCAATCCATGCCGCCCCTGGCCGGGGTGCTGCATGCCGCAGCGCAGTTCGACGACCGGCTGCTGCTGAATCTGGATGCCGCCAGCATGGATGCCGTGCTGCGCACAAAACTGGTCGGCGCGTGGAATCTGCACGAGGCCACTCTGGGCCAGCCGCTGACGCACTTCGTGCTGTATTCCTCGGTCACGACGGCCATCGGCAACCCCGGTCAGGCCAACTACGTGGCGGCCAATATGGGGCTGGAAGGCCTGGCGGCCCAGCGTCGCAGCCTGGGCCTGCCTGCCACCTGCATCGGCTGGGGGCCGATTGCCGATGCGGGCTACCTTACCCGCAACGAGGCGGTGAAGGATGCTCTGGCCCAGCGTCTGGGCAAAGCCCCCCTGGCGGCAGAGCTGGCATTGGATCAGCTGCAAAACATCTGGGCCGAGGATGCCTTGCACGTCATTCCTGCCAATTTCGATTGGCCGGTGCTGGCGCGGCTGTTGCCATCGGCGGCCAAAGGCTCGCGCTTCGGGCAGTTGAACTGGCGTTACCAGGATGCCAATGCTGGACAGGATGGTCTGGACATCCGCAGCCTGTTGGAAGGCAAAACTGCCGCCGAAGCCACGGCCATGATCGAAGAGCTGGTGGCCCAGCAAGTGGCGCAAATCCTGTGCATTGCGCCGGAGCGCATCACCCCCCGCGCCAGCCTCCATGACATGGGCATGGATTCGCTCATGGCGGTGGAGCTGGCCCTGGGACTGGAGCAGCGCTTCGGCATCCAACTGCCAGTGATGATGCTGGGCGACAGCCCCAGCGTGTACAAGGTCAGCGCAAAAATTGCCGACAAGTTGCTGGGCAGTGATACGGCCCAAGGCGTCAGCGATAATTCAGCCCCTTCGGCTATGGTGGGTACGGTGGTTGCCCAGCACGCCGCCGATTTGACTGAGCAGGAAATTGCCGAGCTTGCCCGTGATGCAGCCAAGTTGGCCGAGACAGGAACCCGATTCACCTCATGACACAAAAAGCAAAGCTGATTGACCGCATCCTTGGGAAAAAAGCCGAAGCAGCGCAGGGCGCCGCTTCGGCATTGCCTGTCCCGGTTGTCAGCAAGGTTTCCAAAGATTTCACCCGCTTCGACCGTTTTCCCGGCTACGAAAAAATGCTGGTGCCCAAGGCAGCGGCAGAGCGTTTTGGTCTGGCGAATCCGTTTTTTGTCAGTCATGACGGCTTGGCTGGTGCCACTACGCAGATCGATGGCCGGGAGTTCATCAACTTCTCCAGCTACAACTATCTCGGCCTGAATGGGGATGCCCGCGTCAATCAGGCGGCCAAAGACGCCATAGACCGCTATGGCACCACGGTATCTGCCAGCAGATTGGTGGCGGGCGAGCGCCCGGTTCAGCGCGATCTGGAACGCGCCCTGGCTCAGGTGTACGGCGTGGAGGATTGCGTGGTCTTCGTCAGCGGCCACGCCACCAACGTCAGCACCATCGGCTACCTGTTCGGCCCCAGGGATCTGGTGCTGCACGACGCCTTGGCGCACAACAGCATCATCGAAGGCATCAAGCTTTCCGGGGCTGCGCGGCGCTCGTTTGCGCACAACGATGCGGCCCAGCTTGACCAGATACTGACTGAAATCCGGGGCCAGTTCGAGCGCGTGCTGATCGTCGTCGAAGGCCACTACAGCATGGATGGCGACATCCCGGACCTGCCCACGTTGATTGACATCAAGCGTCGTCACCAAGCCTTCCTGATGGTGGACGAAGCCCACAGCCTGGGCGTGCTGGGCGCAACGGGTACCGGTCTGCATGAGCACTATGGCGTACCGGGAACCGATGTGGACATCTGGATGGGCACCCTCAGCAAAACCATGTCCGGCTGCGGCGGCTACATCGCAGGTCAGCGTGCCCTGGTCGAGCACCTGAAATACGCTGCCCCTGGCTTTGTCTACAGCGTCGGTTTGGCACCAGCGCTGGCCGCTGCTGCATTGAAGTGCCTGGAAATACTGCGCCAGGAACCCCAGCGGGTGCATCAGCTGCGCCAGATTACCCAGTATTTTTTGAGTGAAGCGAAAAAAGCGGGGTTGAATATTGGGCTTTCGCAGGGATTTTCCATTGTGCCGGTCATTGTGGGCAGCTCTTTGAAGGCCGCCAAATTATCCAATGCGCTATTCAAGGAAGGCATCAACGTGCAGCCCATTATTCACCCGGCAGTGGAAGAAAAAGCAGCGCGGCTGCGTTTTTTCTTGAGCAATCAGCATACACCGGCGCATATCGATACTACGGTGGCTGCCATTTGCCGCAGCCTGTAAGAAATATGCAGAACTCCGCCGCATTTCAAAAGTCCCTGAAACTGACAAGTGCTGTATGGAAGGCGCTTTTTTTACGTGAGGCCGGAACGCGTATGTTCGGTTCGCGCATGGCCTGGATGTGGTTGATTGTGGAGCCGCTGATCAATGTAATGTGGTTGGTGGCGATTTTTACTATTGTCCGTGTGCGGCATGTGGGAGGTATTGAGACTCCCTTGTGGATTGCAATCGGTATGTTGGTCTTCTTAACTTTCCGGCGTACCTTGACCCAAGTGCAGAATGGTATTAGTGCGAATAAATCTCTTTTTGCGTATCGACAAGTACGCCCTGGGGATGTTGCCTTGGTACGGGCGTTGGTGGAAGGCTTTCTGATGCTTCTCATCAGTACGGCGGTACTCCTGGCCGGTGCTTTTATTGGCTGGATGGCTTGGCCCGTCAATGCCTGGGGGGTGCTGGAAGCCTTTATCGCAGTTTGGCTGTGTGCGCTGGGGCTGGGATTGGTGTTTGCGGTGTTGGTAAAACTGGTGCCAGAGGCAGGGCGTATTATTGGTTTCATCATGATGCCATTGATGATGATTTCCGGTGTTATTTTTCCGCTTTCAGCCATCCAGGAGCCGTATTTAAGCCTGTTGTTGCTCAATCCGTTAGCCCATGCTATTGAAGCCGCGCGTATTGCATTCTCCCCTTATTACCATTCGGTGCCGGGGGTCGATTTGCTGTTTGTTTATCAGGCGGCCTTGGTTTTGGTTTTTATTGGTTTGGCTTTGTTGCGGAAGTTCAATCAACGACTGGTGATGGATTGATGCAATGATTGAAGTCCTAGACATTCATAAACGATACTACACCGACCACGGCATGGGGCCGTGGATTTTGCGTGGTGTTAACTTGACCATTCCTGCCGGGTGCAGTGTTGGCTTGGTTGGTGGTAATGGTGCCGGTAAATCTACGCTATTACGCATCATTGGTGGGGTGGACTATCCCAATAAAGGAATGGTGCGCCGCCACTGCAAGGTATCCTGGCCCATGGGTTTTGGCGGTGGTCTGCAAGGGAGCCTCACCGGGCGGCAAAACACCAAGTTTGTTGCACGTATTCATGGCATGGAGCATGACCTTCACCGTATTGTCGAGCAGGTGGAAGCATTTTCTGAAATAGGCCCGGCTTTTAATGAGCCGGTAAAAACCTATTCATCCGGAATGAAGTCGCGTTTGCAGTTTGGCTTATCCTTGGCTTTTGACTTCGACGTGTATATTTCTGATGAGGTAACGGCTACGGGTGACCGTGTTTTTCAGACAAAAGCCAAAAAGGCATTCAAGGATATGGTTGGTAAATCCAGCGTTATTATGGTGTCTCATAGCGAAAATACCCTTAAGGATTTTTGTCAGGCTGGTATTTTTCTGCGTGATGGTACAGCCCAATGGTTTGACCAAATTGACGATGCCATCAAGGCCTACCACGACAGTACTTCCGATATTGATAAATCATGACTGAAACTCTTACTTTCATGCAGTGCAGCCTGCGCTGGCTGTGCAGTTCGCGCTTACGCTGTTTGGCAACGGCGTTGTGCCTGCTTTGTAGCGCATATTGGCTGCTGATTGCCTCCGATCGCTACGTTTCGGAGTCGCGTGTTATTGTCCAGAACACCAATCTCCATGCCAGCGCCAATTTTGATTTGGGTAGTTTGATTTCCGGCGGCAGCACCGGCCCCAACCGTGCCGACCAATTGCTGCTGCGCGAATATCTGCGTTCCCCCGATATGGCAGAAAAACTGGATGCTAGTTTGCACCTGCGTGAACACTTTGGCAGCCAGGGTGACTGGCTTTCGCGGATGTGGGGCGGTACGGATGCAACGCGCGAGGAGTTTCATGAGTACTACCTGCGTCGCGTGCAGGTGGAGTACGATGAATTTGCTGGCGTATTGGTTTTGAAGGCCCAGGCATATGAAGCCGAGCAAGCCCAGCGCATTGCCCAGGCCTTGGTGCAAGAAGGCGAAGCCTTCATGAACCGTACTGCCCACGCCATTGCCCAGGATCAGGTCAATTTTCTGGAAGGGCAGGTCAGCAAACTCTATGACCAGGTGCAGAAATCACGCCGCACCATGCTGGAGTTTCAGGAGAAGAAGGGGTTGATCTCTCCGGAGGCTGCAGCCCAGGTGCTGGCTTCCATTGTTGCCAATCTGCAAGGCCAACTGGCTGACCTGCAAGCCCAGCGCAGCGCCATGCAAGCCTACTTGGTGGCCGATCATCCCAATATCGTGCTGCTGGAACAGCGTATTGATGCCATCGAAAAGCAAATTGCCCAGGAGCAAGCCAAGCTAGCCGCCCCTGGCGGTAAAACCCTCAACCGCACGGCAGAAGCCTTTGCCCAGTTGGAACTGCAAGCCAAGTTTGATCTGGATATGTATAAAACGGCGCTGACAGCGCTGGAGCAAGGTCGCCTGGAAGCTACCCGCACACTGAAAAAACTTTCGGTATTGCAACAGCCTAACTTGCCGCAAGACGCGCTGGAACCCCGGCGCTTGTACACCACCAGCGTTTGGGTGCTGACCATTCTGCTGCTGGCCGGTGTCCTGCACCTGCTACTGGCCATCGTGCGTGACCACCAAGATTAAGAAACCCGGAATGCGTATGAAACACACACCATCCATCCTTGCCGCTGTAACTCTGGCCCTTGGGTTGTCGCCCCTGGCGTGGGCACAGGTTGATCTTGGACTCTCTGGTGTTTTGCAGCAAAACACCGCCAGCAATCCCTTTGCTGCACAAAACATGCCCCAGGTGCCCGGGGCAGATATGGCTGCCAAGCAGCCTGCCCCCCCGGCGGCCAATCCTGCGCAAGTAAAAAGTCAGGACAACCCGCTTCTGACCCAGGACCACCTGACCAACCAGGCTAGCGACGTTTTTGGCGCCCAGCTCTTTACCGGTGCTTTCAGCCAGCCGGGAGCAACTCAGTTCAATCCGGACTACGCCGTGACCCTGGGTGATCAAATCCAGGTACGCCTGTGGGGGGCATTTACCTTTGATCAGGTATTGACGGTTGACCCTCGCGGCAACATCTTTTTGCCCCACGCTGGCCCCGTTCAGGTGCTGGGTGTGCGCAATCAGGATCTGGAAGGTGTCGTGCAGGCCGCTGTGCGGCGTACTTTCCGTAACAACGTCAGCAGCTATGCCAGCCTTGCCGCTGCCCAACCTGTGCGTGTGTTTGTCGGTGGCAATGTGAACCGTCCCGGCCTCTACAACGGCACCAGCATGGATAGCATCCTGCGCTATCTGGACATGGCCGGTGGCGTTGATCCTGAGCGCGGCAGTTACCTGCAAGTGCAGGTCAAGCGCGGCCAGGCTGTCCGGGCCACCATCAGCCTGTACGACTTCCTCCTCAACGGCACCATGCCCATGGTGCAATTGGCCGATGGCGACGTCATTTTTGTCCCCCCTCATGCGGAGCGCGTCAAAGTTGGAGGGTTGGTTGCCAACGCCAAGCGTTTTGAGTTCCAGGGCCAAGGGCAGACTGTTGCCCAACTAATGCGGCTTGCCAAACCTTTGCCCGATGCCACCCATGTGCGAGTCGTGCGCAATACCGGTAGTGTGCGCAATGCAGAGTATTACCCCTTGAGCGATGCCGCTACCGTTCAGCTTGTGGATGGCGATGAATTGCAATTTACCGCCGATAAGAAGCCGGGCACCATCACTGTGCGCGTGGAGGGTGAGCACGACAGCGCCCAGGAATATGTTCTGCCCTACGGCACGGCCATGGGTACCCTGCTGGAGCAAATCCAGTCGCGCCAGGATGCCGATATGGCCAGCGTGCAACTCTACCGAGAAAGCGTCAAACAGCGCCAAAAGGAAATGCTTGCCACCAGTTTGCACAATCTGGAAATGAGCCTGCTTACGGCTCGTAGTGGCAGCAGCGATGAGGCTCGGCTGCGTAAAGAAGAAGCTGACCTCTCCCTGCAATGGATCGAACGAGCTAAAAAAGTCGAACCTCTGGGGCAAGTGCAAATTGCCAAAGCCAGTCGGCTCAATAGCATGTTGCTGGAAAACGGCGACATCATTCGCATCCCCCGCAAGGACGACCTCGTGTTGGTCAGTGGTGAAGTGCTTTTTCCCAACGCCGTTGCCTTTGAGGGTAACTTGAGCTTGGGCGACTACATCGAACGCGCAGGCGGTTTCACCCAAATGGCAGACAATGCCCGCGTGGTCGTAGCCCGACGTGATGGCTCTTTCGAGCAAGTCAAAGCCAACCGGGTATTTGGAAGTACCGGCATTCAGGCAGGCGATCAGATCTTGGTACTGCCTAAAGTGGATAAGAAAAAGCGCCAGTTCTGGAAAGATATGACGCAAATCATGTACCAGATCGCGGTGAGCGCAAAAGTCGTTTTTGGCCTGTAATTTTTTGAATTAAAAAAGAAATTTATGAACAAAATCATTGTTGCAGGGCACCCGCAGTCGGGTTTGGAGAGGGTGCAGGAGTTATTGCTGGCTTGCGGTTTGGCCCAGGCTCTACCATCGCGCCGTGAAGGGTTTACCCCAGAGCAAATCAGTGCAACTTTGCTCAAAGCCCATGGCGCGGTGCCGGTGCAGCAGGTGCGAAGTGCCGATGAATTGCAGCAAATTGCCGTAGCACCCGTGTGGCAAGGTTTGGCGCTTGATTTGGTACTGGCCAATATGGAGCAGCCCCTATGGGGATGGGCGGATGTGCAGGCCGTTTATCTGCTGGACTACTGGAAAACCCAAGACCCACAAACCATGTTTGTGTTGGTGTATGACGCCCCGCAAACCGCTTTGACCCGCCACGCCGTTGAGCATCTGGAAACCGATCCAGATGCACTGCAAGCCAAAGTCAATGCTTGGGTGGCCTATAACGCAGCGCTGCTGAGTTTTCATCTACGCAACCCAGAGCGCAGCCTGCTGGTGCATGTAGATCAGGTGCAAGCATCGGCTACGAACTATGTGCAGCAGCTCAGCGCCCGTATGGATGCTCCCTTGCAATTGCCCGGTGCATCGCAGGGGCCGTTCAGCACCTCGGCGGCAGACGACGGCGCACCGGCTGTGCCCCAAGCTGAGGCAGCAGCAGCCTCCATTGCACACGCCGACACTCATGCTGCAACGCCACCAGGTCTTCAGGGCAATCCATTGGCGCAATGGCTGGCGCAGCAACTGCTGCAAGAGCATTTCGCGGCACAGGAACTGTACGCACAGCTGCAAGCCGCTGCCTCCATGCCCCTGCGGGAGCAGCATCGGGGCAATTCCTTGCTGGTAGGCCATGACCTGCAACAGCAGCACTACCAGGCATGGACAGCCTTTGTGGCCCAGCAAACAGCCATGCAGCAATCTGCCACGCGTTTGGCACAGCTAGGTATAACGCTGCAAGACAGACAACAGCAACTGCAGCACAGCCACCGTCAGATTGAGCAACTGCAAAAAAACCAGCGGAGTACCCAGCAGCGCGTGCAAGAGCAAGAGCAACTGCTAAGTAAGCACACCGCTGCACTGCAAACCAGCGAACAGGAAAATGAGCTACTTTTAAGCCAACTGCACAAAGTGCAAGAAGAGCTGGAAAGTCGCTATCTGCAGTCCCAGGAGCAAGCCAAAAAACTGGCTGAAATGCCCGAGCTGCAAGAAGAAAACGAGCTGCTTTTAAGTCAACTGCACAAAGTGCAAGAAGAACTGGAGTGTTATTACCTGGAAAACCGCCAGCTCAAAGCCCAAGGCCTTGCTGTTCAGCCCAAGGCCTATTACGGCGCTGCAGATCGTGTAAAGCAGCAGCTTTCTTACCGTCTGGGTGCCACCATGATTGCCCAGTCGCGTACTGTAGGCGGCTGGCTGCGCATGCCATTTGTGCTGAATGCCGAAATCAAACGGTTTAAGCAAAACCATGCCGCACGTGCCAATCAAAAGCTCCCCCCGATTGCGCAATATCGTGATGCACATGAGGCGGAGCGTGTGAAGCAGCACCTGTCGTACCGGCTGGGCGCACGCATGATTAGCAATTCAAAAACTTTAGGCGGTTGGATTACTATGCCTTGGGCATTGTTGGGCGAGGCCAAAGCATTCAGAAAAGGTCGCCAGTCACACTGAAGCTTTGCATGCCCACATCGGAGCCACTGAGTGTGGTTGAAATGGCAGAATTTTTATGAGTAGCCCAATGAGTACCATCATATCCTGGCTGGAGTATTTGAAAATACTAATGCCTCCCAAGCATATTTCCCTGGTAGGGGCAGGTAACGGCAAAGGAACCTGGGCGCAATGGTTGGCGCATCAGACTGAGTCCAGAGTGACGTTTATAGAGGCGGAGCCTCTGCAATATTCGATCTTACAGCGCACCTTGAACTTATTGGGCGAGCGTGCTCAACATTGCGAAATACGCAATACCGTGGTTGCTGCTCAACAGGGCACGGCGTCCTTTTTTGTGGCCAACAGTCAGCAGGAAAGTGGTCTGCTGGAGCCACGATTGCTTTTGAGTCTTTGGCCGAACCTGCAAACGCAAGAGGTCAGAGAGCTGAGTGCCATTACTTTGGACACCCTACTTAGCGACCTGAGCGAAGACGTCGATCAGCCAGTGGATGAAGGACATTGGCTGGTCATTGACTGCCTGCCCGCAGGTGTTCTGTTGCGAGCCTCCAGCAAGCTGAATCTGGTGGATGTAGTCATTGCAAGAGTCTTGTTGGGCGAAATGCACGCAATGCCAGATGGCACGAATCTTGAAGAGGTGGCAGAGTTTCTTCAACAAAAAGGCATGGTGCAGATTGCGGTCGAAGCCAATCGCCATCCGGGCATTGGGTATGCATTGTTTGTGCGAGATGCACGGACGGCATTGCATGTGCATCGCAGCGAGTGCAGAAGGCTGGGTCTCAATGGCGAAGAACAGGCGAAATTGTTGCAGGAGCTTCAGGCTCAGGTCAGGCAATTGACCCAGACTAAAGCTGCTGCTGAAAAGCGCTTGCAGGAACTGGCTCAGCAACTGGAGCAAATGAGCCAAGCGCTTGAGGAGCAGAGCAGGCTGGCACAGGAACGTCTGAGCCAGACGGAGCAACTGACCCAGGCCAAGGTGGCCGTGGATAAGCAGGCGAAAGAGCATCTGCTCCAGATTGAGAAATTGAAAAAAATTCAGGCTGATGAAATCAGGAAATTTGAACTTAAATCACAAATGGAATCAAATGTTCAGCTGATGTTAGAGCAGAAAAAAAATGCAGAGCTTCTTAAAAATCAAGAGCAGCAAAATAAAGAAAAGAAAACTTTGCTATACCGCCTGGAAAAACATGCAAAAGAACTCGAAAACAATAGACTGATACGCGGATTAATATTGACAGAGCGTAGCAAGGCGCGTTGGCCATTCTTCTTGAAGATTGAAGAATTGCAGGTTTCCTTGTTTTTGCAATTCATATCATTGATCAAACCATCTGTTGTGATTGATGTGGGGGCAAATGTTGGATTTTATACGCTCATTGCACAAAAATATTTTCCAAACCTTCACTGCATTGCATTTGAACCAACACCGGAAACTTATATTAATTTAGTTCAAAATCTTCAAAAAAATAAAAATGCTGGTGACGTTGATGCGCGAAATTTGGCCTTATCCTCAAAAATTGGACAAACTGAATTTTCAGATTTTGGCGATTGCTCCGGAAAAAATGGAGTACTTGATACGTCGTTTCATGAGCAAGATTCGATTAAAGAAAAAATTACGGTTAAAACTGATACATTAGATAATTTATTTACTTTTTCAAAAAAAAATATTGTGATGAAAATAGATGTTGAAGGTCATGAACTGGATGTTATCAAAGGTGGGGTTAAATTAATTAAAGAAAATAATTTAATTTTGCAGATTGAGACTGGACATAAATGTGATGTTTCAATTTTACAAAAATTTCTAGCCGAGCAAAATTATGATCTTCTATACAAAATAGGCCCTGATAGTTATTATTCAAATATACCAGAATTTAAAAAAACAGGAAAGGATTTTCTTATGATTAAGAAGGCCTGTGACTTTATGGTTAATCATCAATGGGATGTGGAAGTTGGCTTGTCGTGATATTCGGCATCACATTGGCCCTTTGTCGTTTCGTGTGGAATCCAACACTCACAATGCTGGTAGGTAGTAGGGCTCGGTGGGCATGTGGGCAAGGCACGCCAGCCGCTTGTCCATATGTCCGCCGAGCGGTTTCGTCAGGTATAGCAGGAGCCATTCATGGGTGTTGAAGTCGGAGCGCTGTTCACCAGTGCCTTGAGGTTGGTGTCGCCTTGGGAGGTGGTCCGGCTGCGCCGCTCGTGGCGACATCTGGATTTGTTCCAGTTCGAGGCCTGGTTGCATGCTGACGTGCCACGTGTGGCGTGCACCGGCTGCGGCAAGACCACGCGGGTGGGCGTGCGCCCCTGGGCACGCGAAGGCTTGGGCTTCACGGCGCTGTTTGAGGCCTTGGCGCTGTCGCTGTGCAGCGAGCTTTCGGTGCGCCAGGCGGGCGCATTGCTGCGCTGCGCGGACAAGCCCCTGTGGCGGTGCATTCAGTTCTATGTCAAGCAGGCCAGGGCGCTGGACGATATGAGCGCGGTGCGCACCGTGGGGATTGATGAGACCAGCGTGCGACGCAGGCAGCACTACATCACCGTGGTGCACGATCTCGATGCCAAGCGCCTGCTGTTAGCTACCGAAGGACGCGACCACCGGACGGTGCTCGACTTTGTGGATGGCCTCAAGCGTCACGGCGGCGACCCGGCTGCCATCGCCCATGTCTGCCAGGGCATGAGCGCGGCCTATACCGAGGGAGTGGGTATGGCGCTGCCCAACGCGGCCATCAGCTATGAGCGCTTTCATGTCGTCAAGATGGCGATTGAGGCGATGGACGGGGTGCGCCGCAGCGAGTGGCGCGAGCAGCCCCGGGCGGTGACCAGTGCGCTGGGCGGCAAAGACAAAAAGGTGCTCAAGGGGTTGATGTGGGGCATGCGCAAGAACCCCAGCGGCAGGAGCTCTGCCCAGACCCATGTCATGCACTGGTTGCAGCACTCCACGTCCAAGGCAGTACGCGCCTGGCGATTGAAGATGGCGTTGCGCGAGGTCTATGGCGCAGCCCTTGAGCACAACGACAGCGTGCGTGCCCAGGCCGACCTGCGGGCCTGGCTGAGCGGGGCCAGGCGCGAGCGCCTGGAGTCCTTCAAGAAACTGGCAAAAATCTTGACCGTCCACTTCGACGGAGGGGGCAAAGGCATGCTGGGTAACCGCTCCAACTCCTTCGTCGAGGCCATGAATGGCCTGCTGCAGCAAGCCAAGCGGGCGGCAAGGGATTTTCGGACAACGCGCAACTTTATTGCCATTTCATATCTGCGCATGTCCAAGCTGGCGCATCTGCCTGATCACCCGTTCACTTCAACTGCGGCGAAATGAGGTCGGCGCTTTCCACACGAAACGACATAGGGCCATTTTATGTTTATCTCCACTAAAGAAGCCAATCTCCTTTTTCAAGAGGGGGAGTATGAAAAGGCGCTTGCTGCTTACCAGCGGATAGGGCAAGAGCACCCTGATTTAAAATGTATTTTTACAGCAAATATTGAGTTGTGCAAAAAAAATATTCTTAAATCAGGAATAAATAAAAATTTTGAAGCGCCTGAAATTTTTATTACTCTTACCACGATAAGCGACCGTTTGAGTCGGTTGTTGCCGGTATTGGAGTCGCTGCACAAGCAGACGCTGCGGCCTCAAAAAATATATTTGAATATTTCGGAGGAGGCCTATCTCCTGGATAAGGGTATTAGAAAAGATGATCCGCGGTTGGCTAGCTTTATCAAACTGCCTTTGTTGGAGATAAACTGGACAAAGAATACGGGTCCTTTTAGAAAAATTATTCCATTTATGGAGAGTTTTTTTTCTGAAAATAAAACGAAAGATAAAATATTCATTACAGTGGATGATGACACCTTGTATCCAGATTATTTTATCCAAACGTTGTATGATAAATACCTTGAACATGATAGTGTCATTGCATTTCGGGGGCGTTACATTACAGCCAACAGTAGTGGTATCAATCCGTACAGTAACTGGGAACTCGGCAAGACAGTGGCGACCATGAACAATCTACCAACAGGCAAGGATGGTATTTTGTATTCCACCAAGTTCTTTACTCGGGATTTCGTTGATATCAACGCGGCGCTTGAATTGACTCCCACTGCGGATGATTTATGGATCAAATGGCACTGTGGTCTGAATGGTGTGAAGTCTGTGATTTTGAATCCTGAGGCATCTACGTCAGATTATAAGAGTTTTCCTGTTGTTGATTATTCGGCTGAATATCGAGACGTCAGTCTTTTTAAAGCACACAACTCCAGTGCTTCAGGTGGAAAAAATGATATATCCACTAAGAATTTGGAAAAATATTTCTTGAAAAAATACGGGTATAATTTGCACACGCTGTGTGAAAAACAAGGGAGTATGCTGTGACACGATTTTATCGCATTCACAATGAAAAGCAACAAAGCTCTGTGCTGGTTATTGCTGTTGAAAAAACAGTTTCCAATATCAATCAGCTGATTTTTGTTGCTGATCTTCTAAAGAAGCGCTTTGATATCCAACTTGCGCTTATATTCAAAACGCCTGAATTGCTTTTCTTTAATAGACGTCTGCTTCACTGGATTGCGCAGGGTTCCATTGATCGAATTTTGATCACGGACGATCCCAAAGCATTTTGGTTTGACTGCATGGAGTTTGCCAAGCGGCAAGAGGTTGACCAAGTTTTTTTTGCAGAATTGCCACAACTCAAATCAACTTGGGCTGAATTCCTGAAGTTCAAGGTGGAGTTGCTGGATGCCGAAATAAGCATTGCACGCGCATGCAATGGTCAGTACCTAGCTGTTTCGCAGAAGTACTTGCGTGACTGCCCAAGCATCAATCTTGAAAGCTTTGAAAGCTTGTATTGGTCTATTGGGAAAGAACCAATCAAGGCTACTCACAGCCAGGAAGCCAAAAACCCGGGCGTTGCATCTTTGTTTGTCACCAAACAAGGGCTTGAGCGCTTTGGTGGTGAGGCGGCGTTCAGATCGATTGATATTCTGATAGACGGACATCTTCCTGCCAAATACAAGCGGCTTTGGCAGATTGACAATGACTTGGACTTGGACGCTTTTTGCAAGCAAGATATTGAAGTTCTTCGCAAGAGCAAACTGGTCACCATTCCAGGCCTACTGCGCAATGCGCCAGGTCGCCAAATTTTACTGGATATTAACCCGGCGCCACAGCGCAGCGAGCCGACTGACTCTACCCGTCTACAGACCGCTAGAACGGTTCTGACCGTCACGACATGTAATCAATGGCCGCTACAGAAAAGCAACGCCAGCGCCATATTTATTATGTCGAACTACAACAAAGCCTCGTATATCGCGTCGGCTTTGTACAGCGTCGCAATGCAAACTCATCCACACTGTAGTGTTCACATGGTGGACGACGTCAGCACAGATCAGTCCATGCACATCGTTTCAGCGTTTAAGAAACTTGTTGATTCCTCCAAGTTCGATATCACTCTGGAGCAGAATAAGAAAAGCATGGGCACCTACTGGATCCGGAATTCGGTGGTCCACCGTCACATCAACAGCGACACGATCTACTTAGTCAATGATTCAGATGACTTCAGTTGTTGCCAGCGGGCTGGTATACAGTTGTCCCTTCTTGAAAAAGCCGACACCAAGGCCATTATTTGCTTTGGCGATATCGTCCGAGTAGACAAACAGTTCAAGCTGTTGGCTTTGGATGGCAAGGTGGAGCGTTATGGCACGGCATCACTGGCCTGTCGGGCCAATTCGCACCAGAAATATGGCTATTATGAAAATATCCGAAAGAATGCGGACACCGAGTTCATTGAGCGTCTGCGATACTTTGAGGGCAAGCATAGCACTCAATGGTTCAGATACCCCGTGTTGTTTCAACCCTTTGACGGCATGAACCTCACTGCAGACATCTATAAAGTGGATAACAATGGGAAATCCATGCAATCAGATTTATCTCAGAGAACTAAGCATAAAGAGATTTTTCTCGAAAATTATAAAAAAATAAATAAAGATTTGTCTAGGCATTTCTCTTATCCGAATTATTTAAATAATCAAGAATATTTAAAACAAATACCTGAGTTTCTTATCTGAACTTCCGATTTATGAAAAATTTACATATAATATTTTCTGGTCGTTACGGACTGTCTAACAGGGTGAGATCAATGGCTGGACATTATGCTCTTGCCTCAGTTAAGGGATTAGCTTTTAGCTATGAATGGATTAAGGATCCAAGCTGCCCCGGAAATTTTTCTGATCTTTTTAATTGTCAGTTAATAGATAATTCGGAGGGGCCTGCTGTCACCAATCTTTTAGATAATCTGTTGGTTACATATAAAACGCGACCAACGCATTGCGGAAGTCATCCTTCCAGTATCGAAAAAGAATACAATCTTGATAAAGATGAGTCCGTTCGATTTAATGAAATTATTAAAAAATTTTATGAAAACCTGGCTCCTATAGAGTCAATAAAAAAATCTGTCAATTCATTATTTTTAAATAAACAAGATAAAATACTCGGTGTGCATTTGAGGCGCACTGATATGATAGATCATTGCATAAAGATGGGGATCGAGCCACCAAGTGATGCAGAGCTCCACAAGCAGATTGAACACTATTTCGAATCCAATCCAAAGTCTTTGATAATTTTGTCTGCAGATAATCCTGACTCTGAATTTGAGTTTATGGAAAAATACAAGAATAAAGTGCTTGTTTTAAGAAAGAACTGGGATATTTCTAAAACAGAGGCTGCCGGAAAATCAAATATTCAAGAGAGGTTGTCTTCGTTAGAGGAGGCGGTTGCCGATCTTTATGCTCTCTCTAGATGTAGCTACATTATCGGGACAAAGCACTCATCTTTTAGTACGTTCGCCGCCATTTGGGGGGCTATCAATTACATTAGGGTTTAGAAAATGAAAAAGGCATTGATTACTGGGATCACAGGACAAGACGGCTCCTATTTGGCCGAATTCTTGCTGGAAAAAGGCTACGAAGTCCATGGCATTAAACGCCGAGCGTCTTCATTCAACACCCAACGGGTCGATCACATTTTTCAGGACCCACATGTGGAAAATGCCCGCTTCAAGTTGCACTATGGCGATTTGACAGATTCTTCGAATCTCACGCGGATCCTGTCCGAGATCCAGCCGGATGAGGTATACAATTTGGGCGCGCAAAGCCATGTGGCCGTGAGCTTTGAGTCGCCCGAGTACACGGCCGATGTGGATGCGATTGGCACATTACGCCTATTGGAAGCGATCCGCTTCCTGGGGCTGGAGAAGAAGACCAAGTTCTATCAGGCATCCACTTCGGAGCTATATGGCTTGGTCCAAGAAATTCCACAGAAGGAAACCACACCGTTCTACCCCCGCAGCCCCTATGCGGTGGCCAAGATGTATGCTTACTGGATCACGGTCAATTACCGCGAGGCTTATGGTATGTATGCCTGCAACGGCATTTTGTTCAATCACGAATCACCACGCCGAGGCGAGACCTTCGTCACCCGCAAGATCACCCGCGGCCTAGCCAATATTGCCCAAGGGCTTGAAAGCTGCCTGTACATGGGCAATATGGACGCCCTGCGCGACTGGGGTCATGCCAAGGACTATGTGCGCATGCAGTGGATGATGCTGCAACAAGGCCAACCCGAAGATTTCGTCATTGCCACCGGCGTGCAATACAGCGTGCGCCAGTTCATCGAATGGTCCGCGGCCGAACTGGGCATCACCTTGCGCTTTGAAGGCCAAGGAGTTGACGAAAAGGGTGTGGTGGTCAAGGTGGAAGGCGATAAGGCTCCCGCTGTGAAACCGGGTGATGTACTGATTTCAGTAGATCCACGCTATTTCCGCCCTGCTGAAGTGGAAACACTGCTGGGCGACCCATCCAAGGCCAAGACTAAACTGGGCTGGGTTCCCGAGATCACCGTTCAGGAAATGTGCGCCGAGATGGTGGCCCACGATCTGACACAGGCCCGCCAGCACGCTCTGCTGAAGCAGCATGGCTATGACGCTGCAGTGAGCCTGGAACGCTGAGCACCAAATGAAAAAAAATAATGCCACTCCGCACATGCTGACAAATGTTGCACTGTGCAAGCCTGCCTATCAGAGCAGCCTATCGAAATGGTCGACTCAAGCAGGAGCAACGGGTGGAACTCAGCAATGGGGGCATGATCATTTTGGATTTCATACCGATGTAGAAGCAAGCCCGTGGTGGTATGTGGACTTGATGTGTGAATACCCCATTGATCGGATTGTTCTACACAACCGAATCAATGGCTACATCGACAATGCTCGCACCATCAAGGTCGATATTTCGACAGACAAAAAATCCTGGACGCTTATCCATGCCGGACTTGTTTTCTTTACAGATGGGCTATATGGAGAGCCTTTCACATTACCACTGCAAGGGCAGGTGAAAGCCCGGTATGTGCGGGTGTCTATCGGAGAAGAGAGATACTTTCATCTTTTCCGAGTAGAAGTATTCAGCAAAACCCGCGATCTTTCCATTGCAGAAAATGCGCCTCCTGCCATTAGTCCCCCTGAAAGCATCCGGCAAAGCATCCCAGTCGGCATTCTGGGTACATCAAATTCTGTAAACAAAGGGTATACCCATGCACTTACAATGGAGAGTATATGTGTTCAGCTGAATGCATCCATTGGATCCAGCCATTCGACCTTCATCCCATATCGATTGAAGCAAATTGAAGGCAAAAAAATCAGCACCTTAATTCTTGATTTCTACGTCAACGAACAACGAGCCGAAAACTATGGATATGATTTTTTCGATTTAATCTCCGGCATCATTGACTACATTGGAAGCTGGTGCGCAAAATATGATGTGATACCCGTGGTTCTCATCATGCCGACCAGGTGGGCATACAAAGCCAATAGAGAACTGAAGCTACCGAAGAAGCTAATTGAACTCTGTAAGAATAAGCAAATACCCTATTTTGATGGGCATCAGTTCATTGAATCACTCTCAAGAAGGTGGAAAAGAGAGCCTCAAAGTTTTTTTCACGATGATCACCACCTCAACATTTTTGTGGCTAGATGCCTTGGAACGGTTTTATCCCAAAGTATTCGCAATTTGTTCTGTCGAGTAGCAGAGCCCCATCTGCAAATAAATAAATCCAAAGTATCCATTTCAAAATTCAGCCACATCCCAGTCAACGCCAGCAAAAACAAGGCGCTGACAGTTCGGCAAACTTCATTATTGAAGGAAGAGTTTGCCAGACTCTCTCATGGTGAAGCTCTGACTATTAAAACGGAAGAGGATGTAGAAGTTGTCGCCCTCGTGATAAACATGGCCCAGACAAACGGGGCTCTTGTAATAGAGGGGGGGGGGAGCCTCACCAAGAGGCTGGATAATCTTTATTATGACCCTGAAAAATCCTTATGGCTTGTCACATGGAGTCTCGATAGTCCGGTGATGAGTCGCAACAAAGAACTTTCATTTATGTGCGTCAGCAGCTCCAATTTACTCAAATTTGAGGACAACGACCACAGAGAGGGATCAGAAAAGAATGCTTCACATCATAATGCGATTGTTGAACTTCAGGGAATTGTAGTGCGACATGCAAAAAACATTCATGAGGTGATAAAGGTCGTAGGTATTGATCTAAATCTTACCAACAAGGCATACTTCAACATGGTGGCGCCTGAATTCACCAGTCAATAAATCAAGTCCACAATTATTAGGTGTAACCACATATCGAGTCATGAAGATCTTTCTCACAGGCGCCTCAGGCATGGTGGGGCGCAACATTCAAGGCCACCCTTCAGCGTCAGAACATGTTTGGCTAACACCCAACAGTGCTGCACTGAACTTGCTTGACTACGTCACAGTCAAGCAGTATTTCGAGACTCATCGTCCAGATGCCGTGGTTCATGCAGCAGGCCGAGTGGGCGGTATTCAAGCCAACATGCGGGAGCCTGTGCGCTTTCTCGTGGAGAACCTGGACATGGGTCGCAACGTGCTGATGGCGGCAGCGGAAACAGGTATCACACGCCTGATCAATTTTGGCAGCACCTGCATGTACCCCAAAGACCTGCAAGGTGCTTTGGCCGAAGACGATGTGCTCACAGGCATGCTGGAGCCCACGAACGAAGGCTATGCCCTGGCCAAAATCACGGTGGCTCGTTTGGCCGATTACCTCGGTCGTGAAAATCCACAACTGCAATACAAGACGGTGATTCCGTGCAACCTGTACGGTCCATATGACAAGTTCGACCCGCGCTGGTCGCACATGATCCCTGCGGTCATTCACAAACTGCACCAAGCCAAGCAGCAAGGCTTGGACAGCGTGGAAATTTGGGGCACAGGCCAGGCGAGGCGCGAATTTCTATATGCCGGCGATCTGGCCGATGCCATCATGCGTGCACTGGCGAACTTCGAAAGCCTGCCTTCGTTGATGAACATTGGACTGGGTCACGACTACACCGTGAACCAGTACTACGAAATCGCCGCCAAAGTAGTTGGTTATCAAGGGGGGTTCCACCACGACCTCTCCAAACCTACCGGAATGCAACGTAAGTTGAGCGACACACGCCGGGCAATGAAGTGGGGTTGGCAGCCCGGTCATACCCTGGAACAGGGTCTGGCAAAGACCTATCAATACTATTTGAATCAAATCTAAGGAACCTGAAATGCAATATCCGCTCGCCAGCACTACCTGGGACGAAGCCGAATACGCCGCCATTGATCGCGTGCTCAAATCAGGCATGTTCTCCATGGGCAAGGAAGTGGCCCAGTTCGAGAAGCAGTTCGCTGAATGGGTGGGCAGCCGCTATGCCGTGATGGTCAACTCCGGCTCTTCTGCCAATTTGGCCATGATCGCGGCGCTGATGTTCCGTAAGCAAGGCTCGCTCAAGCGGGGTGACGAAGTGATCGTACCTGCCGTCTCCTGGAGCACTACCTACCACCCGCTGCAGCAGTACGGCTTGAAGCTGAAGTTCGTGGACATCGACCGTCAAACGCTGAACCTTGACCTGGAGCAGTTGAAGACGGCCGTGACGGATGACACCAAGGCCATCCTGACGGTCAATCTGCTGGGTAACCCGAACGATTTCACCGAAATCCGCAAGATCATTGGTCAACGTGACATCTTGCTGCTGGAAGACAACTGCGAATCCCTCGGTGCCGTCTTTGATGGCAAACAAGCCGGCACTCATGGACTGATGGGTACCTTCAGCAGCTTTTTCAGCCACCACATTGCCACAATGGAAGGTGGTTTGGTCGTGACGGATGACGAGGAGCTGTATCACATTCTGTTGTGCGTCCGTGCTCACGGCTGGACGCGCAACTTGCCCAAGCACAACCTGGTGTGTGGCGAAAAGAGCGACAACGCATTCGAAGAATCGTTCCGCTTCGTTCTGCCAGGCTACAACCTGCGCCCGCTGGAAATGAGCGGCGCCGTGGGCCAGGAACAGATGAAGAAGCTAGCCGGCATGATCACCGCACGCCGCAACAATGCTGAACACTTTGTCAAGCGGTTCGAAAAGCATCCCTGGTTGAGCATTCAGAAAGAAATTGGGGAGAGCAGTTGGTTCGGTTTTTCGCTTCTGCTGGCGGAAGACGCTCCAATCAGCCGTTCAGCTTTGATGGATAAGCTATCGGCCAGCCAGATCGACGTGCGTCCGATCGTGGCGGGCAACTTCGCCAAGAACGAAGTTCTTAAATGGTTTGACTACACCATTCACGCTGATTTGAAGAATGCGGAATACATTGATCGTGCTGGTTTCTTCGTCGGTAATCACCATTACCAATTGATTGATCAAATCGATTACCTACACTCTCTTGTCGCGTGACACTGGTAATGGGGTTGGCATGCTGTTGAGTGATGATGCATTCAGGACGGTCATTGAGTCCGCACCGTTGGTGTCGATTGATTTGGTTGTTAGCAACGATTGCGGCGAAATTTTGCTCGGCGAGCGGCTAAACCGGCCAGCGCAGGGAACATGGTTTGTTCCCGGCGGACGGGTGCGCAAAGACGAACGTTTGGACACGGCCTTCGAGAGGCTGACTCTCAATGAGCTGGGCCGTTCCAGTCGTCGGGAGCAAGCTCGGCTGCTGGGCGTTTTCGAGCATTTCTATGACAACAACGTGTTCAGCAACGTACCTAACAGCGCAGGCACTCACTATGTAGTGCTGGCCTACGCCCTTTTATGGGGTTCGCAACACGGGCCTCATACCTGGCCGCGAGATCAACATGCTCGGTTTCGCTGGTGGCCCCTGCAAGTGGCGGCTCACAGCGAAGTCGTTCATATGAACAGCAAGGCCTACTTTTCTTTTCTGAGTTGAACATGCAAGTCATACCCGTCATCATGGCCGGAGGTTCCGGTACCCGTCTGTGGCCGCTGTCGCGGGTGCAATATCCCAAGCAATTTCTGCCGCTGGCATCTGGTGGCCACACCCTGCTGCAGGCCACGATACAGCGGTTGGAGGGGCTGGATGTGGCATCTTCGCTGCTGATATGTAACGAAGAACACCGCTTCCTTGCCGCTGAGCAGTTACGCTCCATCGGGCGAGACGAGGCACAGATACTGCTGGAGCCGGCAGGCCGTAATACTGCACCGGCCATCGCTCTGGCAGCAATGCAAGCGAGCAAGCTGCAGGCTACCAGCGACGCAGTGCTGCTGGTGTTGGCTGCTGACCATGTCATTGCCGACGTGGCGGCGTTCCAGCACTGTGTGCAGGCGGCCTTGCCGCTGGCAAATGACGGCAAGTTGGTGGCTTTCGGCGTGGTGCCTACGCACGCTGAAACGGGCTATGGCTATATTGAGCAGGGAGCGGTCACCGGAAACGGGTTTGTGATTAACCGCTTTGTTGAAAAACCGGACGTCGCAACTGCGCAATCCTATTTGGACAGCGGACGTTTCCTGTGGAATAGCGGCATGTTCATGTTTAAGGCTGCTCGCTATCTGCAGGAGCTGGAACGCTTTGCGCCCGATATGTTCAAGGCCTGCCAAGCGGCCATGGCAAATGCTCAGGAGGATCTGACGTTTGTACGCGTGGACAAGGCAGCATTCGAGGCCTGTCCAGCGGATTCCATTGACTATGCAGTAATGGAAAAAACCGATGATGCCGTGGTGGTTCCTCTGGACGCTGGCTGGAGCGATGTGGGTAGTTGGTCGGCGCTGTGGGATGTGAGCCCCAAGGACAACGCTGGTAATGCTGTTCAGGGTGATGCCATCTTGCTCGACAGTATGAGAACCCATGTGCATGCCAGCAACCGCTTGGTGGCCGCAGTTGGGGTGCAGGATTTGGTGATTGTGGAAACCAAAGATGCAGTGTTGGTTGCTAGCCAGGGCCGAGTACAAGATGTGAAGAAGGTGGTCGAGCGCCTGAAGGCTGATGGCCGCAGTGAACACTACAACCACCGTGAGGTATACCGTCCCTGGGGTATGTATGACAGCATCGATAACGGGACGCGTTACCAAGTCAAGCGCATCACTGTGAAGCCTGGCGCAAAGTTGTCGGTGCAGATGCACCACCATCGGGCGGAGCATTGGATTGTGGTGAGTGGCACAGCTCAGATCAGCAATGGGGATAAGACTTACCTGTTGACGGAAAACCAGTCCACCTACATACCGGTCGGTCAGGTTCACGCGCTGGAAAATCCAGGAAAAATCCCTTTGGAGTTGATTGAAGTGCAGTCTGGCTCATATTTGGGCGAGGACGACATAGTGCGGTTTGAAGACCGATATGGACGCACCTAATAACATCAATAATCTTTCATTGTTGGTCCTGCTTAGCGTTGTCAGGGCACTTCAGCTTGGGTAGCAGATAAGTGCCATAGGATTGCTGAATAAGGTAAATGCATAAATGAAATTCAATCATATTTCAGAGTGCTGCTTCACCTTGCTTCGAAAAATAAATCATGAATTTAAAAATTGCAATTGCGGGTACAGGATACGTCGGCCTCTCCAATGCCATGTTGTTGGCACAGTATCATGAGGTGGTGGCGCTTGATATTGACGAGCATAAAGTAGTTTTGCTCAATGACAGGAAGTCTCCCATTGTGGATGTCGAGATTCAGAGTTTCCTGGCAGAAAAGAAGCTGAATTTCCGCGCTACTCTGAATAAGCAGGATGCCTATATTGGTGCGGATTTTGTCATCATCGCCACGCCTACGGATTACGATCCGCAAACGCAGTACTTCAATACCAAGTCGGTGGAGTCGGTGGCCCGAGAGGTGATGGCCATCAATCCGAATGCGGTGATGGTGATCAAATCGACAGTGCCTGTGGGTTTTACCAAGCGTCTGAAAGAGCAACTGGGTAGCGAGAACATTATTTTCTCGCCAGAGTTTCTGCGCGAAGGCAAGGCCCTTTATGACAACCTGCATCCCAGCCGCATCGTGGTGGGGGAGCGTTCTGAGCGCGGGCAGCAGTTTGCCGATCTGCTGTGCGAAGGCGCCATCAAAAAGGATGTGCAGGTATTGCTGACGGACAGCACCGAGGCAGAGGCCATCAAGCTGTTTGCCAATACCTATCTGGCCATGCGCGTCGCGTATTTCAATGAACTCGATACCTATGCGGCCGTGCATGGGCTGGATACCCGCCAGATTATTGAAGGCGTCAGTCTCGACTCACGCATTGGCGGGCACTACAACAATCCTTCGTTTGGTTACGGTGGTTACTGCCTTCCCAAGGACACCAAGCAGTTGCTGGCCAACTATGCTGATGTTCCGCAGAGCCTGATGCATGCGATTGTGGAATCGAACCGCACGCGCAAGGATTTTGTGGCGGACGATATTTTGAAGCGCAGTCCCAAGGTGGTGGGTATCTACCGTCTGGTGATGAAAGCAGGCTCGGACAATTTCCGTGCTTCTTCCGTCCAGGGGGTGATGAAGCGTCTTAAGGCCAAGGGTGTCGAGGTGGTGGTGTATGAGCCTGTGCTCGATGCTCCCGATTTCTTCCATTCCCGGGTTGTCAAGGATCTGTCGGAGTTCAAGCAGATGGCTGATGTGATTGTGGCTAACCGCGTGGTGGATGAACTGGTCGATGTGCCGCACAAAGTCTATACACGTGACTTGTTCGGCGGCGATGCGTGAGCCGTCATTTGTTCATTAAAGGTTTGCAACGATGAAGGTCACAAAAGCAGTTTTCCCGGTCGCGGGCATGGGCACCCGATTTTTGCCTGCCACCAAGGCCAGTCCCAAGGAGATGCTGCCAGTGGTTGATAAGCCGCTGATTCAGTATGCGGTGGAAGAGGCCCTGGCTGCGGGCATCAAGGAAATGGTGTTCGTGACAGGCCGCAGCAAGCGCAGCATCGAAGACCATTTCGATAAGGCTTACGAGCTGGAAAATGAGCTTGAGCGTCGCGGCAAGACCGAGATGCTCAACTATGTGCGCAGCCTGATGCCTTCAGATATGAAGTGCGTCTTCATTCGCCAGGCCGAGGCCTTGGGTCTTGGTCATGCCGTGCTGTGCGCTCAGCCTGTGGTGGGCCATGAGCCGTTTGCCGTGTTGCTGGCCGATGACCTGCTGGATGGCGAGCCGGCGGTGATGCGCCAGATGGTGGACGTGTACGACTACTACAAGTGCTCGGTGTTGGGCGTGCAGCAGGTGCCGCGTGAAGACACGCGCAGCTACGGCATCGTGGATAGCAAGCCTCTCAAGGAAGGCCTGGAGGCCGTGCATGCGATTGTGGAAAAACCCAAGCCGGAGGAAGCGCCTTCCACCCTGGCCGTGGTGGGGCGCTATGTGCTTACGCCGCGCATCTTCCATCATCTGGCGTGCTTGGGTAGGGGCGCTGGTGGGGAGATACAGCTCACCGACGGGATTGCCGAGCTGATGAAGGAAGAGCAGGTGCTGGCCTACCGCTATCAGGGCAAGCGCTATGACTGCGGCTCCAAGATCGGCTACCTGGAAGCGACGCTGGCCATGGCACGCAAGCACCCTGAGGTGGGGGAGCAGTTCGAGGCGCTGTTGCAAAAAATGCGATCCTAGACCTAAATGCTTCTGAATAAATAGCTGCTTGCGCTTGTTATGCAATGAATTTATGGTGAAATATTCCTGAAATCTTTGTATGGTAAGCGCAAGATGCTTTTATAAGGATAGCTTTGCATGAAAAAGACATGTAGAGCTATGAATGCAAAAGAAAAAAGAAGAAAAGATAAGAAAGGCAATGTTTTGCGTGTTGTAGACACACCCATCTGGCAGTTGCTGCAGGTTCGGGCTAAGGAGTGTTCCAAGGGGCTGGATTTGGCTCGTGTTTTGAAAAATGCCGGGCGTTTTGAGGGCTTGAGTTTGCAGGCGCCTCATGTTTTGCTGGATTGCTCCAAAGCCCTGTGGGATGAGGCCGTGTTGCAAGATTTGTTGCAATTGGCTGATAAGGCTGGCGTGGTGCAGCGGCGTGATGCCTTGTATGCGGGGGCTGTAGTGAATGAAACCGAGCAGCGTCCGGCTTTGCATGTGCGTTTGCGTGCTCCTTTGGCACCGCAGGGCGCCTCCATGCTAGAGGGTGAATCAGAGGACGAGTGCCATGCTGGTCTGCGTACCATGCTGACTTTGGCGCGGCAGTTGCGTGAACAGGCCCGTTTTACGGATGTGGTGCATATCGGCATTGGCGGCTCGGGCCTCGGGCCTGAACTGCTGCTGCAAGCTCTGCAACCCTGGTGCGTGGGTGGGCCGCGTGTGCATGTGGTGTCCAATATGGACGGGCATGATCTGCACCAGGCGCTTCAAGGGCTGGTGCCTGAGCGGACATTGTTCATCGTGGCTTCTAAATCTTGGTCTACGGCTGAGACGCAGCGCAATATGGCTTCTGCCAAGGCCTGGGTATGCGCTACTAAGCGCCTGCATTGGCCTGATCATTTTGTGGCAGTTTCTTCTCGTGAAGATATGGCCCGCCAAGGTGGTTTTACCCAGACACTGCATATTCCTGAAGGTATTGGAGGGCGCTTTTCTATCTGGTCTGCCGTGGGATTACCGGTGGCTCTGGCCGTTGGGCCGGCGGTTTTCGAGCGGCTACTGGCAGGAGCGGCGCAGATGGATGCGCATTTTGCCCAGGCGCCGCTGGAGCAAAATGCGCCGGTATGGCTGGGTTTGCTGGATGTGTGGTATGCCAGTTTTCTGCAAATGCCTGGACGCTGTGTGGCTCCTTACCACCATGGGTTGCGCCGTTTGCCGGCCTATTTGCAGCAGTTGGAGATGGAGAGCAACGGTAAGCAGGTATGTGCTAATGGCCGGCCTGTGGGCTGTTTGACTACTGGCATGGTTTGGGGCGAGCCGGGCAGCAATGGGCAGCATGCTTTCTTTCAGTGGCTGCACCAGGGCACGCAGCGCATTCCGGTGGAGTTCATTGCGACGCGAAGGGCTGCTCACGGTTTGCCTGAGCATCAGGAGGCGTTGCTGGCCAATGCTTTGGCCCAGGCCCAGGCGTTGATGCAGGGGGCAAAAGCTGAACCAGGGCAGCTGCCAGGGCATCAGGATTTTCCGGGGAACCGGCCCAGTACGTTCATGCTGTTGGATGAGCTGACGCCTGAGTCATTGGGTGCTTTGCTGGCTTTGCATGAGCATCGGGTGTTTGTAGCGGGTGCAGTGTGGGGGATCAACAGTTTTGATCAGTGGGGAGTGGAGTTGGGCAAGACTTTGGCCAGGGATTTGCGCGGGCGCATGGATTCTGGCGATGTGACAGGGTTGGATGCTTCTACGGCCGGCTTGCTGACGTATTGCTGTGTTGGGCAAGGGGCCACATGCTAGGTGCTTTACGCGGTGGGGCGTTGGCGCTGCAAGGCGAATTTGTTCGGGCTGTAGCTGTAGCTGACAATTGCGCTCCTGCTGGATGGGGGGGGTGGCTGCCTTGGGCCTATTACCGTTTAGGGATGTATGCGACGGTGGGAAGGCAGCCTGTGAAGCCGACGGCTTTGCCTTATGTGTTGCCAATGGTTGTGTCTTTAGCGGCTTGTGGAGAACATGCACGTGCCCGGCAGGTATTGGCCCAGATGCGCTGGGATGGTGTGCCTAAGCGTCTGCGGGTCGTTCTGGCGGATGCTTTGGCGCCTTTCATGCCGCAAGAGGCTTTGCAGGTGCTGCAGCCGGTGCATACGGCTGGATCTCCAGCGTTGTATGCGGCTTTGTTGTTGCGAAATCAACGGCCACAGGATGCTTTGAAAGTGATTATTTCTGCCCAGGAGCAAGGGCAGGAGGCGCGTTATCCCGAGCTGTCTCTGTACCGCACGATGGTTGCGCCTGATGCACCACTGAGGCAGTTGGAGCGGTTGAATCGGTTTTTCGCCTTCCATGGTGTACCAGCGGTAGCGCTGCGGCAGCCAGATGCGCCGCCCAGTCCATGTAATGTGCAGGTACAGGTGGATTTGCCAAAGCGGGAGAACGGGCCGCTGGTGTCGGTGCTGATGACGACTTTTCGCACTGGTGAGCGGGCATCGGTGGCAATCGAGTCCTTATTGAATCAGACGTACCGGAACCTGGAAATCATTGTGGTGGACGATGCCAGCGGTGATGCGACCACAGATCTGGTGGAGGCATGGGCACGTAGAGATGCACGTGTGCGTCTGTTGCGCCTGCCTGCCAATGGTGGCACGTACTTGGCCAAAAGTATGGGGTTGCAGTTGGCACAGGGGGAGTTTGTGACCTGCCACGATTCGGATGATTGGTCGCATCCTGTCAAGATTGAGCGCCAAGTGAGGCCTTTGTTGGACGATGTGTCTTTGGTGGCTACGACCTCACATTGGGTGCGTATGCAGGACGATGGCGTTTTTTATGCGCGGCCTGTGCATCCGTTGATGCGCTTTAACCCGTCTTCGCCTTTGTTTCGTCGTGAGATGGTGCTAAAGCGCATGGGGGCTTGGGATATGGTGCGCACTGGGGCGGATAGTGAGTTTCATGCTCGCTTAAAACTGGTGTTTGGTAAGCGGGCAGTAAAGCGTATTGCTCAACCGTTGGCGCTTGGTTCGCACCGCGAAGGGTCTTTGATGACGGCTGGGGATACGGGGTATTCAGATACCGGCATCTCTCCCCAGCGCCTGGCGTACTGGCAGGCTTGGGGTGCTTGGCATATTGATTGTCTGCGCAAGGGCGTATTGCCCCAGCTCCCCCTGGACTTGGAGGTCTTGGCACAAGAGCGCCCATTTATCGCCCCGCAGGAAATCGTGGTAACTGCGGAGCAGGTGCGCCGGGCGAAGTTGGCATCCGCTTCAGGCGCTTGATATTGGTGAGTGGGGAGTATCACGATCGAATACGTACATGAGCATGTACGTATTCGAATGGAGGGGGGAGAAGACTACTCTTTACGGCAAGCAAGGCGGGAAATGAAGTTTGGATGTATCGTCGTTGTGTTGTCATATAACTTTGTCTTGACGATTGCCAATGTTTCAATAACTTTTTGAATATTTCCTTCAGAGAGTTCGACAGTGAATGGCATAGATGCGGTCACTTCGGGTGAATCAATGCCGATGAGCTCTACGCTGATGGATCCCTGGGTTTTATTCGCTTTTGCGCTGGCAGCTAAAGCGAGTAGACTTCCGGAAATCTCACCGCTGGATTTAGTTATATCGACGATGATGCGAAGACCAACTCCTACTCTTGCCCAGCCTATTGGAGTGTTCAAATTTTCCGAATTGGTCATGGGTTCAATGCGGAATTTCATGAAGTCGATAACGTATTGCTTGCGGTTATGATCTGCAGAAAAGCTGGCTAATTTTGCACCTCCTCCATGATCGCTATATGCAATGTTGGTGGCAATATTATTAAGTAATGCATTATTTTTCTTTGCAGATTCTTCCCCGATGTTCCAGTTTTGTGGAGTGATAATTATTTTATTGTTCTCTACCTTCGTTTCTGTGTACCCTCCAGCGGGTATTGGTGGTATTGGGATATAGTCTATTGATTTACTGGAGCAGTTCAGTATTTCCTGAGTCCTGGGATGCTCTATTGCAGTGATACTGGACATCGGGCGGAGAGAAGTTCGAGAAACCTTCTCCTTGACTTGATCGTTGTCCACGATTGGTACGGATGAAGATGGGATAGCGGAGATGGTGCTGCAGCCGCCAAGCAAGATGGCAGGCAATAGTAAGAAAATTGACTTCATTACTTTCTCCAAAAAATAATTGAGAATGTAATGCTAAGGTTTTTCTATGTATTGTTGTTAATTGTAAATCATGAATAATTATTGTATGTTGGATGTTATAATGAAAAGTTATTTTTGATGTTTCATGGTCAATTATGGTTTTTAATAAAAATGGAGTGGATTTATGGGGTGGGTAGCGCCTTTGTGGTGGTGGCGCGGGATCAATTACCGGAGCAGACACGCCGGACACTTTGTAATATCAATGAAAATATTCAGCGTTTTGTTTACCCGTACGCAGCATCCATCCATTCTGCTCGATTCTTTTCAAAAAAAGAGCTTCTTCTGCTATCAAAATATAGATTTTATAAGGTAAATACTTTCAGAACTAATAACAGCAAGGGAAGGTCTGCACAACCTCGGCGCCAGCGCCCGATGTGAGACAGTGGCGGTATGAAACAGATGAGCCTGGGCGAGAGCGGATTCGAGCGCAAAACCAAGAGGACTCGCAAGCGCGAGTTCCTGGACGAGATGAACCTG